>DATBBL010000116.1:0-2936 GCA_036271015.1 Acidimicrobiia bacterium
CTCATCGGTGACAATGTGATGGTCGGCGTCGGAGCCAAGGTGCTCGGCCCGATCACGGTGGGCAACGACGCGCGCATCGGCGCGAACGCCGTCGTGCTCCGGGATGTGCCCGACGGCGGCACCGCGGTCGGGGTGCCAGCCCGGATCATCGAGAGCCGATGATCGGCACCAGTCCGGACGCGCGGGAACAGTGGATCATGTGCACATTGGCCGGTCCGGGTGGGTGGGGCTAGCTGGAATCGAACCAGCGACCTCATCCTTATCAGGGATGCGCTCTAACCGACTGAGCTATAGCCCCGGCGAGCCGCTGAGAGTAGCAAAGGCCCGGTGCTCGGGAACCGGTGACTACAACGCGGACTCGTCCTCGGAGATGGTGATCTCGATGCCCCCGAAGAGCTCGGCGAACACGTTGTAGAACGCGGCCGCGATGACCGTGATGACGATCTGCAGCACGACGAGGACGGCCGACACGAGCAACGCGCCGCGCAGGATCTCCCCGTCGAGGAAGGTGAAGTTCTTGGTCTGGAGGAGGTCGCCCATGAACTTCTCGACGCTGTGGATGACGCCGGCGGCGTCGGCGATCGCCCAGAGCGCGACCAGCGCCACCATGGTGACGGCCATGCCGCAGATGTAGAAGCACACCGAGATCTTGAGCACCGACCAGAGGTCGACCCGATGGATGGTCTGGCGGTAGCGGCGCTCGGTCTCGGCGACCGGCAGGGCGCGGGCCGCCCCGGTCGGGGACGGCGTCTGCGGAGCGGGCGCCTCCTTCCCGTCCTTCCCGTCGAGCGGAAGGGCGGCGGACGCCGGGACCCGCGCGGGGTCGCGCGGCGGCGGGCGGACGGCCGTCTCCGGCCCGATGTCGTCGGCCACGCTCCCCATCGGTCTCAGGCGTCCTCTCCGGCCGCGGTCTCGGCCTCCAGCACCGGGGCCACTGCACTCACCGTTTCGCCGGCTTCCAGCCGGGCGACTCGTACCCCGGTGGCGTCCCGACCCTGCGCCGAGATCTCCTTGGCTTCCATGCGGATGATATTTCCACCCGAGGAGAAGACGAGTATCTCATCCGTGGGGCTCACGGTGAACGCGGCCACCACGGCACCCCGGGAAGCGGTGATCTTCATACCCCGCACCCCCTGCCCGCCACGCCCCTGACGGTTGAACGCGTCGAGCCGGGTCCGCTTCCCGTGGCCGCTCGAGCTCACGAAGAGCATGACCGCGCCGTCCCGGGCCACCGCGCACCCCACCACGGCGTCCTCGTCGTTCTTGAGCTTCATGCCCCGCACGCCGGCCGTCGCCCGCCCCATGGCCCGGACGTCGTCCTCGGAGAAGCGGATGGTCATCCCACCGCGCGACACCATGAAGATGTCGTCCTCGCCGCTGGTTTGCACCACTTGGACCAGCTCGTCGCCCGGCTGGAGGTTGATGGCGATGAGTCCGTTGCGCGCCAGGGGCGAGTCGTACTCCTGCATCTTGGTCTTCTTCACCACGCCGTTCTTGGTGGCGAAGAAGAGGAACGAGCCGTCCTCGTAGGTGCGGGTGTCGATCACGGCCTGGATCCGCTCGTCGGCCTCCAGCGGGAGGAGGTTGACCAACGCGGTGCCGCGTGCGGTGCGCTCCTTCATGGGGATCTCGTGCGCCCGCAGTCGATACGACTTCCCACGGTTCGAGAAGAACAACAGGTACGAGTGCGCGGTCGTGGTCAGCAGATGAGCGACGAAGTCCTCGTCACGCAGGTTGCCGCCCCGCACCCCTCGCCCACCGCGGCCCTGGCGGCGGAAGGCGTCAGCGGCCACGGTCTTGATGTAGCCCTTGCTCGAGAGCACGACGATGACCTCTTCGTCGTCGATCAGGTCGAGCACGTCGAGGTCGCCGACGTCGACGGTGAGCTCGGTGCGCCGCTCGTCGGCGTACTTGTCGCGCACCTCGGCCAGCTCGTCCTTGATCACCGCGGCGAGCTTGGCCGGGCTGTCGAGGATGGACTGCAGCTCGGCGATGGTGGCGCGCAGCTCCTCGAGCTCCTCGCGGAGCTTCTGACCCTCGAGCTGGGTCAGGCGACGCAGCTGCATGTCGAGGATGTAGTTGGCCTGGATCTCCGTGAACTCGAACGGCGCCACCATGAGGCCGGCGCGGGCGGTGTCGACGTCCTCGGCGCCCCGGATCAGGGCGATGATGGCGTCGATCATGTCGAGCGCCTTCACCAGGCCCTCGACGATGTGCTCCCGCTCCTTGGCCTTGCGCAGGCGGAACTCGGTGCGCCGCTGGATGATCTCCTTCTGGTGCTCGATGTAGACCGCCAGCGCGGTCTTGAGGTCGAGCAGCCTCGGCACGTTGTCGACCAACGCCAGCATGTGCACCGGGAAGTTGGTCTGCATCGGCGTGTGCTTGTAGAGCAGGTTCAGCACGACCTGGGCGTTGGCGTCGCGCTTGAGCTCGACGACGAGCCGCACGGTGTCGCCGGACGATTCGTTGCGGACGTCGCGGATGCCTTCGATCTTCCGGTCGTTGACCAGCTCGGCGATCTTCTGGCCGATCACCTCGACCGAGGTCTGGTACGGCACCTGGGTGACCGCGATGCGCATGTCGCCCTTGCGGCCCTCCTCGATCTCGGCCACCGCCCGCATCTTGATGGAGCCGCGACCGGTCGTGTAGGCGTCGTGGATCCCGCTGCGCCCGAGGATCAGCGCGCCCGACGGGAAGTCGGGACCCTTCACGAACTGCATGAGGTCGGTGACCGTCGCGTCGGGGTGTTCCAGCAGGTGCTGCACCGCGTCGATCACCTCCCCGAGGTTGTGCGGCGGGATGTTCGTCGCCATACCGACGGCGATCCCGCCTCCTCCGTTGACCAGGAGGTTGGGAAATCTCGCGGGGAGGACGACGGGTTCGCTGGTGCGGCCGTCGTAGGTGGGCGTGAAGTCGACGGTGTCCTCGTCGATCTC
>DATBBL010000117.1:0-41053 GCA_036271015.1 Acidimicrobiia bacterium
TGAAGAACCTCGGTGAACCGTGCTCGCAACGGGAGCTCGCGCAGTGCCTGCACTTCGACGCGTCCAACGTGACCGACATCGTCGACCGCCTCGAGGAACGCGGCCTGGTCTCGCGCACGATCGACCCGTCCGACCGGCGCGTCCGCAGGCTGGTGGTCACCGCGGAGGGCGAGGCACTGCGGCGGAAGCTCTTCGAGCGGGCGCTCGACGAGGCGCCGATCCAGTCGTTGACGTCGGCGGAGCTGGTGCAGCTGCGCGACCTGCTCGCCAAGATCGCGCCGGCGGTCGACCTGCCGATCTAACTCCAGACGTCCACCAGCTCGTCGGTCGTGCAGATCTTGGCGACCAGCGAGAGGGTGTTCTGGATGATCACGTCGGTGTAGTCGGCCGGGTGACCGGTGATCGCGTCGCGCGCGATGACCACGTTGAACCCCGCGTTGACGCAGTCGAACGTGGCATTCGGGATGGCGACGTTCGTCGACACGCCCGCGATGACCACCGTCTTCGCCCCGAGGTTGCGGAGCAGCGTGGGCGCGTCGGTGCCGTTCACCGGGGACAGCCCGCCGATGCGGGTGGAGAAGAGGTCGCTGTCGGCCGCTTCGATCCCGTCGACCAGCTCGGTGCCCTCACTCCCGGGGAGCATCGTCACCGGCCGTTTGGCGGTCCCGGCGAACAGCGGCGCGTTAGTGCTCGCACCGCGCCGGTCGGCACGCGTGGCCGCGATGCAGTGGAGGACCCCACACCCGGCGTCGCGACCGACCTTCACGATCCGGCCGACGTTCTCGATCATGCCCGTCGCCCGGGCCGACTCCGCCAGCGCGGGGAGCAGGCTCAGGTCTCCGATGACGCCCTTCTGGCATTCCTGGGTGAGCACCACGGTGCTCTCGGGGACGACGAGTTCGGCGAGCTGCATGGGCTGAACGCTATCCCTAGAAGCCCAACCCGGGCTGGTTGGCGGGGGCCGGGCGCTCGGGTGACGCCGCACCGTCGTCGGCGGGGTGCTCGACGACCGCGATCACCCGGGCCTGCATGAAACGTGCGGTGCGCACCACCTCGCCGGTGCGGGTCACCTCGGTGACCTCGACGATGCCCCGGCCGGTCGTGGTCTCCACCCGGCGGCCGGCACGGGTGGCGACGATCTCGTAGGTGCGGGTCTCGCCGCCGCCCAGCTCCACGACGATCTCGACCCGGTCACCCTTCACGAGCGACATGATCCCCGATCGCCACACCTTCTGCACGTCGGTTGCGCACGACACTGGCGCCGATCGCCACCACGAGGATGGCGACGATGACGCCGAGCGACGCGAGCGTCTCCACGTGCCACCAGTGCGACAGCGCCATCTTCAGCCCGACGAACACGAGGATCGCGCCCAGCGCGTGGGCCAGGTAGTGGAAGCGCTCACGGGCGTCGCCCAACAGGAAGTACATCGCGCGCAGACCCAGGATCGCGAACGCGTTCGACGAGAACACGATGAACGGCTCGCGCGACACCGCCAGGATCGCGGGCACGCTGTCGACCGCGAAGACCACGTCGGTCACCTCGACCACCACGAGCGCGGCCAGCAGCGGGGTGGCCACCCACTTGCCGGCCTCGCGCACGACGAAGTGCTGGCCGTCGAGCTCGGAGCGGACGGGGAGGAAGCGCCCCAGCAGCTTCACCGCGCGATCGTGGCCGTGGGCGCCCTCGTCGTCGCGGTGGCGCAGCACCTTGAACCCCGACACCACCAGCACCACACCGAAGAGCAGGAGCGTCCACCAGAAGCGGTCGATCAGCGCGGTGCCGGCGAAGATGAACACCGCGCGCATCGCCAGCGCGCCGAAGATGCCCCAGAAGAGCACACGGTGCTGATAGCGGGCGGGGATCGCGAACGTGGAGAAGATCACCGCCCACACGAAGACGTTGTCGATGCTCAGCGACTTCTCGATCACGTAGCCGCTCAGGTACTCGCCGAAGGCGGCACCGCCGAAGAGGAGCAGGATCACGACCGAGAAGCCCAGCCCGCACGCCACCCAGACCGCGGACTCGACCAGGGCGTGCCTCGCGGTGGGCTCCTGGTTGCCGCGGTGCAGCAGGAGGTCGACCGTGAGCAGGGCCACGATGAGCCCGAGCAGTGCGGCCCAGTGCCACAGGCTGACGTCGATGCCGAGATCCATCGGGGGTCCGTCCTTCGGAGTGCGCTGGCGCTGACACGTCCGAAGGTCTCTCCCACCTCGATCCGGAGACGAGGCACGGTGCGCCGGGCACGCTCGCTAAGAGCAGGTGCCGTGATGACGACGACCGCTGACGGGATACTCCCCTTCGCCCGCCAGTCTACGTGACGGGACGGGTCGCGGAACTCCGTCGTCGTACCGGACCCATGGGTCCGGTAAACGGACGGCTCGGAGGATGACGGTGGCGAAGCCCAGTTCGGCCGCGAGTCGGTGGTGCACGCTCGTCTGGGACGCCGGCTGTTCGGTCGCTACCGTCGACGGGACGGGTGACGTGGGCGTAGCGTCCCGGCCCATGGAGTTCACCGCACGCAGGGTTGTCACCGGTCACGACGCGGACGGGCGGGACGTGATCCTCTCGGACGACCGCCCGCCCGGGACCATCGAGGCGGACGGCTTCGGGCTCGCGCACTGGTTGTGGCTCGACGGCGCGCCTGCGACCGTCGACGACGGCGGTGACGTCCCTGACGGCCCCCGACGGCTCGAGCCGCCGCCGGGCGGCTGTTCGGTGATGCTCATCCGCTTGCCCGGCGGCGAGGGCGGCGGCGACTGGATCCGGGTCGACGGCGACGACCCCGACCGTCCCGGCACGCACGCCACCGACACCCTCGACTTCATGGTCGTGCTCGACGGTCGCATCGTGCTCGGCCTCGACGACGGCGAGCACGAGCTCGGACCCGGCGACGTCGTCGTGCAGCGCGGCAACCCGCACCGGTGGCGGGTGGCGGGCGACGCACCCTGCACCTACGTCGTGTGCATGGTCCGGCCGGATGCCACGGCGACGCCGGATCCCACCGTGGCGCTGGCGGCGGCGAGCGCCGCCGGTGACGGCCGCCCCCGGCGGCTCGTGGCCGCCACCCGCGACGACGGCACCTCGTACGCGGCGGTCGACGGCTTCCCGCCGTGCGCGCTCTCACCGGGGGCCGACGACGGCGTCGCGCTGGTCGAGCTCTGGCAGTCCGGAGGGCCGCTGGCGTCGCCCGAGCAGGGCGGCGACCCCGAAGGCGGCTGGGAGCTCGAACCCCGCGGCGGCGGCGTGGCCTTTCGCTGGGTGCGGCTCCCCGCGGGGCACGACCCGGGCGCGGCGGGGTGGCACACGACCGCCACCATCGACGTCGACATCGTGGTGTCCGGGAGGCTGGAGCTGGCTCTGCCCGGCACCGAGCCGGTGGTGGTCGGTCCGGGCGAGGCGGTGGTCCAGCGGGGCACGCACCACAAGTGGCAGCCGGTCGGCGACGCCGCGGTCGAGTTCGTGTCGCTGATGCTCGCCGTAGGCTGACGCCCGTGCTGCAGATCGACGACCACGACGGCGCGCGCCTCATCACCTTCGATCGGCCCGACCGTGCGAACGCGTTCAACGAGGAGCTCTATCACGCGTCGGCCGATGCCCTGCGCGCCGCGGCCACCGACGACGCGGTCGGCGCGGTCGTGTTCACCGGTGCGGGCAAGGCGTTCTGCGCCGGCACCGACCTGCTCGAGATGGCCGAGGCGGTCCCCAACGACGCGGGGGCGCCGCGACCCGACCGCACCGGCTTCCCCGCCTTCGTCGACACGCTGCAGGAATTCCCCAAGCCGCTGCTCGCGGCGGTGAACGGCGCCGCCGTCGGCCTCGGCTTCACCATGCTCGCCCACTGCGACCTGGTGCTCGTGTCGGACCGGGCGCGCCTGCTGGCACCGTTCACGAACATGGGGGTGGCGCCGGAGGCCGCGAGCAGCTACCTGCTCCCCCGCCGCATGGGGCGCCAGCAGGCCTCGCTCTCGCTGTTCACCTCCGACTGGATCACCGCCGAGCAGGCCGTCGCCACCGGGCTCGCGATCCGGCAGTGCTCACCCGACGAGCTGGTGCCGGAGGCGCTCGCGCTCGCCGCCCGCATCGCATCGAAGCCGCTGCCGTCGCTGATGGCGACCAAGCGCCTGCTGCTGGACGCCGAGCGCGAGGGCATCGCCCGCGCCCGGGAGCTCGAGAACCGGGCCTTCGCCGAGTTGCTGGCCCTCCCGAACGCGCGTGACGGCGTGCTGGGGCAGCTGGACTGAGAACCAGGGTTGGCCGGGCGCCGTCCCGGGCACAACCGCGAGATGGCGAACCTCAAGGACGGCCTGGACCGCCGCATCTGGCAGCTCGTCGCCACCGCCGCGGGCATGGCCGCGGCGACCACCGTGCGCCGGCTCGCGGTCACCACCTGGCGGACCACCAGGCACGAGGATCCGCCCGAGAACCCGGCCGCCCGCGACGTCGGCTGGCGCGACGCCCTGGCCTGGGCGGTCGCCATCGGCGTCGGCGCCAGCGTGGCGCGGGTCGTCGCCCAGCGCGGCGCGGCGAAGGCGTGGGAACGGGCGACGGGCGACCCACCGCCGATCGTGACCTAGCTCGAGGACTGCTCGCGTTCCAGCTCGTGCTTCATCACCTTGCCGGTCTGGGTGTACGGCAAGGAGTCGCGGAACTCGACGTACGCCGGCACCTTGAACGGGGCCAGGGACTGCCCCGCCCACTCCTGCACCGCCGCCGGTTCGAGCGACGCCCCCTCCTGCAGGACGACGAACGCCTTGACCTCCTGCCCCAGCGTGCGGTGCTCGACCCCGATCACGGCCGCGTCGGCGATGTCGGGATGCTCGATCAGCCGGTGCTCGATCTCCATCGGGTAGATGTTCTCGCCGCCGCGCAGGATGAGGTCGCGCATGCGACTCTCGAGCCAGAGCACGCCGTCGTCGATGCGCCCGTAGTCGCCGCTGTGGTACCAGCGCTCGGCGTCGAGCACCGCGGCGGTGGCGTCGGGATCGTCCCAGTAGCCCCGGAAGACGACCGCGCCGCGCAGGCAGATCTCGCCGACCTCGCCCTCGGGCAGCACGGTGCGGTCGTCGTCGCGAATCTGGACCTCGATGGTGGGATACGGCGCACCCACCGACTCGCGGTGCGTGACGTAGCGGGCGCCCGACAACAAGGTGCCCGCACCCATCGTCTCGCTCATGCCGTATCCGTTCGAGAGCTGCGCGGTCGGGATCTTCTCGTTGAGCACGCGCATGAGCTCGGGCGGGAACGGCGCGCCGCCCGAGGAGACGAGCGTGAGCGACGAGAGGTCGAACGCGTCGAAGTCGGGATGCTCGAGCATGCGCCAGAACTGCGTCGGCACCCCCGACCACGCCGAGACCCGGTGCTCGGCGGTCAGCTGGAGCTGTGTGCCCGGGTCCCAGCGGCCGGGCGGCGGGAAGATCAACGTGCTGCCGAACCGCGCACCGGTCATGAACAGCGGCGCGGTGCCCGAGATGTGGAAGAACGGGGTGGCGCAGATCGAGGCCGGGGGCGGTGCGTCCGGCGACGGCACGATTCCGTTCACGAGCATGCTGACGGCGCGGCCGAACGCCATCGCCGACCCCATGTGCACGAGGTTGCGGTGGGTGAGGGTGGCGCCCTTGGGGCGGCCGGTCGTGCCCGACGTGAACAGGATCATGAACGGATCGTCCTCGTCGATGGCGACCTCGGGCAGCGCGACGCCGGTGTCGGCGCGCGCCGCCACCTGCTCGACGAGCGTCTCGAAGGGGATCAGGGGGACGTCGCCATCGGTGATGCCGACCTCGGCCAGCCGGTCGAGGCGGGCTTCGTCGCCGAAGAGGACCTTCGGGCTGGTGAGCTGCACGCCGTACGCGAGCTCGGGACCGGTCCACCAGCCGTTGAGCCCCACGATGATGCCCCCGAGGACGACCGTCGCCCACTCGGCGAGCGCGTACGGGAGGCTGTTGGCGCTCGCGAACGCGACCCGGTCGCCCTTGCCCACGCCGTACTCGTCCGCGAGCACCTTGGCGTACGCGGCGGTGCGGGCCGGCAACGCCGAGAACGTGACCGTCTCGTGGGGGAAGAGCAGGTAGGGGCGATCGCCGAATTGCGCCACTGCGTCCTGCAACACCTGCACCAGGTTGCGCGGCCGCTGGACGAACACCTCGACGGGTGCTCCGAGGACGTCCTCGACGGTCCGCTCGAACGGCGCGCCGGGGCCCGACAGCGCGGCCCGCTGCGCCGGCGTGAGCTGCTCGTCGTCGTGCCAGCGGAGCGTGCGCCCGTCGGTCACGTGAGCTTGAGCACCCGCTCCGCGTTCTCGCGCAGGAACTTGGGCCACACGTGGTCACGGAACGGCACGTCCACCATGTCGCCCATGATGCGGTCGAGGGTGAGCCCCATCGGGAAGTACCCGGCGTAGATGATCTTGTCGGCGCCGCGCGTGTTCGCGTAGTCGATGATCGCCTTGGGATAGTGCTTGGGCGCGAACGCGCTGGTGCAGTAGTGGAGGCCGGGCCACTTCAGCATGAGCTTGACCGCGAGCTCCTCCCAGGGCTCGCACCCGTGGCGGGTCACGAACACCAGGTCGGGGAAGTCGTACATCACGTCGTCGATGTAGTCCACGCGCTGCGCGTCGAACTTCAATCGTGGCCCCGGGACGCCGGCGTTGACCCATGCGGGGATGCCGAGCTCACAGCACTTGGCGTAGATGGGGTACATCTGCGGCGCGTTGATCGCGATCTGCGGGAACAAGCCGCAGGGGAACACGTCGACGGCCCGGATGTCGTACTTCTCGTGGCCCTCCACGATCTTCCCGAGCGAGCCCATGATGTCGTTGGGGTCGACGCTCAACGCGGCGACGAACCGGTCGGGGTGTTCCTTCAGCGCACGCTGCGAGTTGTCGCTCCCGATGCCGATGAGCCCCCTCTCGATGTTGTGCTTGTCCATCTCCCGCAGCGTCACCGCCACCGGGTCCTCACCCGAGTCGGCCTCGTCGGGCACGTCCTTGAACATGTACTCGACCGGGAACTTGTACTCGTCCTTCGACTGCGAGTCCTTGGTCTGCTTGGTGATGAACTCGTACATCGCCTTCTTGTCGGCGATCGGGAAGCTGATCATGCAGTCGATGATCGGGACGTCGGTGGGCATGGCCATGTGGGGCTCCTCGGAGAAGTGGGTCGTGCTCCAGGACTAGAGGGGACGGAATTCCATCCCCCGGTGGCGGGTCTCGAAGATCTCGGTGGCCATGAGCATGCCGAGCTTCTCGGCGTCCCACGGCTTGCCGTCGCAGCTGATCTCCTTGCGCTCGTACCAGCCGCCCATCCAGATGAGCTTGTCGTGGATGACCCGGATGACCTGCCCGGTGACGTAGTCGGCCTCGTCACTGGCCAGCCACGCCACGACCGGCGAGCTGTTCTTCGGGTCCATCGGGTTCCACTCGCCCGCGGGCACCTCGTCGGGCTCGAACGACTCTCCCGATCCGGGCATGGTCGCGGTGATGCGGGTGAGGCCGGCGGGGCCGATGCAGTTGACGGTCACGCCCGACCGGTACAGCTCCTGGGCGACGGTGAGCGTCATGCCCACGATCGCCGCCTTGGCCGTCGCGTAGCCCGACTGGCCGAAGTTGCCGCCGAGGCCGGCACCCGAGGTGGTGTTGATGATGCGACCGTGCACGTCGTCGTCGGCCTTCACCCGGTCGCGGAAGTGCTTGGCCGCGAAGTGCGACGTCGACCACGTGCCCCGCACGTGCACCGCCATCACCGCGTCCCAGTCCTCGACCGGCATGTTCCAGATCGCGGCGTCGCGCACGATGCCCGCGTTGTTGACGAGGATGTCGAGCTTCCCGAAGGTGTCGATGGCCTGCTGGACGAGCTCGCCGCACTGCTCGTGGTCGGCGACGTTGGCGTAGTTCGGGACCGCCTCGCCGCCGGCGTCCTCGATGAGCTTGACCGTGTCGTCGGCGGCCTTCCCGCTGCCCTCGCCCCGCTCGCTGCCGCCCAGATCGTTCACGACCACCTTGGCGCCGTGGCGGGCCATCTCCATCGCGTGGCCGCGACCGATGCCGTGGCCCGAGCCGGTGACGATCGCTACCTTGCCGTCGAGCAGCCCCACGGCTCCCCCTGTGTGTCGTTCGGATCTGACGGTGCGTCAGGACGCGGGATTGTATATTCCGCTCCGTGAGCACCCCCACCGGACCCTTGCCCGAGACCGTGCCCGGGGTCGTGCACCGGGCCGCGGCCCGGTGGCCCGACGACGAAGCAGTCGTCGACCGCGACACCCGGCTCACGTTCGCCCAGCTCGACACCGCGGTGCGCGACGCGGCGCGGGCCTTCCTCGCCAGCGGCCTGCAACCCGGCGACCGGGCCTCGGTGTGGGCGCCGAACATCCACCGCTGGATCGTCGCCGCCCTCGGGCTCTACGCGGCCGGCGGCGTGCTCGTGCCCCTGAACACCCGGTTCAAGGGCACGGAGGCGGCGCACGTGCTGCGCACGTCGGGCGCCCGCTTCCTCTTCACCGTCACCGACTTCCTCGACACCGACTACGTCGCGCTGCTCGAGGAGGCCGGCGCGCGCGACCTGGTCGAGGAGATCGTGGTCCTCGAAGGCAGCGTGCCGCCCGGCACCGTGAGCTGGGACGACTTCCTGGCGCGGGGCGCGTCGATCGGCGACGCCGAGGTGGAGACGCGCGAGTCGGCGCTCACCGGCGAGACGATGTGCGACATCATCTTCACCAGCGGCACGACGGGCGCGCCCAAGGGCGCGATGCTGCGCCACGGCGCGAGCGTGCGCGCGTACGCGTCGTGGGCCGACGTCGTCGGCCTGCGCCACGGCGACCGCTACCTGCTGGTGTACCCGTTGTTCCACACCGCCGGATTGAAATCCGGCCTGGTCGCGTCGTTGCTCACCGGCACCACGCTGCTCCCCCACCTGGTGTTCGACACGCCGTCGGTGATGGCGACGGTGCAGGAGGAGCAGATCACGATGCTCCCGGGGCCGCCGGCGATCTACCAGACCATCCTCAACGCCGACATCTCGCAGTACGACTTCTCGTCGCTCCGGCTGGCGGTCACCGGCGCCGCGGTCGTGCCGGTCGAGCTGGTGGTGCAGATGCGCGAGCAACTGGGTCTCGAGAGCGTGGTGACCGGCTACGGCCTCACCGAGACCACCGGCATCGTGAGCATGTGCCGCCACGACGACGACCCCGAGATCATCGCCCACACGTCGGGCCGCCCGATTCCCGGCGTCGAGATGAAGATCGTCGACGCCGACGGCAACGAGGTCCCGACCGGCGAGCAGGGTGAGATCGTCGCCCGCGGCTTCCAGGTGATGATCGGCTACTTCGACAACCCCGAGGCGACGGCCGAGACCATCGACGCCGACGGCTGGTTGCACACCGGCGACGTGGGCTACGTCGACGCGGCGAACAACGTCACCATCACCGACCGCATCAAGGACATGTTCATCGTCGGCGGGTTCAACGCATACCCGGCCGAGATCGAGGGCCTGATGCTGGACCACCCCGATCTCGCCCAGGTCGCGATCGTCGGCGTGCCGGACGCCCGGATGGGTGAGGTGGGCATGGCCTTCGTGGTGCCGACGGCCGGCCACACCGTCGACCCCGACGAGGTCCTGGCGTGGGCGCGAGAGCACATTGCGAATTTCAAGGTGCCGCGCCACCTCGAGGTGGTCGACGCGCTGCCGTTGAACGCCAGTGGAAAGGTCTTGAAGTTCGAGCTGCGCGAGCGGGGTCGCGCGCTCACTTCGCGTTGAGGTCGCGCTGCAGGGTCGCCTTGCCCTTCGTGGCGGCGACGACGCCGGCCAGCTCCCGCGCCGCGACCGTGTCATGGCCGAGGTAGCGCTTCCAGAAGAGGGTGGTCGTCACGTCGACCACGCCCGCGACCGGGCCGCGCGGGACCTCGAACGGCGGAGAGTGCCCCTCGCCGTGCAGGGTGATGAACCACTTGGGCGGGGCGAGCTGCGGATACGCGTCACGGCTGTGGTGGTACCCGATGTCGGCGTCACCCTGGATCAGCAGCACCGGCACCTTCTGGTGGACGTAGCGCCCGCCGGGGAAGTTGTCGTGCACGCCCGCCATCACGATCGCGGCCCCGATGCGCGCGTCCTCGCAGCACGGGTGCGAGATGAGGCCGTAGACCGTCATCCCACCGAGCGACATGCCGGCGACGCCGACCTCGGTCGGGTCGACGCGCAGCGCCGGCGCGCGGTCGAGCAGGTCGTCGAGCACGAAGCCGGCATCGGCGGCCTGTTGCGCGACCTCGCTGGCCAGCGCCTTGCCGTTCGCCCCCTTCTTGGTCTTGAGGAACGTCGGCGCGGCGACGACGTAACCCGCTTTCGTCCACACGTCGAGCAGCGGTGCCAACCGGCTCGGATCACCGTCGGCCCCGTGGATGGCGAGGATCAGCGGCAACGTCCCACCGGTGCCGGTCGGCGACCGCACCTGGGTCACCAGCACGCGACAGCGCCCGGCGACGCGATGCGCGAACGTGAAGTCGACGCGCGTGACGGCCGGATCGCCGTCGGGCACGGGCACGCCCGCGACCGCGCCGTCGGCGCAGCTCGCCGCGGCGGCGGAGGCAGCGTGCGCGCCGGGCAGCATCGCGACACCGATCGCGAACAGGACGGTAGCGGCCGCGGCGCGCACGGGGCGACGGTACCGAGCGCAGATGAGAGTTCGGCGACGGGCTCAGGGGTCGGCGAGCAGCGCTTTCGGAACCTGCTCGTCGAGCTCCTCGAGGCTCCACGGCGGGTTGGTGCGGTGATCACCCCGGTAGATGGTGCGCTCGACCTTGTAGCGGTTCCAGGCGCCGACCGCGCCGCCCGACGCGTGGAAGACGTGCCCGGTCACACCGTCGGCGGCGTCGGTGCACAGCCAGGCCACGATCGGTGCGACGTACTCGGGCGGCGGCGTGTTGACGTACGACTCCCAGTCCGCGTCGCTGATGAGGTCGTCGGCCCGCAGCTGCTCGAACATCGGACGCGTGACCGCGTGGAGTCGCGTCGCTCCGCCGGGCGAGAGGCAGTTGGCGGTGACGCCCGCCGCCGCGTACTCGAACGCGATGGCACGGGTCATGGAGATCACACCGCCCATCGCGGCGGCGAAGATCGGTTGGCCCAGCAGGCCGGTGGCGCCGTGCGAGGTGGTGGTGACGAGTCGTCCCCACCCGCGCTCGGCCATGGCGGGCAGCGCAGCACGCGCCAGCCAGAACTTCTGGTGGAGGAACAACGACATGAATCGGAGATAGGTGTCGTCGTCGGCCGCCAGGGTGCCGTCGATGATCGCGCCCGCGCAGCCGACCACGATGTCGAGCTTCCCGTACTCGTCGACCGCGGTCTGCACCGCCCGCGCGCACCCCTCGGGAGTGGCGACCGAGTCGTAGTTGGCGGTGGCGGTCCCGCCCGCGTCACGGATGGCGGCCACGGTCGAGTCGGCCGCCTCCGAGCTGGCGCCGCCGGCGTACTCGTCGGTGCCGAGGTCGTTCACCACCACGGCCGCCGCGTGCCGACCGAGCGCCTCGGCGCACGCCTGCCCGATGCCGTTGCCGGCCCCGGTCACCAATGCCACTCGACCCTGCAAGCGGTGCGACACGTCGGTCATCGCGGCAGCGTACGGTCATTCGCCGGTGCCCGCTCCTCGCGCGCACCGGAGCCGCAGAATCGCGTCAGCCGACGATCTCGCTGGTCTGCAGGACCGGCGTGATGGTCGTGTAGTTCGCCATGTCGGCCATGATCGCGCCCGTCCCCTCCGAGCTCATCGCCGACTGCATCGCCTCGGCCGACTCGAAGGTGAAGTGCACCGCAGCCACGTACGGACCGTCGACGCCCTTGTCGATCTCGTAGGTGTCGATGCCCCACGTCTTCGCGGCGAGCGGCACGTGCTGGTCGCGGTAGTAGTCGTGATCGAAGGCCGCGCCTTCGGTCGTCGGGTAGTACACGCTCAGTCGGATCATGCGGCGCAGTCTCGCACGGCTCAGGTCCGCGGCGCCTGCCCGACCATCAGGGCGAAGCCCCGCCACTTCCACACGCAGTCGACCTGTTCCAGCCCGGCCGCCCGCATCCACGTGAGCTGGTCCTCGACGGGGGCGAGGCGGTCCTCGGGATCGCCGCCGGGCCGACCGATGGCCGCCTCGAACGCGGCCTGGAGCTCGGGCGTGGGCGACGCCACCACCTCGAGGTTGGCGAACGTGCCGCCGGGGTGCAGGAGCCCCACGACCTCGGCGAAGATCGCCTGCTTCCGGGCGTCGGGCACGTGGTGGATGGCGAAGCCGCTGGTGACCAGGTCGAAGCCACCGAGACCGGCGAGCGGATCGAGCAGGTCATGCCGCCGCAGCATCACCCGGTCGTCGCCCGCGAACCGGTCCCGGGCGCGCCGGAGCATCGGCGGCGACAGGTCGAGGCCCACGACGACCTCGACGTCCGGCCGGGCATCCAACAGCAGGCGGATCAGCCGCCCGTCGCCGCAGCCCAGGTCGAGCGCGCGGCGCGGCGCGCGGGGCAGGATCTCCGCCAGCACCGCCTCGCCGGCCAGCCGCTGGGGCACGGTGGCGATCCGTTCCACGTACTCCCCGACCTTGCCGGGATCCGACCAGGTGGTCACCCCCGGGACCCCAGCGCGACCAGCTCGCGCAGGAGCACCTTCCCGACCTCGTTGCGCGGCAGCGCGTCGATGGGCTCGAACCGGACCGGCACCTTGTACGGCGCGAGGTGCGCCCGGCAGAGATCGGCGAGGGCATCGGTGTCGATCACGGTGCCCTCACGCGGCACGACGAACGCCCACGGCACCTCACCGAGACGGTCGTCCGGGATGCCCGCGACCGCGCACTCGGCGACCTCGGGCGACAGGCGGACGACCTCGGCGACCTCCTCGGGGAAGACCTTGAGGCCGCCGCGGTTGATCATGTCCGAAACCCGACCTTCGATCCACAGGAACCCCTCGGGGTCGACCCGACCGAGGTCGCCGGTGTGGAACCACCCGTCGACCAGGCGGCCGTCCATGTGGTCGCCGGCTGCGCCGCGCTCGTCGATCATCGGTGTCTGCACCAGGATCTCCCCGGTGTCGCTGATGCGCAGCCGCACGTTCTCGTGCGGGCGGCCCACCGCGCCGAGGTGCGTGTCGCCGAAGTCCCTGGCGTCCTGTGCGCTCCAGCCGACGATCTCGCCGCCGATCTCGGTCTGACCCCAACCGTTGAGCACCATCACCCCGAAGCGGTCGCGGAACCGGCGCGCCTGCAGCGGTGAGAGCGGCGCGGTGATGCTGCGCACGTATTTGAGCGGCGCCAGCGCGGTGATCGACTCGTCGTCGGCGAGCATGGTCATGGCCGCCGGGGGCAGCACCGTCGACCGGAGCTGGAACCGCGTCACGAAGTCGGCGAACGCGCGCGTGTCGAAGCGCTCCATGATGATGACCGCGGCGCCGGCCCGGAAGCCGAAGATCACGTTGTAGATCCCCGCCCAGAGCGAGAGCGAGGTGGGGATCAGGTTGGGCATCGGTGCCGGCTTCGGCGCGTCGTCACCCGAGCCGCCACCCCGCAGCTTCGACAGCACGCCGTCCATCAACCCGAGCACGTTGTCGTGCAGGAGTGGCACCGGCTTGGGTCTCCCCGTCGTGCCCGACGTGAACGAGATCGCGGCCACGCCCGGCGGCGACGCGGGGGCATCGGCATCGAGCGGACCGGTCACTGCCCACGTGCCGTGCCCGGGCGCGAGCACGACCGGCACGCCGGTCACGCGGGCGGCGTCGCCGGGACGGGTGACGATCGCCGCCGGCCGGTCCTCCGCGATCACGTGCTCGAGCTCGCCGGCCGAGAGGCGCGGGTTGAGCGGCACGTACACGCCGCCCGCGAACCACACCCCGAACAGCGCGGCGACGATGTCGGGCCCGTTCGGCAGCATCACCCCGACGGCCTGGCCGGTGCGCAGCCCGCCGTCGCGCAGCACCGCGGCCAGTGCTTCGGCCTGCGCGCGCAGCTGGGCGCGGGTGATCTCCTCGGTCGCGGTGTAGATGGCGACGGTCGTCTCGTCGCCCTCGCGTGGGTCGAGGACCTCGGCGAGGCTCACCGTCGGCTCACGAGCTCTCCAGCTCCAACCACTGCGGGTCGCGCTTCTCCGCGAACGCGAGCGGGCCCTCGGTCTGGTCGGGGTGGCCCCACATCGACACCAGCTCCTGCGCCCCCGCCTTGCACGCGTCGGTGAGCCCGTGTTCGAGGGCGCCCCACAACGCCCGCTTCGTCGCCCGCATGGCCGCCGGCGAGTTCCGGGCGACCTTCTCCGCCAGCGCCTGCGCCTCCTCCCGCAGCCGCTCGGGCGGGTCGACGATCTGGGAGATCATCCCCAGCTCGTACGCCCGTTCGGCCGACATGCGCTCGTACCGCCCCACCAGCGCCATGCGCATGACCGCCTCGAACGGCATCTTGCGCAGCAGGGCGATCGCCTCGACCGCGACCACCTGCCCGACGGACACGTGGGGATCGAAGAAGGTGGCGTCACTCGCCGCGATCACGATGTCGGCCTCGGCCACCCAGTGGAAGGCCCCGCCGGCGCAGATCCCGTTGACCGCGGTGATGACCGGCTTGTCGACCCCCTGTTGCCACGCGGTGAAGTGCAGGTCCCAGTTCTCGACCGACTCGCGGTAGCGCTCCATGCCGACGCCGTCGCTGGCGATCTCCTCGACGTCGACGCCGGTCTGGAAGGCGCGGCCCTCACCGGTGTGCACGATCACCTTGACCGCGGGGTCGGCGTCCAGCTCCAGCCACGCGTCGGCGAACTCGTCGCGCATGTGGCTGCTCATCGCGTTCAGGCGCTCGGGCCGGTTGTTGATCAACCACCCGACCGGGCCCTGCCGCTCGAGCTTGAGCGTGTCGTACGTCGACAGCGTCACGTGTCCTCGCCTCCAGTCACAGACCAGCGGGCCTCGCGCCGCTCGGCGAACGCCAGCGGCCCTTCCTCCTGGTCGGGGTGGCCCCACATCCCGACCAGCTCCTGGGCGCCGGCGCGGCACGCGTCGGTGAGGCCGTGCTCCAGCGCGCCCCACAGCGCCCGCTTCGTGGCCCGCATCGCCGCTGGCGAGTTCCGGGCGACCTTCTCCGCCAGCGCCTGCGCCTCCTCGCGCAGCCGCCCGGGCGGGTCGACGATCTGCGACACCATGCCCAGCTGCAACGCGCGCGCCGCGGGCATGCGCTCGTACCGCCCGACCAGCGCCATGCGCATGATGGGCTCGAAGGCCATCTTGTGCGACAGGCCGACACCCTCGTACGACATCGCCTGCCCGAGCGACACGTGGGTGTCGAAGAAGGCGGCGTCACTCGCCGCGATCACGATGTCGGCGTCGGCGACGAAGTGGAGGCCGCCGCCCGCGCAGCTCCCGTGGACCGCGGCGATGACCGGCGTCCAGACCTGGTTTTGCCAGGCGGTGAAGCGCAGCTCGGCGTCGCGGGTGCGGCGCGACTGCTCGGTCATCGCCGCCTTGTCGCGGCCGAGCGCCGCGACGTCGAGCCCGGTCTGGAAGTTCTTGCCCTCTCCCGCGTTCACGATGACACGGACCGCGGGGTCGTCGTCGAGCTCGCGCCAGGCCTCCTCGAGCTCGCTCATCATCCGGGCATCGAGAGCGTTGCCCACCTCGGGCCGGTCGAACACCAGCCACCCGACCGGGCCCCGGCGCTCGACGAGGAGCCGTTCGTACACCTCAGCGCCCCCCGTACTCCGGTGCCCGCTTCTCCTGGAACGCCTTGAGGCCCTCGCGGAAGTCCTCGCTGCGAGAAGACAGCTCCATGGCGAACGCCTCGTTGCGGAGCTGGTCGTCGAGCGCGGTGGTCGCGGCGGTGTGGAGGAGCCACTTGGCCAGACCCACGGCGACGGTCGCGCCACCCGCGAGGGTGGTGGCGAGCTCGCCCGCGACCGCGTCGACCTCGTGCGCCGGCACCGCGCGGTGGACCATCTGCCAGTCGGCGGCCTCCGCACCGTGTACCACGCGCCCGAGCAGGATCATCTCCCGCGCCCGCATCTCGCCGACGCGGCGCGGGAGGAGCCAGGTGGCGCCGCTGTCGGGGGTGAAGCCCCGCTCGGCGAACGGGGCCCAGAAGCGGGCGTCGATGGCGGCGACGGTGAAGTCGGCCGCCAGCGCCAGGTTGAGGCCGATCCCGGCCGCCCAGCCGCGGACCGCGCAGACCACCGGGACCTGGGTGGTGCAGAGGAGCGGGATCAGCCGGTGGGCCTGCGCCGGCAGGCGGCGCTGGATGCTGCCGACCCGCGGCTTCCCGCCCTCCTGGTTGCGGGCCACGATGTCGAAGCCGGAGCAGAAGTGCTCGCCCGCACTGGCCAGGAGGATGGCGCGCACCGACTCGTCGCGACCGGCGCGGTCGACCGCGTCGATGAGCCCGTACATCATCGGGTCGTCCATCGCGTTGCGCTTGTCGGGACGCGACAACCGCAGCGTCAACACCCCGGAGTCGAGCGAGACGTCGAGACCCGGTGCCGACTCGTAGTCGCTCATCGGCGTGAGAACGCCTCGCCGACGGCGACGAGCGCGGTCTCGAGGTCGCGCGCGCCGCCGGGCGCGTCGGGGAGGCGCACCGGGCCGTGCTCCTGGCTGGGCAGCAGGACGGTCGCGGTGCCGGGGGTGGTGACCGCGCCGCGTTGGTTGGTGGCGGCGAGCTCGAGGTCGACCGCGGGGCGGTCGCCGTCGGCCAGGTACTTGCGCACGATCGTGCCGGTGAGGTGGTGGGTATCGCCGACGTAGTTGAAGCCCCGGAACTCGCACTCCAGCTTCCACAGCCACGCGTCGTCACCCATCCAGTCGGTGCACAGGTGGATGAGCCAGGTCTCGCGCATGCGGCCGTAGTCGTAGGTGGTCGGGTTCCCCGCCCGGCGGGCCCATTCCGGATCCCAGTGCACGCGCTGCATCACGTCGGGGACGTTCTGGTCGTCGCGGTGGAAGAACCGCGGGATGCGGCGACGGTTCGCGGCACCCAGGGCGAGTGGCTTCACGTCGTAGAGGCCCATGCCCATGCCCACGTGCCAGCACACCATGTCGGTGACGGTGAGCGGTCCCTTCACCATCGGGCCGACAGTGTCGCCCTCCTCTACGTCGTCCCAGTACCGTGGCTGGGCGCCGCGGCGGCGTCCCGCGGCGTACTCGGCTTCGATGGCCGCGATCTCGTCGTCGGTGTAGTGCGCCGGCTCGATGGTGTCGTACTTCTTCTTCTCCCGCGCCTTGCTGCGCTCGGTGCGGATCATCAGCCGGTACTGCCCCGACAGCATCGTGCCGTCGTCGTCGCGGAAGACGTTGGCCGACCACTCGTGCACCGCCCGATCGGCGAACTCGCTCGGCTTGTCGAGCACCGCCACCAGCGCGTTGCGGCGCCAGATGCGGTGGTCGGCTCGCAGGGGCGCCCACCACTCGCGCGCGCTGGCCGAGTAGAAGGCGTGCACCCCGCGCAACGGGTCACCCTTCATCAACTCACGCTTGTCCTCGGGCACCGCGGTGACCTCGTCCTCGCCGATGAGCGAGTCCCCGCCCACCAGCGGGGGCGGCGCGATCGGGCCGCCCCACACCGAGCCGGTGGCGTACTCGGGGTCGCAGTAGAGCGGGTTGTCGTCGCCGTAGGCCTCGGCCACGATGCGGAACGTGTCGGTGTTGGGTCGGTAGTAGTGCGGACGGCGCGTCCACGGTTCGGGTACGCCGATCCGGGCGCGCAGCCGTGCGATGGCCTCGTCGGTGATGGTCCCCGTCGTCGTCTGGGTCACAGGAGTATGGAATATACAATGCGCCCGCCCGGAGCCCCCGGGGCGGTCGACCAGGAGCACGCGTGAGCTTTTCCGAGGACTACGACGGCGTCCGCTTCGAGGTCGCCGACGGCATCGGCACCATCACCATCGACCGGCCCCAGGCCGGCAACTCACTCACCAGCGAGCAGCGCGTGAAGATGGGCGAGTGGTTCGCCCGCGCCGACGAGGACCTCGGCATCCGTTGCGTCGTGCTCCAGGCGACCGGCCGCTTCTTCTGCACCGGCGCCGACCTGAGCGGTGGTGCGCCCGCGATCGAATCGGAGCGGCCGGCCGACGCGCCCGAGCGCGTCATCGGTGAGCGCCGCCGGATGATGCTGCGCGGCGCGATCCGGACCGTCAACGCCATCCTCGACTGCGAGGTCCCGGTGGTCGCCAAGGTGCAGGGCACCGCCGCCGGCATCGGCGCGCACCTCGCGTTCGCGTGCGATCTCGTGATCGCGTCCGAGGACGCCAAGTTCATCGAGGTGTTCGCCCGCCGCGCCCTCGCCGCCGACGGCCTCGGCACCTGGCTCCTCCCGCGACTGGTGGGACTGCAGCGCGCCAAGGAGCTCGTGCTCCTCGCCGAGGACATCCCCGCGGCGCGCGCCCACGAGATCGGGCTCGTGACCCGCGTGGTGCCCGCCGATGAGCTCGACGCCACCGTCGCCGGCCTCGCCCGCCGCCTGGCCGACGGTCCGACGCGCGCCCACTCGGTGAACAAGTTCCTGCTGAACCGGTCGCTCGACGTCGACCGGGCGACGATGGCGCAGGAAGAGGCGTGGATCGTCGACGTGATGGCGCAGAGCCTCGACAGCGACGAGGGCGTGAACAGCTACCTCGAGAAGCGCCCGCCGAAGTTCCGCGGCTACTGAACCGCCCGCGTGTCGCGGAGGCGCGCGATCTCGTCGGCCGAGTAGCCGACCTCGCCGAGCACCGCGTCGGTGTCGGCGCCCGGGTAGGCGTATGAGCTGCCCGGCTCGGCGCGGGTGCGGCTGAAGCGCGGCGCCGGGGCGACCTGACGACCGCCGTCCGGTGTGGGCACGAACACCTCGCGGGCCACGTTGTGCGGATGCTCGTGCGCCTCGCCGAAGCGGTACACGGGAGCGAAGCACACGTCGGTGCCCGCGAGCTGCGCCTCCCATTGCGCGCGCGTCTGCTTGCGCACCGCGGCCGCGAACTGCGCCTTCACCGCCGGCCACTGCGACCGGTCGTACTGGTCCGGCAGTCCCGCGGCGTCGATCCCGAGCTGCTCGAGCAGCTGCGCGTAGAAGTGCGGCTCGATCGGCGCCAGGCTCACGTACTTCCCGTCGGCGGTCTCGTAGACCGAGTAGAAGGGCGCGCCGCCGTCGAACAGGTTGGTGCCGATGTCGTCGCTGTGCATCCCCGACCGGGCCATGCCGTAGAAGACCGAGACGATCGACGCCACGCCGTCGACCATCGCCGCGTCGATGACCTGTCCCCGTCCCGACCGCTGGGCC
This sequence comes from Acidimicrobiia bacterium, assembly GCA_036271015.1. Lineage (GTDB taxonomy): Bacteria > Actinomycetota > Acidimicrobiia > IMCC26256 > DASPTH01 > DASUAS01. The sequence goes on from DATBBL010000117.1 coordinate 19,236, forward strand.
TCGAGCAACGCGCACACCACGCCGTACGCGAGGTGGAGGCCACCCCCGGCGAAGTCACCGAGCAGCTGGAGAATCGGCACCGGCGGCCCGTGCGGCACGCTCACCGAGCCGATCGCGCCGGTGATCGACTCGTAGTTGAGCGAGTGCCCGGCGCTCTGCGCCAGCGGTCCGTCCTGGCCCCACCCGGTCAGCCGGCCGTAGACGAGTCGCGGGTTGCGCGCCATGGCCGGCTCCGGCCCCACCCCCAGCCGCTCGGCCACGCCGGGCCGGAACGACTCCACGAGCGCGTCGGCGTGCTCGGCCAGTCGGAGCACGACCTCGACGCCGTCCGGGTGCTTGAGGTCGACGCCGATGGAGCGCCGACCCCGATCCCACTCCGAGAACGGCCGGGGCGGGTCGGGCGCAGTCGCGGGCACGTCTGCCGCCCGGTCGACCCGGATGACATCGGCGCCCATGTCGGCGAGCTTCAGGGTGCCGAACGGCAGGGCGCCGAGCCCTGCCAGCTCCACCACCGTGATGCCGGTCAGCGGGCCGCTCACCGCGCCGCTCCGCTCGCGGTCTCGTGCGTGCACGACTCCATGCGCGGTGCGCACCTCTCTCGGGACGGGCAGACGGCGATACCGTACGGCGGTGTTACGGTCCCTGCGAGTCGACCGGCGCACACGCATCCGAGGGGGACGTTCACATGAGTGATCAGGCACGCTTCGAGGGGAAGGCTGCGCTCGTCACCGGCGCGGGCTCGGGCATCGGACGGGCGGTCGCCCTCCGGCTGACGGGCGAGGGCGCGCGGGTGCTGGCCCACGACCTCAACGGCGACGCGCTGTCGGAGACGGCCAAGCTGGTAGCCGATGCCGGCGCCACGTTGGCGACGCGCACCGGCGACATCAGCAGCCGTGACGAGTGCGTGGCGACGGTCGCCGCGGCCGTCGACCAGCTCGGCAAGCTCGATGTGCTCGGCAACATCGCCGGGATCGCACGCGCCGAGCACTTCCCCGAGGTGGAGGAGCGCGCCTACCGCCAGATGATGGGCGTGAACGTCGACGCGTGCTTCTTCCTTGCGCAGGCGGCGATCCCCCACCTGCTCGAGACCGAGGGCAACATCGTCAACATCGCGTCGAACGCGGGGCTCATGGGTCAGGCCTACACCGTCGCCTACTGCATGACGAAGGGGGCGATCGTCCAGCTCACCAAGGCGCTGGCCATGGAGTACGCCAAGACGCCCCTGCGCGTGAACGCGATCGCGCCGGGTGGGGTCGACACGTCGTTGAGTCGCAACTTCCAGATGCCGAGCGACGTCGACTTCGAGTTGATGGCCCGCTACACGGGCTTCCGCGCCATGGGCTCCTCCGACGACATCGCGGCGATGTTCGCGCTCGTCGCGTCGGACGAAGGCCGCAGCATCCACGGCGCGATCCTCTCAGTGGATCGCGGCATCACCGCGGGCTGAGCGTCAGGCCGAGGAGCCCGCGCGCGCCTCCGCCAACCGGCGGCGGACCACGTAGGAAGCGTCGCCGGGGGCGTACCGCTCGGCGCGGCGGAACGCGTCGGCGGCGGCCTCGTCGTCGCCGAGCGCGAAGCGGCACAGCCCGATCAGGCCCCACGACCACTCGCCGAACACCCGCTCGTCGTACGAGGCACCGGTGGCGACGATCTCGTCGTCGTCGAGACCCACCAGCCATTCGAGCGGTTCCAGCGCGTCGCGTGGTCGCCCGGTCGCGAACGCGAGGCGCGCCGCCGCCAGCTCGAGGGTCGGCGTACGCACGTACGCCGCGCGCGCCTCCTCGACCAGGGCCTCGAGGTCGACATCGATCAGCTCGCGGGCGAGAAGGTGGTTGACGAGGTCGAGGTGGAGGAGGCGGTCGTCGGGATCGGAGAAGTTGCGCACGCGGGCGACGGCGACGCCGCGCTTCCAGGTCTCGACCGCACGCTCGCTGTCGCCGGCGGCCTCGTAGAGGAGCGCGAGATCGTCGTAGACCCGGGCCCGGTCGGGCCGGCGGACGAGCTCGGTCGACAGCATCCGCTCGAGCCGCCCCCGGGTCGCCGGGTGGTCCCGGTCGTCGCCGAGGCGGTGGATGGTCACCGCGTCGAGCGGATCAACGCGGAGGCCGCCGGCCGCGGCGGCGGCGTCGATCGCCGGCACCACCGTCTCGTGGACGTGGCCCGCGAACCGGATGTCGACGCGATTGCGCCACAGGCGGTGCTCGCGGACCGGGGTCCAGCCGACGCGCGGCGCGCAGCGGACGCGGAAACCTACCGATCCGTCGTCGTCCCTCAGGCGCGCCCGGACGGCATCCTGATCGCCGCGGACGCGCTCGTCGGCGTCGAGCGAGAGGATCCACGTGCCGGCGGCGAGGTCGAGCGCGCGGTTGCGCGGGGCGGCGAGGTCGTCATGCCAGGGCTCGCAGGTGAACAGGGCGCCGTGCTGCTCGGCGACCGCGATCGAGCCGTCCGACGACCCGGTGTCCACCACGACGACCTGGTCGACGAAGCCGCGCAGCGACGTCAGGCACGCGTCGAGATGTTCGGCGTCGTCCTTGACGATGATCGCGGCCGACAGCAGCATCGCGCCGCCGTGGTCAACCGGGGGACTGGGCGGTGGCGGTCGACGCCGTGGAACACGACATCACGGCGCGTGCGCCGGCGGCGCTCACCCGACCCCCGCCCCCACCATCGGTTGCGGCCTCGAAGTCCTCCGCCACACGTCCTCCTGGAGACCAGTCGACAGCACCCTACCTGACTCCGTGGCGCGATGTCGCGACGGGATCGTCGCGCTCACCCCACCGGCGGCGTCGTCTCCAACACGCCCGCGGCGAGGAGCCGGTCGATCTCGTCGTCGTCGAGCCCCAACTGCTCGCGCGCGATCTGGCGCGTGTGCTCACCGAGATCGGGGGCGCGCCTGATGTCGGGGCCCGCCATCCGCGCGCCTCGGAACGCGGCGCCGTCGAGCACCAACGGCCCGACGCCGGGCTGGTCGATCTGCACCGCGAACCCGCGCGCGACGTACTGCGCGTCGGTCGTCATCTCCACACCGGTCAGCATCGGCGCCGCGGGCACACCCTGCGCCTGGCACGCGCGCGCCACCGCGTCCTTCGATTGCGCCGCGGTCCACTCGCCGATGCGGGCGTCGATCTCGTCGGCCCCGGTGCGCCGACCCTCCACGCCGGCGTAGGCGGCGTCGGTCGCCCACGTCGGCGAGCCCATGGCCGCGACCAGCCCCTGCCAGTCGGCGTCGTCGCGGCACGTGATGGCCAGCCACTCTTCCTCCCCCGCGCACCGGTAGAGCCCCCAGGGCGCCCCGACCTCGCTGCGGTTCCCCATCGGGACCACCGAGCCCGGCTCGACCCCCTCGGCCGCGATCAGGTCGCCGAGCATGCCGGTGACCGTCTCCACCTGCGCGACCTCGACGTGGACGCCCGCGTTCACGTCGCGCGCACGGCCCACGAGCGCGGCCAGCGACGCCACCGCGCCCAGACACCCGGCGACATGGTCGGGATAGATCGACATCGAGCCCGCGGGCTCGTCGCGGTCGGCGTAGTTCCAGAGGTGCACGAGACCACCGGGCGGTTGCGTGCTCGGGCCGTAGCCCCGCCACCACGACCAGGCGCCGTGCGACCCCATCAGCTGGCTCGACACCATCACGAGCCCCGGGTTGACCGCCTGCAGGGCGTCGAACCCGATGCCGAGCTTGTCCATGGTGCCGGTCGAGTTGTTCTCGACGACGAGATCGGACACTGCGGCCAGCCGGTGGATGAGGGCGCGCCCGTCGTCGGTCTTGGCGTTCACGCCGAACCCGAGCTTGGAGCGGCTCGACGACGCGAACGAGGGGTTCGTCTCCCCGCCCAGCTGCAGGCGCATGAAGTCGGTGTAGGTGCGCGACTCGATCTTCATGACCTCGGCGCCGTACTCGGCGAAGCGGCGGCCCACCTCCACGCCGACCGCGCCGTGCCCGAAGTCCATCACCCGCAGGCCGGCGAGCGGCAGGCCGGCGGCGACGTCCCCCGTGGGCGCGGGGCGGGCGTCGCCCAGCGATGCGAACACCGCGTCGGTGTGCTCGCCCACCGCCGGGGGCGCCGTCGCCGGGCCGGCGCGCTCGCCGTCGATCTCGAAGTACCCCGACGCGAGCGGTGCGCTGACGCCCGGTGCCACCTCGAGGTCGACGAACGTACGGCGCGACTCGAAGTGCTCGTTGGTGAGGATGTCGGCCGGGGTGAGCGCCGGCGTGCAGACGATGCCACGCTTCTGTGCCTCCAGCGACACCTCCTCCATGCTGAGGTCGGCGAAGTGCGACACGAAGAGCGGGTTCAGGACGTGCTCGGCGATCTCCCGACGGGCGACGAACCCGTCGAGGGCAGGGTCCTGGAGGAACTCGGGCTCGCCGAGCCACTCGCGCATGGCGTGCCACTGGCGGACGCTGAGGATGATGAGCCGTACGTAGCCGCCCTTGCAGGCGAAGATCGGGTAGATGGGCCCGTTGCCGTTCCGGACCTCCCCGGCCGGGAACCCGGCCTCGATCCGCGCCATCGCGTTGGGCAACGACCAGTCGCAGATCTGGGCGATGGCCTCGTTCACCGACACCTCGACGAACTGGCCCGCGCCGGTCGCCTCACGCTGGTACAGCGCGCACAGCAGGCCGAACGCGCCGGTGATCGAGGCCGCATCGTCGACCAGGTGCCCCGGCGGCAGCAGCGGCGAGTCCTCGGGGATGCCGGCCTTGAACGCGAAGCCACCGCTCGCGGCGAGGGTCGCGTCGGTGGCGGCCCAGTCGGCATACGGACCGTCGAGGCCGAACGGGAGCAGCGCACCGACCACGAGGTGCGGGTGGCGGACGGCCAGGTCGCGGGCGTCGAGGCCCGGCGCCGGCTCCACCGCGGAGGTGACGAGCACGTCGGCGTGGTCGAGGAGCTCGTGGAACCGCTCGACGTCGGCCCCGTGGGCCAGGTCGAGCACGACGCCGCGCTTCCCGGCGTTGCGGACCGCGAACGCCAACGACACGCCCCGCCGGACCGGCGCGGTCCCGCGCGCCGGCGACCCGCCCGGCGGCTCCACCTTGACGACCTCGGCGCCGAGGTCCCCGAGGAGTCGGCTGGCGAGCTCGCCGCGGTCGACGGTGCAGTCGACGACGCGGAGTCCGGACAGGGGCAGCGGGTGGTCGCTCATCCGCCGAATCTCAGCACACCGGGCCCGCTGCTGCGGGGTCGACTCAGTGGTGGCCGCTCGACGCCTTGGTGAGGGTCAGGACCGGCGCCGGGTGCTCCGGCTCCGGTGCGCCCTTCACCGTCGCCTGGATCCAGCTGACCGTGGTGCCGTCGCTGTAGGTCTGGATCGCCTTGAACGTGAGCTTGCCGGTGTTGGTCGGCAGCGGCCCGGCCGAGATGGTGAAGAGGTCGAACTGGCCCGGCGCGAGCCCATTGCCGGTGGCGGTCCAGGTGATCCTGCTCACCGCCTCCGTGACCTGCCCGTCGTCGGTGGTCACCGGCTTGGCCAATTTCGTCCTGTCGACCGCGATGGTCCAGCCGGGCATCGGCTTCACGCTGACCGACGGGATCGGCGACTTCGTCGGCAGGTCGACCTCGACCTTCACGGTGTTGGCGGCCGGCTCTTCGTTCGGGACCGAGAACCCGAGGATCTCGAACCCACCCTTCGGCGCGGTGTCCGGCACCACGGTGACGTGCGCCCCCACAGGCACAGCGGCGGCGACGATCCCCGTCGCCACGAGCACCAGGACGAGCAACGACTGGACCGGACGGATGCTCATCGGACTGACCCCTCCCCATCGGACGATCTCGTGCAATGGTCGTCCCGAGCGGCCCGCGAGTTCCTCTTCGGCGGCGGTACGCCGGACGTTTCCGGATCGGGTCAGCGGCGCAGGGTGAGGAGCTGGCCGTGCTCGCCGACGTCGAACACCTGGCGGATCGACGCCGCCGGCGACTTCACCGTCAGTTGGATGTCGTGCTCCTGCATGAAGCGCCACGCCTCGACCAGCACCGCGACGCACGACGAGTCGATGAGCGCGAGGCGGTCCATGTGGATGGCGATCGACCCCGGGTGCTCCTTGGCCAGGGTCAGCAGCTGGTTCCGGAACTGGCCCGCCGACGACCGGTCGATCCGGCCGATCACCTCGATGTCGACGACACCCTCGTGTCGGGCGATGGAGCAGGAGAAGACGCTCTGTTCCATGGTGACCCCTCTGCCCGGGTGCGGCCCCCTTCCGCAGGCTGCCGCTCGTGTCTTCTACGGCGCGCGGTCCCGGCGAGTTGACGAATTCGTTCGCGGCGAGGTGGCGGTGTGACCGAGGCCACCGGGTCATCGCCCGCGCCCCGGGACCGGCGTGCTGGAATCGGCGGGTGGACGACGACCACCGCCGGGTCCCGATGCCGGCCGAGCGCTACGACGAGCAGTGGAAAGTCCTGGCCGCCTCGGGCCAGGACGTGCACGGCGAGGCGGCATTGGTCGACGCCCTCCTCGGCGGCCCGCCGGCGCGGGTGCTCGACGCCGGCTGCGGCACCGGGCGGGTGGCGATCGAGCTCGACCGCCGCGGCTACGACACCGTGGGACTCGATGTCGACCCCACGCTGCTCGAACGTGCCCGGGCCAAGGCGCCCGCGCTCACGTGGCAGGAGGCCGATCTCGCGTCCCTCCCCGCCGACCTCACCCCGGGGCCGTTCGCGGCCGCGGTGCTCGCCGGCAACGTGATGATCTTCGTCGCGCGCGGCTCTGAGGGCGCGGTACTCGCCAACCTGGCACCCCGGCTCGCGCCCGGCGGGCTCGTCGTCGCCGGGTTCCAGCTGTCGGGCCGGCTACCGCTCGCCGAGTACGACGCGGCCGCGACCGCGGCCGGCCTCGCGCTCCGGGCGCGCTGGTCCACCTGGGACCGGGCGGCCTTCACCGAAGGGGACGGGTACGCGGTCAGCGTTCACGAGCTGGTCTCGAACCGGTAGCCCATCCCGGGTTCGGTGAAGAAGTAGCGCGGCCGGCTCGGCTCGGGCTCGAGCTTGCGGCGGACGTTGGCCATGTGCACGCGCAGGTAGGCGGTCTCGTCGTGGTACTCGGGGCCCCACACCTCCTGCAGCAGCTGCCGCTGCGACACCAGCTTGCCCTGGTGCCGCACCAGGACCTCCACCAGGTGCCACTCGGTCGGCGTGAGCCGCACCTCGGTGCCGCCGCGGTGGACGCGCTTGGCGCCGAGGTCGATGGTGAAGTCGGCGGTCTCGACCACCGGCTCCTCCTCGGCCGGAGTGGCCCGGCGCAGCGCGGCCCGCAGGCGGGCCAGCAGCTCGTCCATCCCGAAGGGCTTGGTGACGTAGTCGTCGGCACCGGCATCGAGAGCGAGGACCTTGTCGCGCTCGCCGTCGCGGACCGACAGCACCACGATCGGCACCGTGCTCCACCCGCGCAGACCGCGGATCACCTCGACGCCGTCGATGCCCGGGAGCCCGAGGTCGAGCACCACCACGTCGGGATGGTGGCCTGCCGCGAGCGTGAGCGCGTGCTCGCCGTCGGGCGCGAGGTCGACGTCGTAGCCGCGGGCGCGCAGGTTGATGCCGAGCGCGCGCAGGATCTGCGGCTCGTCGTCGACGACCAGCACTCGCGTCATGTCGCCGCCGGCAAGCTGATGACCATGGTGACGCCGCCTCCGGGGGTGTCCTCGACGAGCAGCTCTCCACCCATCGCCTCGACGAAGCCACGCGCCACCGCGAGCCCGAGCCCCACCCCGCTGCCGTTGGAGCGGTCGCCCAGTCGCTGGAACGGGCGGAAGACGTCCTCGCGCTGCGACGACGGGATGCCGGGACCACGGTCGACCACGTGGAGGTCGACCCGCTCCTGCGCGACGCAGGCCTCGACGCGCACCGCCACCTCGGGCGGCGACCACGCGATCGCGTTCTCGATCACGTTCGCGATCGCGCGCTCGAGCAGCGCGGCGTCGGCGCGCACGCGCGGCAGCATCTCGTCGACGTCGACCTCCACCCGGTCGGCCTGGGTGAGGCCCACCAGCGCAGACGGCAGCACCTCGTCGAGCCCGACGTCGCGCATCACCAGCTGGAGCGCGCCGGTCTGCAGCCGGCTCATGTCGAGGAGGTTCCCGATCAGGTGGTTGAGCCGGTCGGCGCCTTCGTCGACGGTCTCGAGCAGCTCCCGGGTGGCGGCGGGCGTGAAGTCGACGTCGCGCTGCAGCAGGCTGCTCACCGACGCCTTGATCGACGACAAGGGCGTCCGCAGGTCGTGCGACACGGCCGCCAGGAGGGCGGTGCGCAGCTCGTTGGCCTCCGCCAGCCCCGCGGCCCGGTCGGCGTCGGCCCGCAGCTCGCGCTGCTGGACCGCGATCGCCACCTGCCCTGCGAACGCGCGCAGCACCTCACGATCGTCGTCGCCGAACGTCCGGCGCCGCAGGACCAGCACGTCGTCGCCCTGCAGGGGGATCACCACGTCGGCGTCGTCGGGCCGCTCGAGGGCCACGTCACCCGCACTCGCCAGCACCTGCCAGTCGTCGCCACCGGCATGGCCGAGGACGGCGACGCCGTCGGCCTCGAACGCGAGGCGCAGCTGGTTGGCCAGTTGCGGCAGGGGATCTTCCGACGCCGACAGCGTGCCGCTCAACGCGGCGAGCGTCTCGGCTTCGGCGCGCGCCTGCGCGGCCTCGGCCGTACGCCGCGACGCGGTCGCGACGAGCAGGCCCACCACGCCCGCGACGAGCAGGAAGATCACGAGCGCGAAGAGGTTCTCACCTTCCGAGATCGTGAACTCGTAGTAGGGCGGCGTGAAGAACCAGTTCGCCAGCAGGAACCCGGTGATCGCGCACACGAAGGCCGGGACGAAGCCGCCGAGCGCGGCGACGACCACCACGACGAGCAGGAACATCAGCAGGTCGCTGGGGAGGGTCAGCGTGCCGCGCACGTTCGCGAGGACGAGGGTGAGCAGCGGCGGCACGACGATGGCGAAGCTCCAGGCCAGCAGCCGGCGCCGCGGGGAGACCGCGACGCCCCTCGGGCGCCGACGGGGCGCGTCGCCCGCGTCCGGCGCCCGTCCGTGGTCGTCGACGTCCGCCGAGATGACGTGGACGTCGATGGTGTCCGACGCGCGGATGACGTTGTTGATCACCGAGCCCCGCAGGAGATGCGTCCACCGCGATTGGCGGCTGGCGCCGAGCACGATCTGCGTCGCGTTCTCGTTCTGGGCGAACTGCACCAGCGTCGTGGCCGGGTCGGCACTGGCCAGCTCGTGGTACTCGCCCCCCAGCTCCTGGAGCAACGTGCGCTGCGCGCCGAGCGCCTCGCCCGACGGTCCGCGCAGTCCGTCGGACGGTCGCACGTGCACGCCCAGCAGCTCGCCGCGCGTGCGCGCGGCCATGCGGGCGGCGCGGCGGATGACGTCGTCACCGCCGGGTGCGCCCGTGATCGCGACGACCACGCGCTCCCGCGTCTCCCACGGGCGGGCGATCCCATGGGCCTCGCGGTAGGCCTCCAGCGCCTCGTCGACCCGGTCGGCGACCCACATGAGCGCCAGCTCACGCAGCGCGCCGAGGTTGCCCTCACGGAAGTAGTTGGCCAGGGAGGCGTCGACCTTCTCGGCGGGGTAGATGTTGCCGTGCGCCATCCGGCGCCGCAGCGCCTGCGGGGTCATGTCGACGATCTCGATCTGATCCGCGGCCCGCACCACGGCGTCCGGGATGGTCTCCCGCTGCTTGATGCCGGTGATCTCCTCGACGACGTCATTCATCGACTCGAGGTGCTGCACGTTCACCGTCGAGATCACGTCGATGCCGGAGGCGAGGAGCTCTTCGACGTCCTGCCAGCGCTTCTCGTTGCGCGAACCAGGCACGTTGGTGTGCGCGAGCTCGTCGACCAGAGCCACCTCCGGCTTGCGGGCGACGACCGCGTCGACGTCCATCTCCTCGAACTGCGTCCCGCGGTAGGTGACGGTGTGACGGGGGACGATCTCCAGGTCGCCGATCTGCGCCTGGGTGTTGAGTCGACCATGCGTCTCGACGAACCCGATCACGACGTCGGTCCCGCGACTCGCGCGCCGCGTTCCCTCGTTCAGCATCGCAAAGGTCTTGCCCACGCCGGGCGCGGCCCCGAGGTAGATGCGAAGTGTCCCCCGTGCCATGCCGAAAGCCTACGGAGTCACCCGGACGAGGCTCGGCCGGTGAGCCGATCGAGCGCCAGGTTCAGCTCGAGCACGTTGACCGCCTTCTCGCCGAGGATGCCGAACGCTCGACTCGTGGTGTGGTCGTCGACGAGCTGGTTGACCTTGGCCACGGAGAGCCCCCGCTCGTCGGCGACGCGCGGAGCTTGCAGTCGGGCGTTGGCGATCGAGATGTGGGGATCGAGCCCGGAGCCGGACGCGGTCACCGCGTCGACGGGCACCTTCGTGTTCGGCGAGAGACGGTTGAGCTTCCGGTAGTCCTTGACGCGTTGCGCAACCTCCTTCAAGAAGGCGGGGTTCGTGGGACCGAGGTTCGATCCGCTGCTGAGGGTCGGGTCGTAGCCCGCCACCGTCTTGCCCGCGGCGCCGACCGCGGCCGACGGGCGGGACTGGAAGTACCGGGGCAGGGGATCGCCCTTCTTGGTGGTGAACGCCTGGCCGATGAGCGACGAGCCCACCGCCTTGCCGTTGCGCTCGATGATCGAGCCGTCGGCTTTGTCCTTGAACGCGAGCTGGCCGACGCCGAGGACGACCAGCGGGAACCCGATGCCCAGGATCACCGTGAAGATGACCATGGAGATCACGGAGGGGAGCAGTTGTCGTCGCATCACTTGACCCCCAGCGCCGTGACGATGATGTCGATCAACTTGATGCCGATGAACGGAGCGATGACACCACCGAGCCCGTAGATCAGGAGATTTCGGCGCAGCAGCTGGGCGGCGCCCACCGGGACGAACTTCACACCCCGCAACGCCAGCGGGATCAACCCCACGATGATCAACGCGTTGAAGATGACCGCGGACAGGATCGCGGAGCGCGGCGTCTGCAGGTCCATGATGTTGAGATCGTTCAGCACGTGCAGGCTGGCGAAGCCGGCGAACATCGCCGGGATGATGGCGAAGTACTTCGCCACGTCATTGGCGATCGAGAACGTCGTGAGCGAGCCGCGCGTGATCAGGAGCTGCTTGCCGATCTCGACGATGTCGATGAGCTTGGTCGGGTCGGAGTCGAGGTCGACCATGTTCCCGGCTTCCTTGGCCGCCTGCGTGCCGGTGTTCATCGCGACCCCGACGTCGGCCTGCGCCAGCGCGGGAGCGTCGTTGGTGCCGTCGCCGGTCATCGCGACGAGGCGGCCGCCCCGTTGCTCCTCCCGGATGAGCGCCATCTTCTGCTCCGGGGTGGCTTCGGCGAGGAAGTCGTCGACACCCGCCTCCGCGGCGATGACCCCGGCGGTGCGCGGGTTGTCGCCGGTGATCATGACGGTCCGGATGCCCATGCGGCGCAGGTCGGCGAAGCGCTCGGCGATGCCCGGCTTCACGATGTCCTTGAGATAGATCACACCCAGCGCACGCGGCGCGGGCGGGGATCCCTCGGCGCCGGCCTCGGCGACCACGAGAGGAGTTCCTCCCTGCGCAGCGATCGCATCGACCGCGTCGCCGAGCTGCTCCGGGAACACGCCGCCCTGGTCTTCCACCCATCGCCGCACCGCGTCGGCGGCGCCCTTGCGCACCCGCCGGTCGGCGAAGTCGACCCCGCTCATCCGCGTCTGGGCGGTGAACGCCACGAGGGTGGCGCCCACGAGCTCGCGTTCCCGGATGTTGTACCGCTCCTTCGCCAGCACCACGATCGACCGCCCTTCGGGCGTCTCGTCGGCGAGGCTGGAGAGCTGCGCGACGTCGGCCAGCTCCTCCTCGCTGACGCCGTTGGCCGGGACGAACGCGTCGGCCTGCCGGTTCCCGAACGTGATGGTGCCGGTCTTGTCCAGCAGAAGGGTCGCGCAGTCACCGGCGGCCTCCACTGCCCGGCCGCTCATCGCGAGGACGTTGCGGCGCACCAAGCGGTCCATCCCCGCGATGCCGATGGCCGAGAGCAGCGCGCCGATCGTCGTCGGGATCAGGCACACCAACAACGCCACGAGGATGACGACCGGTTGCTCGGCGTTGCGGAACATCGCGAACGGCTGCAGCGTGACCGTCGCGAGCAGGAAGATGATCGTGAGCCCCGCGAGCAGGATGTTGAGGGCGATCTCGTTGGGCGTCTTCTGCCGCGAGGAGCCTTCGACCAGGGCGATCATCCGGTCGATGAACGTCTCGCCCGGGCGGGCGGTGATGCGCACCACGATCTCGTCCGAGAGCACGCGGGTGCCTCCCGTGACGGCCGAGCGGTCGCCGCCCGACTCGCGGATGACCGGGGCCGATTCTCCGGTGATCGCCGACTCGTCGACGCTGGCGATGCCTTCGATCACCTCGCCGTCGCTCGGGATCATCTCGCCCGCGGCGACCACGACCTCGTCGTCGACGTCCAGCGCGGTGCTCGCGCGTTCCTCCATCGTCCCGTCGGGTCGCCGGACGTGAGCGACGGTCTCCGAACGCGTCTTGCGGAGCGTTTCGGCCTGTGCCTTGCCGCGCCCTTCGGCGATCGCTTCGGCGAAGTTCGCGAACAGCACCGTGAACCAGAGGAACAACGTGACGAGGCCCGTGAACACGTTCTCGTTCGCGGTCGACGAGCTCAGGTCCTTGAAGAACAGGATGGTCGTGAGCACCGAGCCGACGCCGACCACGAACATGACCGGGTTGCGCATGAGCGTGCGGGGGTTGAGCTTGACGAAGCTGTCGCCGATCGCCCGCCGCACGATCTCCGGTTCGACGAGCTTGGTGTCCCTGGCCATCAGCGCACTCCGTTCACAGGCCGAGCTGCTCGACGATGGGGCCGAGCGCGAGGACGGGCAGGAAGGTCAACGCCGCGACGATGAAGATCACGCCGATCACGAGCACGACGAACAGTGGGGTGTCGGTCGGGAACGTTCCCACCGAGGCGGGGACGTGCCGCTTGCGGACCAGCGCGCCGGCCAATGCCAGCGTCGGGATGATGAGGAAGAAGCGTCCGAACAGCATCACGATGGCGAGCGCGCTGTTCATGTAGCCGGTGTTGGCGGTGAGGCCGGCGAACGCGGACCCGTTGTTGTTGGCCGCCGACGTGAAGGCGTAGATGAGCTCGGTGAAGCCGTGGGCCCCGGGGTTGAAGATCGACACGTCCGAGACCGAGTTCACGAACGTCGAGATCGCGACGCCGATGAGCACGAGCGCCGGCATCACGAGGATGTAGACGACGACCAGCTTCACCTCCGAGGCCTGGATCTTCTTGCCCAGATACTCCGGCGTCCGCCCGACCATCAGCCCGGCGATGAAGACCGACAGGATCACCAGCACCAACAGGCCGTTCAATCCGACCCCGACGCCGCCGGGACTGATCTCACCGAGCTTCATGTGCACCAGGCAGGTCAGGCCGCCCAGTGGGGTGTAGCTGTCGAGCATCGAGTTGACCGAGCCGTTCGACGTGCCGGTGGTCGCGGCGCACCACTCCGCCGAGGCGGTCGGCCCGAACCGCACCTCCTTGCCCTCGGCGTTCCCTCCCGGCGACGTCGACGTGACGGTCTGCGTCACCCCTCGATCGTCGAGCTTGGGGTTCCCGTCGACCTCGGCGTAGACCGCGACCGCGGTGAACGCCAACCAGACGATGGCCATGACCGCCACCACGGCGTAGCCCTGGCGCTTGTCCTTGATCATCCGCCCGAACGTGAACGCGAGTGCGAAGGGAATGATCAGGATGGCGTAGAGCTCGAGGAAGTTGGTGATGTCGGTCGGGTTCGAGAACGGGTGTGCGGAGTTGACGTTGAAGAAGTCGCCCCCGTTCGTCCCGAGCTGCTTGATCGACTCCATGCTGGCGTTCGGGCCGCCCGGAATCTGCTGTGTGGCACCGGCGACCGTGTGCACCGGGGTGAACCCGTGCGTGTTCTGGATGACGCCCCCGGCGATCAGCACGATCGCGAACACGAACGCGAGCGGCAGGAGGATCCGGAACGTGGTGCGGACGAGGTCGACCCAGAAGTTGCCGATGGTGCGCTGCCCGGCGCGGGAGAGGCCTCGGATCAGCGCCGCCATCGCCGCCATGCCCACCGCCGCGGAGACGAACTGCTGCACCGTGAGACCCACCATCTGGGTGAGGTGGCTCATCGTCGATTCGCCGGCGTAGCTCTGCCAGTTCGTGTTGGTGACGAAGCTGACCGCAGTGTTGAACGCGAGTGCCGGCTGCACGTTCACCATGTCCGTCGGGTTGAACGGCAGCCCGTTCTGGATCCGCTGGATCAGATAGAGGAGGAAGAAGCCCACGACGCTGAACGCGAGCAGCGACAACGCGTAGATGTTCCAGCGCTGCTCTCGGTCGGGATCGATCCGGCAGGCGCGGTAGATCAGCCGCTCGACCGGACCGAAGACCCGGTCGAGGCGCGACGGCGTTCCGGTGTAGACGTTCGCCATGTAGCGGCCGAGGAGGGGCGCGGTCACGGCGAGGACGACGATCAACGCGATGAGCTGCGCCCAGCCCGCGAACGTCATCAGAACCTCTCGGGGAACAGCAGCGCCGCGACCAGGTAGACGGCGAGGAGCACTGCGAGCACGAGCCCAGCGATGTTCTCGCCCGTCACCGGACCACCTCGGCCACGAGATCCTCGCGGTCGGAGGACTCGTCGAGGTCGTAGGAGTCGTCCGGTCCGATGATGCGATCGCACCCGTACACGAACGCCACGCACAGCCCGAAGAACGCCAGCACCGTGACCACGACGAACAGGTCAGCCATGTTCGGCCCCCTTGCTTGTCAGAGCAGCGCGGCGTCCACCGAGCGCTCCCCGGGTATACGCCTCGACGCGTCCGCGAGCCAGGGCCTTGATGCCCTCTTCACGCGCGACGGGCGATCTTTGACGCTTCGCTTGCACGCGGCGTGAAGGTCCGGCGGGTCCGCGTCAAGAGTGCGTCAAGAACCTTGTTGCTCCCCCACGGCCGGGCGTATACCCGAGGTATGGCACGACACGACGTCACTCCCGACGATGCGGCCCGGGCGGTCGGATTGGCGGTTGCCGCGTTCGGCCCGCTCCTCGTGGCCGGGATCCTGGTGCCGTTCCGCGACGACATCGCCAGCGCCAACATCGTGCTGGTGTTCGTGCTCGTCGTCGTCCTCGGCGCCTCGGTCGGGACCCGCTGGAGCGGGGCGATCGGAGCGGTGATCGCGGCCATGTCCTACGACTTCTTCTTCACCCGCCCGTACCAGTCGCTCAAGATCGACAGCTCCGACGACATCCAGACCACGGTGCTCCTCCTCGTGATCGGCCTCATCGTCGCCGAGCTGGTCACCTTCACCCGCCGCCACCGCGCCGCGTCCGAGCTTCGGGGCGACGAGATCACGCGGCTGCACCGGGTGGCCGAGCTGGTGGCGACCGACTCCGACGCCGAGGACGTCGTGCTCTCGGTGCAGGCCGAGCTCATCGGGCTGCTGTCCCTGCGCGAGTGCTGGTACGAGACGCCGCCGTACACCTCGGAGCTGCCGCAGCTCGAGCGCAACGGCGCCGTCGGCGGCGACCACCGGCGATGGGTCGGCACCGACTACGCGTTGCCGGACCAGGGCGTGGTGATCCCGGTGCTCGGGCGGGGGCGCGAGTTCGGCCGCCTGGTGCTCGTTCCCGATGTGACCATCGGCGTGTCGATCGAGGAGCGGGTGGTGGCGGTGGCGCTGGCCGACCAGCTCGGCGCCGCGTTCGCGGCCGACTCGCCGGTCCGGTGACCGCCGGGGTCACGCCCCTCAGAGCGCGGCCAGCAGTGCGATGCCCCCCGCCGCGGCCGCGAGGCCGATGACCACGCTGGCGATGGCGTTGCACGACGCAGTGGCGACCGAGCCCTCTTCGAGCAGTCTGACGGTCTCGTAGGAGAAGGTGGAGAACGTGGTGTACGCGCCGCAGAAGCCGGTGCCGATGGCCGTCTTCGGCAGCGGCCCGAGGCCGTGGTAGAGCGCGGCACCCGTCACCACGCCGAGCACGAACGACCCGCTGATGTTGATCACGAAGGTGCCCCACGGAAACACGCCCCGCGCTCGGCTCTGCACGACGCCATCGACCAGATAGCGCGCGGGAGCGCCGATGGCGCCGCCCAGGACGAGCAGACCGATGAGCATCAGACGTGGTTGCGGCCGCGGTAGGACACGATGTCGATGTCCTCCCGGACCACCAGTCCTTCGGTGATGAGCTCGTCGAGCATGGGGAGGAACGCGTCGATGCGGTCCGACTGGTCGACGATCACGATCACGACGGGCAGGTCCTCCGACAACCGCAGGATGCGCGTCGTGTGGATGTGGCTGGACGCGCCGAAGCCCTCGATGCCCCGGAGCACGGTGGCGCCGGCCAGGCCTGCCTGTTGCGCGCGCTCGACGATCTCGGTGTAGAGCGGCCGGTGATGATGTTGGTCGGTCTCGCCCACGAAGATGGTGAGACGCTCGCCCGGACCTTCGAGCTTCATCCGCGGACTCCTCTCCCCGTGCTCCCGAGCCGCCCGATCACGATCCCGACGTACACCGCCGCGAGGCCGACGACCAGGCTCCCCAGTACGTACGCGAGCGCCACGCCGGCTTGCCCGTCCTTCAGCAGCACGTCGGTCTCGACCATGTACGTCGAGAACGTGGTGTACGCGCCGAGGAAGCCGATGGCCACGAACGGGCGGAGGTAACGACTCGGGGGCCAGCGCTCGATGATCAACGTCAAGAGGACGCCGAGCACGAGGCTTCCGCTGATGTTGACGACGAACGTCGACCACGGGAACGAATCCGGCGCGACGTGCACGACCCGCCCGACCGCATAGCGTGCCGGTGTCCCGAGCATCCCGCCGAGCGCGATCGCCAACAGGATCCTCGGCCGTACCCCCGGCGAGCGGCGAGCGGTGGGCACCGCGGCGTCGGGGTCGATGTCCGCCTCGGCGGTCGTGATCTCGCGGCGATCCTTGGGCACCATCCGCCTCTCCATTCGCGGCACGCGTGGTCGCATCACCCGGTTGGAGTAGGAGCCATCAGCCTGAGCGGCGGTTTCGGCGAGCCCCATCGCCGAGAGGCATCCTAGCCAGCGCGCCACACGTTCCACCGGCGCGGACTATGCGCCGAGGACCTCGAACTCGCTGATCTCGCGCGCCTCGTCGGAGTCGTCGTGGGTCACGAATTCGTCGTGCCCGCGCGCCGGCAGGTAGCGCCAGGCGATGAACGCGGCGAAGACGATGAAGGCGGCGGCGATGGGATACGTGATGCGCATGGCGTCGACGAACGCCTCACGCGAGAGCTCGACCAGCGCCGCGCCCTGCTTCGTCGGGAGGTTGCGTGCGAGCTCGAGCGCGCGGCCCACCGAGTCGTGCAACGCGGCCGACGACGCCGCCGAGAGGTGCCGCGTCTTGTCGGCGAAGTGGTGATAGGCCGCCAGGAACACGCTGCCGATGATGGCGACGCCGAGCGCGCCGCCGGTCTGGCGGGTGGTGTCGTTGATCGCGGAGCCCACCCCGGCCCGGCTCGGCGGTAGCGAGCCCATGATCGACTCCGTCGCCGGTGCCGACGTGAGCCCGAGCCCGATGCCGAACAGCAGCCGCACCGCGCAGCCGCCCACGAACGACGACATCACCGTGTTGGAGCCGTAGAGCAGCATGGCCGCGGCGACCACCAGCAGGCCGACCACGACCACCCGTTTCGTGCCCCAACGCAGCACGAGGCGCGGCGCGTTCGGCGACATCACCATCATGCCGACCGCGACGGGGGTGGCCAGGAGGCCGGCCTCGAGCGGCGAGTACCCGAGCACGAACTGGAAGTACTGGATGAGCAGGAACACCGAGCCGTACAGCGCGAACGACGTGAGGGTGAGGACACCCGAGGCGGCGGAGAACCGCGGGTTGCGGAAGACCCGCACGTCGATCATGGGTTCCTTGGTGTGCGTCTCCCACCACGCGAACACCGAGAGCAGCACGAGCGACGCCGCGAAGGCGGCGACGACGTCGGTGGCCAGCCAGCCCTTCTCGGGAGCCTGGATGATGGCGTAGAGCAGCGCGACCAGCGTGACGATCGAGAGCAACGCGCCCAACGGGTCGAGCGGGCGGTTGTCGGGGTCTCGCGACGTCGGGATGAAGAAGTACCCCAGCACGAGGGCGAGCACGCAGATGGGCACGTTCACGAAGAACACCGCGCCCCAATAGAAGTGCTCGACCAGGATGCCGCCGAGCACGGGCCCGAGCGCGACGCCGATCCCGGACACGCCCGCCCACACGCCGATGGCGCGGGCGCGCTCGTGCCCGGTGAAGGTGTTGGTGAGGATCGACAACGTGGTCGGGAAGATGAACGCGGCGCCGATGCCCATCAACCCGCGGGCGGCGATCAGCATCTCGGGCGAGTTCGCCAGCGAGGCGAGTCCCGAGAACCCGCCGAACAGCAACAGGCCGATCGACAGCGCGCCCTTGCGACCGAACTTGTCGCCCAGCGCGCCGGCGGTGAGCAGCAGGCTGGCGAAGACGATGATGTACGCGTCGATGATCCACTGCAGGTCGGAGCCGCTGGCGCCGAGATCGCGCACGATCGTGGGCAGCGCCACATTGAGGATCGAGTTGTCGATCGTGATGATCACGAGCGACATGCAGAGGACGGCGAGGGTGTACCAGCGGCGCTCGTAGGCCTTCTCCGGGCTGAGCAACGCGGACCCTCCCCTGGATCTCGGCGCGTTCCCCCTCGGCGCGCTACTGTTAACTGACTGGTTAAAAGAGGCTATCGCAGCGCGCCCAACAACCGCAAGCTGCGCGGGAGGGAATCGATGGCGAGCCGGGACCCCGAAGCGACGAAGGAACGCATCCTCGCGGCGGCCCGACGCGAGTTCTCGGCGAAGGGCATCTCGGGCGCCCGGGTCGACGCGATCGCGGCCCGGGCCAAGGTCAACAAGCGGATGCTCTACTACTACTTCGAGTCGAAGGAGAGCCTCTTCCGCGAGATCCTGCGCCGCCGGCTCCACGAGCGCTCCGAGGCGCTGCGGACCCGCGCCGTCGCCGATCCCGGCCGGCTCGCCGAAGGGCAGGCCCGACTGGTCGGCGACACCGAGTACACCCGCCTCCTCATGTGGGAGGCGCTCGAGACGGATCCCGACCACCCCCTCAACCCGTCGCTGCGGCGAGAGTTCTTCGCCGCCTGGGTCGAAGCGGTCGAGGAGGAGCAGCGCACCGGCGGGCTCCCGGCCGACCTGGATCCGGCGCAGCTGGTGCTGAGCGAGCTCTGCCTGACGCTCGGGCCGTACCTCCTCCCGCAGCTCGCACAGCTCGTCACCGGGATGTCGGTGACGGACCCCGAGTTCGTCGCCCGACGCGAGGCGCACCTGCGCGCCCTCGGGCCCCGGCTCAGTCAACCGTCGGCGACCGCCAAGACGTGATCGTCCGGGTACTCGTCGTGGCGGGGGGCGGGACCGATCCGGTTACAGCCCCGGGCCGACGTCGAGGGTCACCGGGTCGCCGGCCTCCACCAGCCCCGGCGCCGACTGGATCGAGACGTCGCGCCGCGGCAGGGTCGCCCAGAGATCGCCGAGGCCCTTCGCCGTCCAGGTCGACGCGCGGGTGCTGCCGTCGAGCGTGAAGTGCACGAGGTCGTCGGTGCGGATCTGGTGCATCGCGCCGTCGTAGAACAGTGAGGTCTGATAGCGCGACAGGGTGTCGGTCTCGGCCGCGAACCAGTCGACCACGCCGTGCGACGCCGCCGACGCCAGCTCCTGCTCGTCCATCTGCGACAGCGCCTGGACGGTCGCGACCGCGATCTGCGACCCGGAAGCCGCGGTGCTCGAGTCGACGCCGACGGGCGGGGACTCGACCCAGACGACGGCGACGTCCTGGGTGTGCAGCCAGTCGATGATCTCGTGCGCGTTCGCCCGCCACTGGGCGAAGAACTCGGGCGAGCCGTAGACCGGCTCGCCGGGCCGACCGCACACCGCGCACGCCCCGGCCCACTCGATCAGGACCGTGTCGACGAACGGATTCGCCGCCAGCTGGCGCTGGACCCACTCGAGCGCCGACGGTGCGTCGCCGACCGGACCGATGAGGCCGGACCCGTTGATGTGCGCGTCGATCACCCTCGTCGGGAGCCCGGCGCGGGTGAGCACGTCCGGGAGGGTCACGTCGGCCTGCCCGGCGAGGGAATCGCCGATCACCAGCAGCGTGTGGTGCGGCTGGGGCGGGGGCGCGGCGGGCCACGGGCGCGCGACCGAGCACCCGGCCGCGACGGCGAGCCCCGCGACGAGCACCGCCCACCTCATGGCCCCTCGCAGCTGCACGTCGTTCCCCTGCCGAGTCCGTCACGGAGCGTGACATCCGAGCCGGGCAGGTTACCACCCTCCGGGATGTACCCCGGTCATTTGGGCGTCAGACGGCGGCCTTCTCGAGGATGTGGATGCCGCAGGACGAGCCCAGCCCGATGACGTGGGCCATGCCCACCTTGGCGCCCTCGATCTGGCGGTCGCCCGCCTCCCCCCGCAGCTGCGTGGTGATCTCGAACACGCCGGCCGCGCCGGTCATGCCGATCGGGTGGCCCTTCGACAGGAGCCCGCCGGACGCGTTGACCGGCGTGGTGCCGTCCCGCCAGGGGGCGCGCCGGTCGATGAAGTCGCCGGCACCTCCCGGCTCGCAGAGCCGGAGGTTGTCGTAGTGGATGAGCTCGGCGGTGGCGAAGCAGTCGTGCAGCTCCACCAGGTCGAGGTCGTCGGGACCGACGCCCGCGAGCTCGTAGGCCTTGTCGGCCGCGTTCCGCGTCAGGGTGTTGACGTCGGGCTGCGACTCGCCACCCTCGGCCCACGGGTCGCTGGTGAGGACCGAGGCGCTGATCTTCACCGCGCGCTTCTGCTGCTCGAGCGAGAGCGTCTTGAGCTTCGACTCCGAGACCAGCACGATGGCCGCGGCGCCGTCACCGGTGGGGCAGCACATGGGCAGCGTGTTCGGGTACGAGATGACCCGCGCGTCCATGATCTCCTCGAGCGTGAAGACCTTGTTGTACTGCGCGAGCGGGTTCAGTGCCGAGTGCTCGTGGTTCTTCTGCGCCACCTTGGCGAACTGCTCGAAGCCGACGCCGTCGTTCTTGTACGCGTACTCCATGCCGGCCTGGCCGAACACCGCCGGCATCGTGCCCGAGCCCAGCCAGCCGTCGACCGGCATGACGCCGCCGTAGCGACCTTCGGGCTCGTACTTGTTGGGACCGCTGCGCGCCGCGTTGCCGGCCAACAGGCCCATCTTGCCCATCTGCTCCGCCCCGATGGCGAGGCCGAAGTCGGCTTCACCCGCCGCGATCTCGAGGTAGGCGGTGCGCACCGCGGTGGCGCCGGTCGCGCACGCGTTGACCACGTTGTAGATCGGGATGCCGGTCTGGCCGACCTGCTTGGCCACGGACTGGCCGATGCCGCCCATGTTGAACATGCTCCCGGCCGCGAGGACCTGGATGTCGAAGATGCTGACACCGGCATCATCCAGCGCGTTGAACGTGGCTTCCGCGGCCAGGTCGATGACGTCCTTGTCGGGATAACGGCTGATCTTGGTCATCGAGGCGCCGAGCACCCAGACGGATTCACCCATTGGAAGATCCCTTCTTCTCTGCGAGCTCAGGCCGGCTCGAAGCCGAACACGACCGCTTCGGTGCCTTCGTCGTCGGTTCCCGCGACGAACGTCGTGAGCCGCACCTTCATTCCGAGCTTCACGTGCTCGGGGTCGGGCTCGACGTTGACCACGTTGGCCTTCACGTCGCCCCCGCCGTCGAGGTCGACCACCGACGACACGTAGGGCACCGGCACGCCGGGGGCGGCCTGGTGGACG
>DATBBL010000118.1:0-4380 GCA_036271015.1 Acidimicrobiia bacterium
GGGTCCTCGACACGACGTCATCCCGCGCGCCCGTACCAGCACTTGCGCCCGGCCGAGGAGGTCGGAGGCCTTCTCCCCGTAGGCCGCGGCATCCACCGCCCGCCCCGCGGCCAGGGCACCATGCATGAGCTCCAACTCGTCGGTGCCCTGGTCGAGTAGCGCGATCCACTTCTCGGGAAGCGTGCCGAACCCCTCCGGCGACCGCAGGCCGCGCAGGCCGTCGATCGACGACCGTTGGATCTCCACGACGCGGACGAGCGCGCGCTCGGCCTCGGCGCGCTCCCCGAGGGGCGGAATGGTCACGCGCGCCACCGCGAGATTGGCGCGCCCGCAGATGCGGCTGGCGCGCTGGACGTAGTCCGGCGCCGACAGTCGCTCCGCGCCGCCACCGCAGCCCGCGGCCAGCGCGAGCACCAGCAGGCACCCGACGGTGCCGATCCTCGCCGTCGTCCGCACCCCAACCCCTCCGAGCGAGGCAGGGTACCGCGACCGGGACCGTTCGGTACGCTGCGCGCATGCCCCGCACGGCCACCTGCGTCTGGCGTGCCGACGCCACGCTGGTGCTGGCGCTGGACGAGCACCTGGGGCCGCCGGTCGACAGCTACCTCAACGGCTCGCAGACCTGGATCACCGACGACGGTCCCGGCGACGAGAGCCTCGAGTGGCGCCTCCATCCGGTCGCCGGGTACCGGTTGCCGCGTGACCTCTCCCACTACGACCTGTGGGAGCAGGTGGTCGGGGCACTCTCGGCGGGCGTCGATCCGGATGCGCTGACCCTGGGTTCCGAGCGCCGCACGCTCCGCTCGGTGTGGGACGGGCTCGAGTGCTACGCGGCGTACGGCGACGACCTGGAGCCGGCTCCACTCGCGCGGGCGGCCACCGCCGCCATCGAGCGACCGCCCGACGCGGTCGGCCTCGTCGATCACGAACGCATCGGGACCGCGTGGGAGGATGCGCGCGGCACGACGTCGATCGTGGAGATGGTGTTCGCCGAGCTGAAGTCCGCCACCTGAGAGGAACCACCCGGATGACCATGACCACCGAACGGTCCGCGCTCGCTCGCGCCATCTACGCGACGTCGCACATCACCGGAGAGTTCGTGCTGCGGTCGGGCGTGGTCAGCAACGAGTACTTCGACAAGTACCGCTTCGAGGCCGACCCCGCGTTGCTGCGCGACATCGCGAGCGCGCTCGTCCCGCTCGTGCCCAACGGGACCGAGGCGCTCGCCGGCCTGGAGCTCGGTGGCGTCCCGATCGCCACCGTCCTGTCGCAGCTCACCGGCATCCCTGCCCTCTTCGTGCGCAAAGAGGCGAAGACCTACGGCACCTGCCAGCTCGCCGAGGGGGGCGCGGTCGACGGCACGCGGCTGACCGTCGTCGAGGACGTCGTGACATCGGGCGGGCAGGTGATCACGTCGTGCGGCGATCTGCGCGACCGGGGCGCGGTCGTGGAGCACGCGCTCTGCGTCATCGACCGCGAGTCGGGCGGCCCGGAGGGCCTGGCCGGCATCGCGGTCGAGCTCCACCCCTTGTTCACGATGACCGAGCTGAAGGCGGCGGCCGGCTGACGGACCCGGTCGGGGATCAGTGCTCGCCCCGCCAGGGCGGGGTCCGGGGCGGGTCGAAGTCGCAGGGCCGCACCTCGCCGTCGATGGCGGCGAAGGCCAGCTCGCCCCAGCGGTCGATGCCGGCCACCGGCCAGGGCAGGTTGTGCCGGTCGAAGAACCCGACCGCCCGGGTCTCGAGCGGGTGGCCGTGCAGCTCGCCGCCGATCATCCGGCAGTGGAAGAGCAGCGAGTAGAGCGGCAAGCGGGCGAACCCGAGCCGCAGACCGTCGAGCACCGCGATCAGGGAGAGCGGCTCGACCTCGATCCCGGTCTCCTCGTGGACCTCCTTGACCGCGATCTCGGACGGCGAGTAGCCGACGTCGGCGTAGCCGACGGGGTACAGCCACACGCCGGAGTCGGCTCGCTGGGTGAGCAGGAGCTCGCCGCGGTCGTTGGCGACGATCGCCGCCACCGCGACCTTGGGGGTGACGTAGCCCTGCACGCCCTCGCCGACGCTGCTCAACCACTCGTCGAACAGCCCGTCCGCCTCCGCTTCCTCGACCGCGACCGCGCGGATGTCGGCCGCGACCTTCAGGACCTCCTCGAACCGCTCCTTCTCGTAGAGGCTCTGGGTGAACCCGAGGCCGGTGCGGGCGACGGCGGAGAGAGTCTCCGCCCAGCGCAGCAGGTCGACGGCGGACGGGCTGAACGGCTCGGTCACGGCCGTGAGACTAACCGTCCGGTCCGAGACGCTCGTCGAGCGTCACGGCCGCGGTGAGGCGGCTCAGCAGCGTCGCCCGGAGCGCCTCGACGGCGTGGCGGCGGGCGAAGCGCGCGCCCGAGACATCATCGAGGTAGAAGACGTCGACCACGCGCTCGCCGGTGGTCGCGACGATCGCCTGATCGACGTCGAGATCCAGGTCGACGAACACCGCCGCCACGCGCGCGAGGAGACCGATGTCGTCGGGGGCGTGCACCTCGACGACGGTCGCGTGGTCGGACGCGTCGGTGTCGACGAGCACCCGGACGTCACGGTCGACCGTCGGCGCCGCCGGTCGGTAGCGACGCG
Organism: Acidimicrobiia bacterium; assembly: GCA_036271015.1. GTDB lineage: Bacteria > Actinomycetota > Acidimicrobiia > IMCC26256 > DASPTH01 > DASUAS01. The sequence continues at coordinate 2,616 of DATBBL010000118.1, forward strand.
AGCGCGCGCGCAGCTCCTCGTCGAGCGCAAGGCTCCCGTCGAATGCGGCGGTCAAGGTCGCGGTGGCGCGTACCCGGTCGTCCGCCGAGGTGAGGCGCCCGAACCGGTCGTGGCCGGTGAAGACCTCGAGCGCGTACCCGCTCGGGTGCGAGGCCACGACCGCGCCCTCGATGTCGAACCCGACGAGCGCCAGCGCCGCCGCCGCGGTGGCGAGGAGTCCGGTGCGATCGGGCTCCACCACGGTGCAGCGCCAGAGGTCGCCGGGGAGCTCCGCCCAGTCGACCGCGGGCTGCCGGGCGAGCAGGAGGTCGCGGTGTCGTGCCAGCTCCGGCGCGCCGAACGCACGCGCGTAGGACGCGGGCATGGCTCCGAGGTACGCGACGGCGGCCTCCTCGCCCACGATCGCGGCCAGCTCGCGGCGTGCGTCGTCGACGGCCGGGACGTCGGCCTCCACCGCCCGCAGCACGGCGTCCGTCTCGACGTAGAGCGTCCGCACCAGCGATGCCTTGCCAGCGTTCCACGCCGCGGTACCGGTGGCACGCGAGTCGCCGATGGTGAGCGCGTACAGGAGCGCGTTGTGCTCGGTGTCGCCGACCGTCTCCGCGAAGCGGCTGATCGTGCGGGCGTCACCCAGGTCGCGTCGCGTCGCGGTGTCGGCGAGCAGCAGGTGATGGCGGACCGCCCACGCCAACTCGTCGGTCCCGGCGGGATCGAGACCGATCCGGGCTGCGACCGCACGCGCCACCTCGACCCCGACGACCGAGTGGTCGCCGCCACGGCCCTTGGCCATATCGTGGAGCAACGCGGCGAGGAGCAGCACGTCGCGCCGGGCGCTCCTGGCCACCTCGCCATCGAAACCGGCACCCAGCGGGTCGGTCGGATCGAGGAGTGCTGCGCACTCGGCGACGGCCTCGAGCGAGTGCCGGTCGACGGTGAAGCGGTGGTAGGCGTTGCGTTGGGGTCGCGCCCGCACGTGCTCCCACTCGGGCAGCAGGCGCACGAGCAGGCCGACGTGGTCGAGGCTCTCGAACACCGGGATCGCCCCGCGCCCGGCGGCCAGCAATGCCACCAGCTCGGCGCGTGCAGCTTCGTCCCATCGCACCTCCGCGAGCTCGGCGAGCCGGTCCAGCGTGGGCCGCTCGAACGGCACCCGCAACGCGGCGGCACGGGCTGCCGCGCGCACGACGGTCGTCGTGTCGACCGGTGCGGCGGAGACGAGCGCGATGCGACCGTCACGGAGCACGACGCCGTCGCCGAGGTCGCGGCTGGCGCTCCGGGAGAGGGTCGGGCCCGCTTCCGCCGCCCGCAGGCGCGCCCACTGCTCGCGGGTGATCCAGACGACGGCGCGTGCCGCGGCCCCGAGGGCGCGCATCAGCGCGTCGGCGTCGGTCATCCCCAGCAGCCCGCTGACCGCGTCCTGCTCCTGCAACGGCAGCCGATCGGAACGGCCGCCGGTGATCCGGTGGAGCGCGACCCGGGCGTCGAGCAGGAGCGCGCGCGCCTCGCGCAGTCGTTCGGGATCGCCGGCCTGGAGGTACCCACGCTCGACGAGGATGGCGAGCCCGCGGTCCCAGGCCCGACCGTCGGGCGGCGCCGCGGTCGCCGCCGAGGTCGGCAGGCTCCACCCTGCCCACCCCGGGGTCTGCAGGTCGCGCAGGCCCCCGCCACCGGACTTGAGGTCGGGCTCGAGCATCTCGGCGATGGGGCCCGGGTGCTCGAGGCGCGCCGCCGCCGCGTCGGCGAGCGCGTCGACGAGACGGTCCCG
>DATBBL010000119.1:0-17663 GCA_036271015.1 Acidimicrobiia bacterium
GATCCAGACTCACCGTCGCGGCACCCAACGACGTCAGGTCACTCCCACCACCGTTCCAACCCGCCAGGACATACCCCTGCGAGCCATACGTGTTCACCCAACTCCCCTGCGGCGCCGACGTGTAGAGCGGAGGCGGACTGATCATCAGCGTCACGGTCGCTGTGTGCGCACCACCTGACGCCGCGGATCCGGTGACCGTCAGTGTGTAGGTCCCGGCCGCCGCGGTGCCCGTGTTGATGGTCAACGTGGAGCTACTGCCCGAGTTCACAATCGTCGGGTTGAGGGTTGCAGTCGCACCGTTCGGAAGTCCTGTCACGGCGAGCGTGACGGGCTCTGGCGCGTTGATGGCCGTCGTGTTGACCGTCGTCGACCCGTTCGTCCCTTGCGCCACGGTGAGACTGGCCGGAGAAATGCTGAGCGAGAAGTCGGGCCGGGTGTCGACTGGTGGCGGTGGCGCGTTGCCGGCCGCTTGCGCGGCTCGCAGCGCGTTGACGAGCGGCTCGGGGATCCCGTCCTTGTCGGGTGAAGTCCCGAACAGGCCCCCGACCTGCCACTGTCCATGGCCCGCGCAGGTCGGCGCGTTGGCGACCGAGCCGTCGGGACATTCCCCGGTCGACTCGAGCAACCCGCGTACTTGTGCCGGCGTGAGGCCGGGGTTCACGCCGAGCACCAACGCGGCGGCGCCCGCGACGTGCGGCGTGGCCATGCTCGTGCCGCTGAGCGTCGCTTGGCCGCCGTCGAGTGAGTCCGAGAGCACGTGCACACCCGGCGCGGTCACGTCGACGACCGATCCGTAGTTGCTGAAGCTGGCCAGCGTGTCGTCGCATTCGAAGCCGTAGTCGGAGAAGTCGGCCTGACACCCAACGGCGCCTCCACTCCGACCATCGAAGTCGGTGTACGCGGACACCGCGATCACTTCGTCGTACGACGCGGGCACGAAGCTCGCGGCGTCGCCGCCGTCGTTCCCCGCCGCCGCGACCACGGTCACGCCGGCATTGGTCAGACCACAGATCGCCTGGTGCAGAGCGCTCGAGCCACAGGTCGTGTCGCCCGGGCGGTTGGGATCGCCGAGGCTCAGGTTGACCACGTACGGACCCGGCTGGGACTGGGCGAGGGCGGCGATGTAGTCGAGCCCGCAGATCACCTGGGCGTCGGTGCCGAAACCCGTCGAGTCGAGCACCTTGACCGGGATGAGTTGCGCGCTCGTCGCCATCCCGACGACGCCCTGGCCGTTGAACGCGGCCGCGACCGTGCCGGCGACGTGGGTGCCGTGTCCCTGGTCGTCAGTCGGCGGCTGCCCGGGGTTGATGCAATTGATGCCGAGACCCGGAGCGATGTTGGCGGCGAGGTCGACATGATCCGCTTTGATGCCGGTGTCGACGACCGCGACGCGCACCGGCGTGCCTCCGCTGGTGACGCCCGTGTACCCCGCCTGATGGGCTGCCCACGCGCTGGTACGAAGGATGCCGTTCGGCGCGACCTCGACGGCGTGGAGTGTCCGTGACGCCTCGACGTGCGCTACCTGGGGATCGCGCGCGAGCGCGGCCGCGGCCGCGGCGGAACCCGAGAACGCAAAGCCGTTGAGGACGTGCGAGTAGACCGCCAGCACCCGGCCGCCCTGCCGGCCGGCGAGCTGCGGCGCCTCGCGCAGAGCATCGGCGTGACCGACGAGCGTGACGACCCAGGTCTGGTCGGCCGCGGCCGCCTTGGGGCCGACCGGATCTACGGCAGCCGTCGCCGTCGACATCGTCGCGACCGCAAAGGCGATCACTGTCGTGATGAAGAGCGCGCAGCGCCGCACCCTCGATCGCTGGCTCGTCCGCATCGCTCTGCCCTCCGCATCGCGACCAACCTGCCCCGAGGTTGTGCAAGGCGACATCGACGCGAAGACCGGAAACCTCGACCCAAGACTTCGCCAAAGTTTTCAGGCGACAGGTCAGTCGCTCCAGTTCGCCCGGATCTGACCTGCGGTTCATGGTCGGCGGCAGGACGATCTACTTCGCCACGACTCGCCCCTGCTTGCCAGCGATCACGAACTCACCACCGTCTCGAAACTCGCGCTGCGTCTCGTCGGCGGACGTCCTCCAAGACGATCACCGCGACGCAGAGCCCGCTGCGAGCAGCGCGCTCGAGCGCCATGCGCGTGCGGTCGATCACCCGCAGCCAACCTGGAAGCGACGTGGCATGCCGCTGCCACCGCAAATCATGCCGCCGAGAGAGGTCCGGCCAACGCGGTGAGTGGTGGATGTGGGAATGGCGCGCGGTTCGTGCTGGATTGACGCTCGGGCGAGTTGTTCGTCGCGGCGAAGATCCATCGGCCGGGCGGGCCGACGTCCGACCTGAGATGGAACCGAGCCGACGCGCGGGATCCTTCCACCCAAGGAGGCTCGGACGTGCGCGGGTCGGGCGCACTATCGTCGCCACGCAGCCTCAGGGCAGCCCGCGTCGAGGAGGGTGCTTGTTGCGGGCCCGATCGTGACCATCGAGATCACTCACACGGGGTCCCAGGTTTCGATCCTCGGGCCCTACCTGCCGCGGCTCGTCATCGATTGGATCGCCGACGACGCCGACCAGTCGTATCAGGAGATCGAGGGATCCGTGACGTTCGTCGACGTCTCGGGCTTCACGAATCTCTCGGAGCGGCTGGCCAAGCGCGGAAAGATCGGTGCCGAAGACCTCGCCGACAGCATCGGGAGCTGCTTCACCGATCTGCTCGCGGTCGCGTACGGCGAGGGCGGAGGTCTCCTGAAGTTCGGCGGCGACGCTCTCTTGCTGCTGTTCACCGGGCCCGGTCACGAAGCAAGGGCGTGCCGGGCCGCGGTGGCGATGCGCCAGGAGCTCCGGACTGCGGGCCGCCTCGAGGTCTCGGGCGCGCGGGTGCAGCTCCGCATGTCGGCCGGTGTGCACACCGGGCTGTTCCACCTCTTCCTCGTCGGCGAGGCGCACAAGGAATTCATCATCACGGGCCCAGCCGCGAGCCGGACGGTAGCGATGGAGGGCGCCGCCGCCGCCGGCGAAATCGTGGTCGGTGACACGACCGCGGGGGCACTGCGGGCCGCCGACCTCGGCGCCACCAAGGGACCCGGGCGGTTGCTCCGCCGGGCGCCCCGCTGGACGGTTGGGTCGACACCGACCGGTGCGCCGGTGGTTCCCCCATCGGACCTCGACCTGTCTCGCTGCATCCCCGTGGCGCTGCGGGACTCGCTCATGGCCGACCTGCGTGAACCCGAGCACCGGCTCGTCACCGTCGCGTTCGTTCATTACTCGGGTACCGACGCAATGCTCGAGCAGCTCGGGGCCGGGCGCGTTGCCGCGGCATTGGAACAGCTCATCGTGGTGGTACAGCGGGCGGCCGACCGGCAGAACGTCGCGTTCCTCGGAACCGACATCGACGCCGACGGCGGCAAGATCATCCTCACCGCGGGCGCGCCGACGACCTCGGGCGACGACGAACGCCGCATGCTGCTGACCCTTCGCGAGATCGCCGACGCCGACCTCGACCTGCCGGTACAGCTGGGCGTGAACCGGGGCGCGGTGTTCGCCGGCGACATCGGTCCCCTGTACCGACGTACCTATACGGTGATGGGCGACACCGTGAACCTCGCGGCGCGCCTCATGGCCCGAGCGGGGCACGGCGAGATCATCGCCTCGACCGACGTCCTGGAACGGTCACCAACGCGCTTCGAGTGCGAAACGCTGGAACCGTTCATGGTCAAGGGCAAGGCCCGGCCGGTCGACGCGGTACGCGTAGGGTCGGTCATAGGGTCTTCGGCGCTCGGGACCGCATCCGGACTCCCGTTCCTCGGGCGCGACCCCGAGCTCGACACTCTCGTGCGCGCCGGCGAGAGCGCCGCGGGCGGCGAAGGACAGTACGTCGAGATCGTCGGCGAGGCCGGCATCGGCAAGTCCCGACTGGTCGACGAGATGCGGGACCGGCTCGGTGGGATGACGCACCTGTGCGCGACTTCGGAGATGTACGAGTCCGCGACCCCCTACTTCACCTTCCGGGGTCTTGCCTGCGAGCTCCTGGGCATCGCGCCGGGAACGCCGAACGAGATCGCGGTCGATCGCATCCGCGACGCCCTGGGGGTGGTGGCGCCCGAGCTGCTCCCGTGGGCGCCGCTCGTCGCGGTGGTCGCCGACGTACCGATGCCCGACACGCGCGAGACCGCCGAGCTCGAGGGACGATTCCGCGGCGCCAAGCTCGGCGAGACCGTCAGCGAGCTCCTGGCCCGAGCGCTTCCGGGCCCGACGCTGCTCCTGATCGAAGAGGCCCACTGGATGGACGACGCGTCGGCGGACCTTCTCCGGCGGCTGCTGACCGATCTGCCCGGACGGCCCTGGTTCGTGTGCGTCACCCGCCGCGCCCACGACCGCGGCTTCCTCGCGCCGGAGGGCGTCGGTACCACGATCGAGCTCGCGCCCCTCGATCCCGAGGTGACAACGGAGCTGTTCCACCTCGCTACGGTCGACGCGCCGATCCCGGCCCACGAGCTGCGCGCGCTGGTCGCGCGCTCCGGCGGTCATCCGCTGTTCCTCCGCGAGCTCGTCGCGGCGGCGGGGAGCGGAAACCGCGGCGAGGCACTCCCCGATTCCGTCGAAGCGCTGATCGCCGCTCGCATCGACCGTCTCGATCCCCGTGATCGGAACGTGTTGCGCCGGGCGTCCGTGCTCGGGCAGGCGTTCTCGGTCGATCTCCTCGACGCGGTGGTGGAACCCCCGCTCGGTTCGGACGATCCTGCCTGGGCGCGCCTGCGCGACTTCATCGCCCGCGAACACGACGGGCACGTCCGCTTCGAGAACGCGTTGGTGCGTGACAGCGCGTACGAAGGACTGTCGTTCCGGCTGCGACGCGAACTGCACGCCAAGGTGGCCGATGTGATCGCCGCCGCGGCCGGTGACGACCGCGACACCCATGCGGAGCTGCTCTCGCTGCATTACCTGCACGCCGAGCGCTACCACGAGGCGTGGACGCACGCGCGTGGCGCCGCCGACGCGGCCGCCGCCATCTGGGCGAGTGTGGAAGCTGCTGCGCTCTACCAACGGGCACTCGAGGCGGGACGGCGCGTGCGCGATATCGACCGTTCCGAGCTGGCCCGGATGTACGAAGCGCTGGGCGACATGCGCTACCGCCTGGGCAGCTACGGAGCAGCCGAGGAGTCGTACCGGGCCGTTCGTCGGTTGTCGAGCCAGGACCCGGTCGCCAAGGCGCGCTCGCTGCTGAAGGTCGCGCGGGTCCAGGGCTGGCAGGATCGGTATTCGCAGGCGCGGCGGTCGATCACCCGGGGATTGCGACTGCTCGACGACGAGAACGGGGAGCCGGCCGCACTGCAACGGGCGCGGCTGCTCGCCTGGTACGCCCGGTTCTGTTTCGCCGGAGACAGCCGCGAGACCATCAAGTGGTGCCGCCTCGCCATCGAGGCCGCCGAGGCGGCGGGCGAGAAGGAGGCGCTCGCCGACGCGTTGCAGGTGCTCGACTGGGCCTACGAGAAGTCGGGGCGGCTCGACCTGGCGATCAACGTGCCGCGCGCGCTGGAGCTGTACGAGGAGATCTCCGACCTGCCGTCCCAGGCGAGCGTCTACAACTCGCTCGGGCTGTCCGCGCAGGAGCGCGGTGATCTGCCGGGCGCGATACGGTATCTCGAGCGCGCGCTGGAGGTCACCCGGCGCACCGGCGATGCCGTCATGATCGGTGTGTGCTCGAACAACATCGGCGAGATCGCCTTGGACCAGGGTCACATCGACGAGGCGGGCGCGCTCTTCCGCGATGCGCTCCGCGCCTTCCGGCCGTCGGGTCTGCGCATCGGCATCGCCTTCGCCAAGCGCAACCTCGGTCGGGTCGCGTGCTGGACGGGTCGCGGTGACGACGCCCAGGTGCTCTTGAGGGAGTCACTCGAGGAGACCCGGGCCGTGGGGGCGAAGGCCGACGGGCTGGAGACGCAGGCTCGCATCGCGGAAGCCGCGCTCGTGCTCGGGGACGCTCCCGCCGCTCTCGCGCTCGCCGAGGAGACCCTCGAGGGTGCACGGGCGCTCGGCATGGACGCCGCGTTCAGCCCCCTGCTCCATCGCGTGCGGGGTGCTGCCCTGGCACGGGCCGGCGATCTCGATGCCGCCGCGGAGGCGCTCGCGCAGAGCGTCGACGCGGCGCGGGCCCGGCACGCCGACTACGAGGTCGCGCTCGGCCTGCACGCGCAGGCCCGGCTGGCCGAGGCCCGCGACTACGTGGCCCCCGCCGCCCTGGTCGACGAGAGCAAAGAGATCTTCGAACGTGCCGGCGTGGTGGCGTTTCCCGATCTGCTCGGCGCTGAGCTGGTGTCTACTTCCAGCGCAATCCGTCGTCCGGCGGGAGCGTGATCGTCTCGAGCACGTCGCCGGCGTTCGTCTTCGTGATCGACTTGACGCACGGGGGCGTGCCGCCGACCGCCTTGCAGTCGGGCAGGAGGAACGGCGTCCCCTTCGGGTGCACGACCCCGCCCGGGTAGGTGAACGGCATGTCGTCGGACTCGAAGCACACCCGGTAGAACGCGACGCCGTTGTTCGGCTGCGCCTGGTCGACGCTCTTGTCGATGATGCCGATCATCGTCTTGTTTCCGGTCGCCGAGAAGTGGAACGTCGCGGCGGTGGTGACGCTCGGCGCGTGGTTGAACGCGTCGCCGCATGACAAGGGGTCCTGACCCAGCGTGAGCAGCAGGAAGCCGCCGGTCGACGACGTGCCGCTGAACTGCGACTGGAACGTGTTCGGGTCGCCCACGCTCGCGGTGCACGAGTTGTTGACCGCGCAGGGCTGGACGCTGTCCCAGATCGTGATCGAGTTCGAGATCGCCGACGTGATTCCGGGGCTCTGCGCGATCAGGGTGTAGACGCCGTGCGTGTTGATCTCGAGGTCGGTGAACGACGCCAGCCCGGCGACGGCGTTCTTCGTGACCGTTAACACGGGAGACGTCGCGGGGTTGGTCGTGATCGTGATGGGCGCCGTCGACGAGGTCACGCGGTGGCCCGTGCCGTCGAGCACCTCGACCTGGACCGACGTGCCCGTCGGGCTGAACGGCGTCGAGGTGATCGCGGTGTTGATCGCCGCGTCGGCCGGTTCCGTGAAGAAGTGGAGCTGGCTCGCACCTCCGCCTCCTCCACTCAGGACCGTGATCGCGAGGTTGCTCGCGCGGTCGAGCGTGAAGTCGTTGCCGGGCGGACCGTTGAAGTCGTTCGACTGCTTGGCGGTCACCGTCCAGGCGGCGGAGGTGGGCGTGGACGGCGCGGCGGCTGAGATCGTGAAGATGGCGGCGCTGCCGGGTGGCAGGGCGAGGTTGCGCACCTGCACGACGTTGCCGACCCGCGTCGCCGTCGCCCCCGAGGGCGCGGACACCACCACGACGCCGGTGATCGTGAAGCCCGTCGGCGCAGTGATGTTGGCGGAGCCGAGTTGCTGCGGCGACGCTTCGTTCGTGATTTTGGCGGTGAAGTCGGTGGACGAGCCCGCCGCCACCGAGTTGGGCGTGATATCGGTCTTGAAGGGCTTCGACGTGGTAGCCGAGAAGCCCGCTCCTGCGAACACGCTTGCGAGCAACGCCACGACGGTGGCGACGAGCAGCACTCCCCGCACTCGACCGCTGGCCCGTCCCCAGCGGGCGCGTCTGCGTCCGCGATCGGCTCGGATCTTCATCGCTCCAACCTCTGCTGGTCTCCGGCACCCGCACGCGACACGAACCGTCGCGACACGCGCCCGACCGAGTTCGATCCGCCCATCAGCCCCCGCTCCGATCCCAGCCCGCCACGCTGACCCTTCACACGCTATCGCGCGACCCCGTATCGCACACGTTCGACGAACGAGGTCCCCTGCATCGGCAAGTCTGTCGAGAACCGAACGAGCAACGCCGCCGACTACTACGCCGAGGAACGGCAAGGATCATTCGTTGACGCGTCGTCCTCGCCCGCTACTGAGCCGGGCTACTTGCCCGACTTGCCTGTGCCCTTGCCCTGGCAGGGCCGCCGCTTGCGCTACCGCTGCCGGTGGTGGCTGCTTCGGCGCCGGCGTTTCGGCCGCCGTCCCCCGGTGGTCGCCACTGGTTTGCTACTTCCGGTACTGGACGATCCGTGCGAACTCGTCGGGATCGAGCGATGCGCCGCCGACCAGCGCGCCGTCGATCTCGGGCATGGCCATGAGCTCGGCCGCGTTCCCCGACTTCACGCTCCCGCCGTACTGGATGCGTACGGCGTCGGCGGTGTCGGCGCCGTAGAGCTGGCGCAACGCGCCCCTGATCACCCCGATGGTGTCGTTGGCATCCTGCGGCGTCGCGTTGCGACCCGTCCCGATGGCCCAGATCGGCTCGTAGGCGACGATGCAGTTGGCCGCGTCCGCCGCTTTCACCCCCGCGAACGCGCGGTCCGTCTGCTCGGTCACCCGCGCCGCGGTGGCGTCCGCTTCCCGCTCGTCGAGCGTCTCGCCGACGCACACGATCGGCGTCATTCCGTGCTTCTGGACCGCCTTGAGCTTCTTGTTCACCATCTCGTCGGTCTCGCCGAACAGCTGCCGCCGCTCCGAGTGGCCGACGATGACGTACCGCACCTGCAGCTTGGCCAGCATCGGGGGGCTCACCTCGCCGGTGTATGCGCCCTGGTCCTCCCAGTGGCAGTTCTGCGCGCCGAGGCGGATCCGCAGGCGGTCGGCCTCGATCAGCGTCTGCAGGGTCCGGAGGTCGGTGAACGGCGGGCAGACGACGACGTCGCAGGCCTCGTAGTCGGGCTCGTCGAGGCGGTACGAGAGCTTCTGCACCACCTGGATCGCGACCAGGTGGTCGTGGTGCATCTTCCAGTTCCCCGCGATCACGGGCTTGCGCTCGCCGGGCATCAATGGCGTCCCTTCGTCCGCAGTGCTTCGAGGCCGGGCAGGTCGCCGCGCTCGATGAACTCGAGTGACGCGCCGCCCCCGGTGCTCACGTGGTCGACGTCGGCGGCCAACCCGAACTCGCGGATGGCGGCGGCGCTGTCACCGCCGCCGACGACGGTGAACGCCTTCGACGCCGCCACCGCCTCGGCCACGGTACGGGTGCCGGCGGCGAACGGCGCCAGCTCGAACATGCCCATCGGACCGTTCCAGAGCACGGTGCGGGCCTCGGTGACGACGTCGGCGTACGTGCCCGCCGTCTCCGGGCCGACGTCCAGGCCCTTCCACCCGTCCGGGATCGCGCGCGCCGACACGGTGCGGGTGTCGGCGTCGGCCGACGCGTCCTGCGCGATCACGAAGTCGGTCGGGATCTGCACCCGGCCGGTGTCGAGGAGGCGCCGGCACTCGTCGACCATCTCGGGCTGCACCAGCGAATCACCGACGCCGACGCCCTGCGCGAGGAGGAACGTGAACGCCATCGCACCGCCGATGAGCACCTTGTCGCAACGGTCCAGGAGCGCGTTGATCACGCCGAGCTTGTCGCCCACCTTGGCGCCGCCGAGCACGGCGACGAACGGCCGGGCCACGTCGTCGGCCAACAGCCGTGAGAGGACCTCGACCTCGCGGAACAGCAACCGGCCCCCGGCGTGCGGCATCACCGGCGGCGGCCCCACGATCGACGCGTGGGCGCGATGCGACGCACCGAACGCCTCGTTCACGTAGAGGTCGGCCAGCTCGGCGAGGTTGACGCAGAACGCAGGGTCGTTCTTCGTCTCCCCCGGCTCGAACCGCAGGTTCTCGACCATCACCACGTCGCCCGGGCTCGACGACGCGACCACCGGTTCCACGCGAGGCCCCACCACTGCCGGGGCCAGCGGGACGTCGTGCCCGAGCAGCTCGCTCAGGCGCCTCGCGACCGGCGCCATCGAGTACCGCGCATCGACCGTCCCGTTCGGGCGGCCGAGATGTCCCGCGATCACCACGACCGCGTCGCGTTCCCGCAGCCAGTCGATGGTCGGCAACGCGGTCGCGATGCGCAGGTCGTCCTCCACCACGCCGTCGCGCAGCGGCACGTTGAGATCGATGCGGACGAGGACCCGCTGCCCCTTCTCGAGGGGCAGGTCCTCCAACCGGGGGAGCTGCATCGGGTCGCCGACCGTCGGCCGACTATTCCGCGACGAAGGCGACGAGGTCGATCAGACGGTTCGAGTAGCCCCACTCGTTGTCGTACCAGCCGAGCACCTTGACCATCTTGCCGTCGGTCATGGTGTCCTCGGCCGAGAAGATGCACGACGACGGGTTGCCGACGATGTCGGCCGACACCAACGGCTCGTCGGAGTACTCGAGCACGTTGCGGTACGACTTGTCGTTCGACGCCGCCTCGAACGCGGCGTTGACGTCGGCCACCGAGACCTCGCGGCTCAGGTTCGCCGACAGGTCGGTGATCGACCCGGTCGGGGTCGGGACCCGCAGCGACGTGCCGTTGAGCTTGCCCGCGAGCTCGGGCAGTACGAGGCCGATGGCCTTCGCCGCGCCGGTGCTGCTCGGGATGATCGACAGCGCCGCCGCCCGCATCCGGCGCAGGTCGGGCTTGCCGGTGCGCGTGGGCTTGGCGAGGTCCTGGAGCGCCTGGTCGCTGGTGTACGCGTGCACCGTGGTCATGAGACCCTGCTCGAGCCCGAAGGCGTCGTTGAGCACCTTCGCCATGGGCGCCAGGCAGTTGGTGGTGCAGGATGCGTTCGAGATCACCGTCTGCTGCGACGCGTCGTAGACCGCGTCGTTCACGCCCATGCAGATGGTGGCGTCGGCGTCGCCGCTCGGGGCGGAGATGACGACGCGCCCGACGCTGCCGCCGAGGTGGGCTGCCGCCTTCTCACGGGCGGTGAACAATCCGGTCGACTCGATCACGACGTCGACGTCGGCGTCGCTCCACGGGATCTCGCCCGGGTCCATGACCTCCAGCTTGCGGATGTCACGGCCGTCGATCGAGATGCCCTCTTCGGTGCCCCGGATGTCGTTGGCCAGGGTCCCGCCCACCGAGTCGTGCTTCAGCAGGAAGGCGAGGGTGTGGCTGTCGCCCATGGGGTCGTTGACCGCCACCAGCTCCACGCCCGAATCGCCCCGGCTCAGCAACGCCCGGGTGAACGAGCGGCCGATCCGCCCGAAGCCGTTGATCCCTACACGAACCGCCATTGGTTCCCTCCAAGCAACTTTGAGGCATTGACTACAGCAGAGCCCGGAGGGCCAGTGCCAACCGTTCCGGATCGTGGGCGAGCCCGTCGGCCCGGGCGACGTCGACCGGGACCGCCTGCACCCCGAACGTGCGGAGACGGACGGGGTCGACCGCGAGCACCCCGTCGCGCTGGTACAGGAAGCGGTCGACGCGGGCGCCGTGGGCCAGGACGGCGGCCAGGTGGTCGGCGCCGTCGAGGCCCGCGGTCTCGGGCACCTGAGGCCGCAGGTTCGCCACCTGGACCACCTGGGCCGCGCTGGCGGCCACGGCCAGTCGCAGCTCGGTCACGCAGAGCACCGGGAGGACGCTGGTGTACAGCGATCCGGGGGCGTAGACGATCTGGTCGGCCGCCGCGACCGCCTCCACCGCGGCGGGGGTGGCGACGCAGTCGGGAGGGACCAGCTCCACCCGCCGGATCCCGCGGCTGTTGGCCACCGCCACCTGGCCCTCCACCAGCGTGTCGGCCAGCTCGGCCTTGAGGACGACCGGCTCGACCGTCGCCGGCAGCACCCGGCCCTGGGTGCGCAGCAGTCGGCCCGCCTCCTCCAGGGCGTCCCGGAAGCTCCCGAGCGACTCGGTCAAGCCCACCAGGACCAGGTTGCCGAGGGCGTGCCCCGCGAGCTCACCGTCACCGAACCGGTGCTCGAACGCGGCCGCCCACACGTTCTCGTCGTCGGCGAGGGCGACCAGGCAGCGCCGGATGTCACCCGGGGGCGGAACGCCGAGATCGCGGCGCAAGCGGCCGGACGAACCGCCGTCGTCGGCCACGCTGACCACCGCGGTGATCGAGCCGGCGTAGCGGCGGATGGCGCGCAGCGCGGTCGCCAGCCCGTGCCCACCACCGAGCGCGACGACGCGCGGGCCGTCACCCACGCTCGACGTCGCGGTGGTGGACGTGCGGTGAGACGCCGTGGGTTTGGAGGAGCTGTGACAGCTCGGTGGCGATGACCACGCTCCGGTGGCGGCCCCCGGTGCAGCCGATCCCGATCGAGAGGTACGACTTGCCCTCCCGCGCGTACGCCGGGAGCAGCAGCGCGAACAGGCGTTCCAACTCGTCGAGGAACGGGCCGGTCTCGGCCTGTTGCAGGACGTAGTCGCGCACGCGCGGGTCGGTGCCCGGCAACGGGCGGAGGTCGTCGACCCAGTGCGGGTTGGGCAGGAACCGGCAATCGAACACGAGATCGACGTCCATCGGCAGCCCGTGCTTGTAGCCGAACGACACGATGCTGGTCTGCAGCGCGCCGGCGCGCTGGTCGACGTCGAACAGGTCGCGGAGCCGGTCGCGCAGCTCGTGCACGTTGAGCTCGCCGGTGTCGACCACGATGTCGGCTCGTCCCTTCAAATCCTCGAGCAGCTGCCGCTCGTTGGCGATGCCTTCGGAGACGCGCTCGTCGACCGCGAGCGGGTGCTTGCGCCGGGTCGCTTCGTAGCGACGGACGAGCACGTCGTCGGGCGCGTCGAGGAACAGCACCCGCGTGCTGGCGCCCATCTCCCGGAGCTCGGCCAAGGCGGCCACGAGGTCGTCGACGAACTCGCCGGACCGCACGTCGATCACCAGCGCGAACCGCTCCGCGCCCTCCGCGCCCCGCCCCAGCTCGGCGACCTTGGCGACCAGCGTCGGGGGGAGGTTGTCGATCACGAAAAAGCCGAGGTCCTCCAGCACGTCGGCCGCGGCTGAGCGCCCGGCCCCCGACATCCCCGTGATGATGGTGACGTCGAGCGTCACGCGGGCTGCCGTTCGTCGTCTCGAGGGGTCGCTCGGGGGGTCGCTCGCGGCCGCTCGCTCCCGTGCAAGTGCGCGTAGAGCGCGCGCGCGACCTTCTCGGGAAGCCACGGGATCGCCACCAGCTCGTCCTCGTCCAACCCGCGCAACCGCTTCACCGAGCCGTACTCCTTGAGCAGCCGGGCCCTGCGGGTGGGCCCGAGCCCGGGCACGTCGTCGAGCGCCGAGCGGGTCATCGTCTTGCCCCGCAGCTGCCGGTGGTACGTGATGGCGAAGCGGTGGGCCTCGTCGCGCACCTGCTGGAGCAGGTACAGGGCCTCGGAGTCCCGGGGGATCCGCACCGGGTCCGGTTGCCCCGGCACGTACACCTCCTCGAAGCGCTTGGCCAGGCTGGCCACCGCGATGTCCTCCAGCCCCAGCTCCTCGAGCACGCGGACGGCGACGCCGAGCTGGCCCTTGCCGCCGTCGATGAGCACGAGGTTCGGCGGGTAGGCGAACCGCTTGCCGCTGCGGGCGCCCTCGTCGCGGTCGTGGAGATAGCGACGGAAGCGCCGGGTCAGGACCTCCTCCATCGACGCGAAGTCGTCCTGGCCGGGCTGGTGCCGGATCTTGAAGCGCCGGTAGTCGGACCGCTTCGGTAGACCGTCCTCCATCACCACCATCGACGCGACGATCTCGGTCCCCTGCAGGTTGGAGATGTCGTAGCACTCGATGCGCAGCGGAGCCTCGGGGAGCTGCAGCGCGTCCTGGAGCGCGACGAGCGCCCGAGCGCGCGCGTTGTGGTCGGACGCGCGCTTCAGCTTGTGCCGGGCGAACGCCTCACCGGCGTTCTGCGTGACCGTCTCCATCAGCTGGCGCTTCGCCCCCCGCTGGGGAACCCGGACCCGTACCTTGCTCCCCCGCTGGAGCCCGAGGAACTCCTGATAGAGCTCCGGATCATCGGGCTGCTCCGGCACCAGGATCTCGCGCGGGATGTCGGACCCCTGCAGATCGCCGTAGAGCTGCTCCAGCAGCCGGCCGACCAGCTCCGGCCGCCCGACGTCCTCCACCTTGTCGACCACCAGGCCCTTGCGGCCGACGACCCGGCCCTTGCGCACGTTGAAGACCTGCACCGACGCCTCGAGCGGGTCGTCGACCATCCCGATGAGGTCGTAGTCCTCCTCCTTGGCGTCGACCATCTGCTGACGCTCGATCGCCTTGCGCACCGAGACGATCTGGTCGCGCAGGCGTGCCGCCCGCTCGAACTCGAGCTCGTCGCTCGCCTCGTGCATCTGCTTGTCGAGGCGATCGAGCACCGGCGCGGTGTCGCCGTCGAGGAACGAGATGAGATCGTTGACGAGCTCCATGTACTCGTCGTGGCTCACCGCGCCGACACACGGTGCGACGCACTTCTCGATGTGCGCGTAGAGGCAGGGCCGACCGAGGCGCACGTGGCGGTCGAACTTCCCCTTGGTGCAGGTGCGGATCGGGAAGGTCCGCAGCAGCAGGTCGAGCGTCTCCCGGATCGCGTAGGCGTGGGCGTAGGGCCCGAAGTAGCGGACGCCCTTCCTTTTCGCCCCCCGCATCACCATCGCCCGGGGCCACTCCTCGTCGAGGGTGATCGCCAGGTACGGGTAGGACTTGTCGTCCTTGAGCCGGATGTTGAACCGGGGCCGGTGCTTCTTGATCAGGTTGTACTCGAGGAAGAGCGCCTCGACCTCGTTGCGGACCGCGATCCACTCCACCGAGTCGGCGGTGTTGACCATCTGCGCGGTCCGCTCCGACAGCCCGGTCGAGAAGTACGACATCACCCGGCTGCGCAGGCTCTTCGCCTTGCCCACGTAGAGAACGCGGCCGGCGGAGTCCTTGAACTGGTAGGACCCCGGCGAATCGGGGATGGTGGAGGGAACCGGCCGCTGCACCCCCCCATTGTCGCGCCCGGTGCCCACGCTCCCGGGCGAACTCGGTCCCGTCCCGGGTCCGGGCGGGAAGGTCGAGACGCGCCGCGGGGTTGGACGGTAAGCTCGATCCTGCCGGCCTGGAACACCGGCACCAGATCGGTTCCGTGGCCGACAACCCCGCGGTGGGCGACCAGGCTGTCCCCGCCGGCCAGAGCGGAACCCCACACCCCTCGGGGGACTCGACATGCTGAGACTGCAGGCTCCGCTGCCGGACCGCTACACCCTCGCGTCGGCCGACGAGCTCGACGCCTGGATCGCCGACGCCAAGCGCGCGCTCGGCGAACGGCTGGTGATCCTGGGCCACCACTACCAGCGGGACGAGGTCATCAAGTGGGCCGATGCCCGCGGCGACTCGTTCAAGCTGGCCCGCTTCGCCGCGGACAACGACCGGGCGACCGACATCGTGTTCTGCGGCGTCCACTTCATGGCCGAGTCGGCCGACGTCCTGACCGCCGACCACCAGCGGGTGATCCTCCCGGACCTCAACGCCGGCTGCTCCATGGCCGACATGGCCGACATCGACCAGGTCGAGGAGTGCTGGGACACGCTGGCCGACGTCACCGACGTGAGCCAGATCGTGCCGATCACCTATATGAACTCGTCCGCCGCCCTGAAGGCGTTCGTGGGTGAGCACGGCGGCGCGGTGTGCACGTCGTCGAACGCCCGGGCCATTCTCGAATGGGCGCTGGGCACCGAACGAGCGTCCGCGGCGGAGGTCCCCTCCGTCGCACCGAGTGAGCAGTTCGGGAAGGGCTCCAAGGTCCTCTTCTTCCCCGATCAGCACCTCGGGCGCAACACCGGCTTCGCCATGGGGTACCAGGCGCGCGACATGCGGGTGTGGAACCCCCGCTTCGAGCTCGGCGGGCTCGAAGAGCGCGACGTCAAGGAGGCGACGCTGCTGCTCTGGAAGGGCCACTGCTCGGTGCACCAGCGCTTCCGCCCCGAGCACGTCGCGGCCTTCCGCATGGAGCACCCCCGGGGCGAGGTCATCGTCCACCCCGAGTGCGCGCACGATGTGGTCGAGCTCGCCGACCGCGTCGGGTCGACCGAACGCATCCTCGACTGGGTCGAGCAGGCGCCGGCCGGTTCGGTCCTCGGCATCGGGACCGAGATCCACATGGTGCAGCGCATGGCGAACGAGCACCCGGACCTCACGATCACGTCGCTCGACCCGCTCGTGTGCCCGTGCTCCACGATGTTCCGCATCGACGGCCCGCACCTCGCGTGGGTGCTCGAATCGCTCGTGCGCGGCGAGGTCGTGAACCAGATCACCGTCGATCCGCACACCAGCGAGTGGGCCCGCGTCGCGCTCCAGCGGATGCTCGACATCACCTGACCGCGGCGGAGCTCCTCGCGCGGTGCCGCCAGAGGTGGCGAACCACCGCGGCGGAGTGACGCAGGCCGCGCGCGCTCGCCAAGCCCTTGAACGCGCGCCGGGGCGGGTGGTCGCAGCCGCCGGACTCCACTTGGAGCACCCGCCATCCCGCCTGACGGATCCGCAGGCAGAAGTCGACGTCCTCGGGCCCGAACGACGCGCTCTCGTCGAGCCCGCCGACGACGTCGAACGCCTCGCGGCGGAACACCTGGCACGCGCCGATCGCGAAATCGACGTCCCAACTCGTCCCGACACCCTGGCCCGGGGTCGGCTCGTAGAGGTCGGTGCGGTTGAGCGCCCGCGCCATCTTGCGCCGCAGCGTCGGGGCGCGCCCACCGGAGGCTTCCGGCCGCTGTCCCGTGAAGACCGGTGCGGTCAGGCCGACAGCCTCGTCGGCGATCATGGGCGCCAGCAGCGCGGCGAGGGCGCCGTCGTGCAAGCGGGCGTCGCTGTCGAGGAAGCAGACGAACGGCGCCGCGCCCGCTCGCGCGCCGACGTTCCGCCCCCCGCCGACGCCGAGGTTCTCGTCCTGGCGGAGAACCTGGGCGCGCTCGTCGGCGACGACCGCCGGCGGTGCCGACCCGTTGTCGACGACGAAGAGGCGCACGCCGCACGACTGCTGCTCGAGGGCGGAGTCGAGCGCGACGTCCAGCATCGCCGGATCGTCGTTCCAGGTGAGGACGACGACGTCGACCGCGGTCACGTCAGACCGCCCAGCGTCTTTGGTCGACGCGACGTGACCAAGAGTCCGCCGACCAACGCGACGGCCGCCACCACCGCGAGGGGAATGAACGCGGCGTTGAGCGAGACCGCCACGACCAGCAAGAGACCACCACAGAGGAGGACCTCGCACAGGACTCCGCGCAGCATCGCACGCTCGTGCTCCCGCGCGACCGCCCAGAGCACGATCACCTGTACGACCTCGGACCCGACCAGCGCCCACCCCGCACCGACGAGTCCGAGTGTCGAGAGCAGGACGACGTTGAGTCCGACGTTCACGATGAGCCCCAAGACCGTGACTGCGATCACCGCCTGGTTTCGTCCCTCGCCCGACCGCGCGTAGAGCTCGATCGCGCCGACGACGAGGAACGGAAACGCCACCAGCATCAGTCGCAGCGTGGGGATCGACGGCGCCAGTGACGGGACCAGATCGCCGAGCCACGCGGCGCACACGATGGCCGGAAGCACCGCCACGACCGCGATGCGGGGGAAGACGACCAATGATCTGGCGCGAATGGGGCTCGCGCCGGCTCCGCCGGCCGTCTGACGGCGAACCGTGTCGGCAAAGAGCCAGAAATTGACGCTGTTCTGCACGCCGATCAAGCCATCGAGGATCCGTGACAGCAAGCCATACGCGGCGCCGATGGTGGGGCCGAGAATGCGGCCCACGAGCAGGAGGTCGACCCTCAGATAGGCGACGGCCAGGGCCTCGACGATCGCATAGGCGCCGACCGTCCGCCACGAGAGCCGGGCGCCGCGCCGGATCCGGAAGTCCCCGAAGTGCCAGCGAC
>DATBBL010000120.1:0-7945 GCA_036271015.1 Acidimicrobiia bacterium
GGCAGGTCGGGCGAGAGGTACACCTCGCTGTAGCGCTCCTCGTAGAAGAGCTCCTGCCACTGGCGGACCATGCCCAGGTACGCGTTGTTGAGGATCGCGATCTTCACCGGGATGCGCTCGGCGCTCGCGGTCACCAGCTCCTGCGCGGTCATCTGGAAGCAGCCGTCGCCGTCGACCGCCCACACCATGCGCTCCGGCTTGCCGACCTTGGCGCCGATCGCCGCCGGCACCGCGAAGCCCATGGTGCCCAGCCCGCCGGAGTTCACCCACGTGTACGGGTGGTTGAACTTCCAGCGCTGGCTGGTCCACATCTGGTGCTGGCCCACCCCCGACGCGACGATCGTGTCGTCGGGAGTGTTGTCGCGCAGTTGGTCGATCACGTACTGCGGCTTGAGCGGACCGTCCTCCACCTGCTCGTAGTGCAGCGGGAACTGCTGCTGCCACTGGCGCAGCTGCCCGTGCCAGTCGTCGAGCGACGGCCACTCGTGCTTGTTCTGCTCGGCCCGCACCGCCTTCACCATCTCCTCGATCACGAGGCGGCAGTCGCCGACGATCGGCACGTCCGGGCGGCGCACCTTGCCCAGCTCGGCGGGGTCGATGTCGACGTGGATGATCTTGGCGCCCTGGGCGAAACCGTCGAGCTTGCCGGTGACGCGGTCGTCGAACCGCGACCCCAGCGCGATGAGCAGGTCGGACCGCTGCATGGCGGTGATCGCGGTGTAGTTGCCGTGCATGCCCGGCATGCCCAGGCAGCGTTCGTGGTCGTCGGGGAATGCGCCCCGCGCCATCAGCGTGGTGACCACCGGGAAGCCGGTGAGCTCGACCAGCTCGCGCAGGGCTTCGGCGGCCCTCGCCTTCAAGATGCCGCCGCCGGCGTAGATCACGGGACGCTGCGCCTCACCCATCAGCCGGGCGGCGTCCTTGATCTGCTTGGCGTGGCCCTTGGTGGTCGGCTTGTACCCCGGGAGGTCGACGGCCTCCGGCCAGTACCAGTTCATCGCCTGGTTGGCGACGTCCTTGGGCATGTCGATCAGCACCGGACCCGGGCGACCGGTGGTGGCCACGTGGAAGGCCTCCCGGACCACCCGCGGGATCTCGGACGCGTCGGTGATCAGCCAGTTGTGCTTGGTGATCGGCATGGTGATGCCGACGGTGTCGGCCTCCTGGAAGGCGTCGGTCCCGATCACCGCGTAGGGCACCTGGCCGGTCACGACCACCAGCGGGATGCTGTCCATGTAGGCGTCGCAGAGCGGCGTGACGATGTTGGTCGCGGCGGGGCCGCTGGTGACCATGGCGACGCCGGGGCGGCCGGTCACGTGCGCGTACCCCTCCGCCATGTGACCGGCACCCTGCTCGTGGCGCACCAGGATGTGGCGGATCGACGAATCGATGAGCGGGTCGTAGACGGGGAGGATCGCACCGCCGGGGAGGCCGAACATGACCTCGGTGTGCTCCATCTCGAGGCTCTTGATCAGTGCCTGGGCTCCGGTGAGCTGCATGGTCGGGCGGCTTTCTCTTGGATGGGTCTCGTCGGCCGGCGGAATCTGGGCAGAAAAAAACCCCCGCCGGAGCGGAGGCGAAGCGCACGCGCGAGGAGGCGACGTGCGCTAGGTGACTACGAGAATGGTCGCGGCGTAGCGGTGCATGAACCGACAACTATGCCCGAACCGACCGCCCGACGCAAGTCATTCCCCCGAGGGGAAGGTGGCGGGACGACCGGGACGGTCGAATGTGCGCTTCCGGCAACGCCGTTGCGTGGGAGGGCATCGACTCGGGCACCACCATCAGCGACGGCCGCCATCGGACCGTCCCGCCACCGGCGAGGATGCCCCACCCCCCGTGAGAAGAAGATGAGGATGCGCCCGGATCAGACGGGGACGTCCGCCGGTTGGGCCCGCGGGAGCCGGAGGCGCACCTCGGCGCCACCGCCCGGAGAGGTGCCCACCTGGACCGACCCACCGTGGGCGCCGACGATGGCGTCGACGATGGCCAGGCCCAGCCCCGCGCCGCCGTGCGCCTCGGGGCTGTCGCCCGGTGAGAACCGCCCGACACCCTGCTCCAGCCACGCGGACGGGAACCCGGGACCGTCGTCGCGCACAAGGACCACCGCGTCGTCGCCGTCGTGGTCGACCACCACGTCGACCCGGTGCTGCGCGTAGCGCAACGCGTTCTCCACGAGGTTCCGCACCGCCCGCTCCACGGCATCGGCGTCGCCGAGCACGGTGGCGTCGCCGGTGACGGTCGGCACGACCGATGAGGAGCCGCTGCGGGCGCCGGCGGCGGTGGCGGTGATCACCGCGCGGCGCGCCACGTCGCCGACGTCGAACGGCGTCGGCGGTGGCGCGGCGGAGCGCGAGCGCGCCAGCACCAACAGGCTCACCGCGAGGTGGTCGAGCCGTTCGATCTCCTCCATCGCCGAGTCGAGGGCGGCCGCGGTCTCCGGGTCCGCCTCGGCATCCGTCTGCAGGCGCGCCAACTCCAGCTCGCCTCGCGCGATCGAGATGGGCGTGCGCAGCTCGTGGCTGGCGTCGTCGAGGAAGACGCGCTCGTGCTCCAACGCGTCCTCGATGCGTTCGAGCAGGTGGTTGAGCCGGCGCGCGAGCTCGGCGAGCTCCTCGCCGGCGTCCTCGGGCACCGACAGGCGCCGGCTGAGCTGGCGCGCCGAGCGGGCCGCGATCACGTCGGCGTCCTCGATCATCTCCTGCACCGGGCGGAGCGCGGCGCCGGCCAGGAACCAGCCGGCGATGGTCACCAGCACCGCCAGCAGTGGGAGGCCGACGGCGAGCGCGAGCTCCAGCCGGTGCTGGGCCCGGGTCGTCTCCTCGAGCGTGGTGCCGACCACGACCACCTCGTCGTCGTGGCCCACCGGGCCGGCCCGCAGCCGGGCGCGCTCGCCGCGGGGCCCGGCGTCGCGCACGAGGGTGATCTGGTGGAGGCGGGCGCGGGCGAGCTGGCCGCCGCCGATGACGGCGTGGCGGCGCAGCGCGCGCGGCGACGCGGCCAAGACCGTTCCGTTGGCGTCGATCACCTGCGCGAACGACTCGGCATCGGGGATGACGGGACGGACGGTCGACCCGGTGGACGTGTTCTTGATCTGCTGCGCGGCGGCGAGGAAGCGGGTCTCGAGCGTCTCGTCGAGCGCGGAGTTCAACGCCGACCGGTACTGCACGTCGACGAGCACGCCCACGAGCGCCGACAGCACCACCGTCACCAGCGCGAGCACCAGGGTGATCCGGCCGCGGAGCGTACGCGGACGGAGTCTCACGACGCGCTGCGCAGCCGGTATCCCACTCCGCGGACGGTCTCGATCGTCCGTCGACCGAACGGGCGGTCGATCTTCTCCCGGAGATAGCGCACGTACACGTCGACCACGTTGGAGGTGCCGTCGTAGGCGAAGTCCCACGCGTGCTCGAGGATCGCGGTGCGCGTGAGCACCTCGTCCGGGTGCCGCAGGAACAGCTCGAGCAGCGCGAATTCCTTGGGGCTCAGGTCGATGTCCTTACCGCCGCGCATGACGCGGTGCGTCGCGGGATCGAGCTCCAGATCGCCGACGCCGAGCACCGAGGGCCGCGGCACCGCGCCCCGTCGGGTGAGGGCCCGGAGGCGTGCGGCGAGCTCCGCGAAGGAGAACGGCTTGGCCAGGTAGTCGTCGGCACCGGCGTCGAGCCCGGTGACGCGGTCGTCCACGCTGTCGCGCGCGGTCAGCAGCAGCACCGGCGCCCACCGGCCCCGGGTGCGCAGCTCGCGGCACACCTCGAACCCGTTCGGCGGCGGGATCATCACGTCGAGCACCACTGCGTCGTACTCGTTCTCCGACGCCAGCCAGAGCCCGTCGGTGCCGGTGCCGGCCACGTCGACCGCGTAACCCTCGCGCTCCAACGCCCGCTTGACCAGCGAGGCCATCTTCACCTCGTCCTCGACGACGAGCACCCGCACGGGCGCATCGTACGAGACGGGCGCGGCCATAGGCGCCAGCAGAGCACGCTCCTCATGAGCGTCGGATGAGAGGCTCCACAACGGGTCGCTCCCGCTCCCCTTCGTCCCCACGGTCGATTCCGCTTCGCCGTCCCGCCCTCCGGGCACGGCTCCGCTGCATCTCCTACACCTGGTGAACCGGGCAGGAATACGTGGTGCGACCACCGACCGTGCGGCGGAGCAGCGGCGCGCCGTCCCGCGGGCAGTGCAGGCCGGGGCCACGCGCCGACGTGAGGTCCCCGGTGTGCGAGCCACCCCGCCGCCCGAGGATGCGCAGGGTGTCCCGGATGGCACGGTGCAAGCGCTTGACCTCGTCGTCGCCGAGGTCGCGGGCGGCGCGGGCAGGATCGATGCCGGCGCGCCAGAGGGCCTCGTCGCACAGCAGGTTGCCGAGGCCGGCGACGCGCGACTGGTCCATGATGACCGCCTTGATCGGCGCCCGGCTCCGGGCGGTGATGCCGCGCAGCTGCGCCAGGGTGAGGTCGAAGGCGTCGGGACCGAGACGGTCCTCGTCGGGATCGAGCTCGACCGCGCCCAGCCGGCGCGGATCGCGGATGAACATGGTGCCGCCGTCGGCGAACGTCACGCCGAAGCGGTGCCATGCGCTGTCCGGCTTGTTGCTGGCGTAGACGAGCGGGTCGCCGGCGGCTTCGTCGTCGACCAGCACGCGGCCGCTCATCCCGAGGTGCAACCCGAGCACCGCGCCACTGGAGAGGTCGACGAGGATCAGCTTCCCGCGACGGCGGGCGGCGACGAACGACTGGCCGCGCAACGCGGCGCGTGCGCCGGCCGGAGTGAGCCCGCGCTTCAGGAACCACGCGTCGGGCGCGAAGACCTCTTGGATCTCGCGGTCGAGGGCACGCGCGTCGATGAGCGCCCGCGCCGCCTCGACCTCGAGGATCTCGGGCAAGTCAGTCGATGAGGTTGGTGATGGCGCCGCGCTCGGCGCCCTGGGCCAGGCGCGCGTACTTGGCGAGGAAGCCGCTCGTGTAGCGGGGCGCCATCGGCTTCCAGCCGGCGCGGCGGCGCGTCAGCTCGGCCTCGTCGACCATGAGGTCGATCGTGTGCGCCTCGGCGTCGATCACGATGCGGTCGCCTTCCTGCACCAGCGCGATGGGTCCCCCGTCGACCGCCTCTGGCGCGACGTGCCCGACGCAGAACCCGTGGGTGCCGCCCGAGAACCGGCCGTCGGTGACGAGCGCGGCATCGGCGCCACGGCCCGCGCCCTTCATCGCGCCGGTGACCGCGAGCATCTCGCGCATGCCCGGCCCGCCCTTCGGGCCCTCGTAGCGGATCACCACGATGTCACCGGCGTCGATCTTCCCGGCGAGGATCGCCTCCATCGCGAGCTCCTCGCCGTCGAAGACGCGCGCCACGCCGTCGAACCTCAGGTCGTCGATCCCGGCCACCTTCACCACCGCGCCGTTCGGCGCGAGGGAGCCGCGCAGCACCGCGATCCCGCCCTGGGCGTGGATCGGGGCGCGGAGCGGGTGCACCACGTCGCCGTCGGGCTTCGGCGCGTCGAGCGCGGCGAGGTTCTCGGCGATGGTCCTGCCGGTAACGGTGAGGCAGTCGCCGTGCAACAGCCCGGCGTCGAGCAGCTCCTGCATCACGACCTGTACGCCGCCGACGCGGTCGAGGTCGACCATGTGGTACTTGCCGTGCGGCTTCATGTCGGCGATGTGGGGAACACGCGCGCCGATGCGGTTGAAGTCGTCGAGCTCGAGCTCCACGCCCGCCTCGTTGGCGATGGCGAGCAGGTGCAGCACCGCGTTCGTGGACCCGCCGACCGCCATGGTGACCGCGATCGCGTTCTCGAACGCCTCTTTGGTCATGATCTGGCGCGGCCGGATCCCGGCCTCGATCAGTGCGACCACCGCGCGCCCGGACTCGTACGCGTGGTCGTCGCGCCGGCGGTCGACGGCCGGTGCGCAGGACGACCCGGGAAGCGACATGCCGATCGCCTCGGCCACCGACGCCATCGTGTTGGCGGTGAACATCCCCGCGCACGAACCCTCGGTCGGGCAGGCGCGCTTCTCGATCTCGCCGAGCTCGTTGACCGACAGCGTGCCGGCCGCACACGCGCCGACCGCCTCGAAGACGCTGACGATGTCGAGCGCCTGGTCCTTGTAGTGGCCGGGGAGGATCGACCCGCCATAGAGGAACACCGACGGGACGTTGGTGCGGGCGGCTGCCATCAGCATGCCGGGCAGGCTCTTGTCGCAGCCGGCGAACGTCACCAGCGCGTCGAGCCGCTCCGAGTGGACCATGCACTCGACCGAGTCGGCGATGATCTCGCGGCTCACCAGCGAGCCGCGCATGCCCTCGTGGCCCATCGAGATGCCGTCGCTGACCGCGATGGTGACGAACTCCATCGGGAAGCCACCCGCGGCGCGCACACCCTCCTTGGCTCGTTTGGCGAGCCGGTCGAGCGGGAGGTTGCACGGCGTGACCTCGTTCCAGCTCGACGCCACACCCACCTGCGCCCGGCCCCAGTCGTCGTCGGTCATGCCGACAGCGCGCAACATGGCCCGTGCCGGCGCGCGCTCCATGCCGTCGGTGACCTCGTAGCTGTGCGGCTTCATCGCGTCGGGCGTGGGATCGGGCATGCGGGCAGCGTACCCTCGAGGGTGCGACACCCCGGCGGAGAAAGGAGCGGCGATGAGCGTGCTCGTGACGACGGTCGACGGCTACCACATCCTCACGTCGAGCGGGAAGCACCTCACCTCGCTCGAGGGGCACCGGGTCCAGGCGTTCACTCCGGGGACGGGCGGCGCGTGGCTGGCGATCGTCGATCGACGGGAGATCTGGCAGCACGGCACCGACGGCACGTGGACGCCACTGGCCAAGACCGACGCCGACCTCACCGCCGTCGCCGCGATCGGCGCGACCGTGTTCGCAGGCACGGCCGACGCCCGTGTGCTGCGCCTGGCGCCCGAGTCGGGCACGGTCGAGGCGCTCGACGGGTTCGACGCGGTGCCGGGTCGCGACTCCTGGCACGCGGTGGGCGTCCCGCTCCAGGTGCGCTCGATGAGCGCGACCGCCGACGGCGCCTTGCTCGTGAACGTCCACGTCGGTGGTATCCCGCGCTCCGTCGACGGTGGCCTGACCTTCGAGCCGACGTTGGCCGTCGACGACGACGTGCACCAGGTGCTCGCGCATCCGACGCGAGGCGAGATCGCGGTCGCCGCCGCGTCGGTCGGGCTGTGCCGGAGCCACGACGGCGGGAAGACGTGGCAGAGCACCACCGACGGCATGGAGATGACCTACGCGCGCGGCGTTGCCATCGCCGGCGACGACGCGCTGGTGACCGTGTCCGACGGGCCGTGGAGCGAGCGCTCGGCGGTGTACCGCGCGTCGGTCGACGGTGGTCCGGTGGAGAGGGTCACCGGCGGATTGCCCGAGTACCTGCCCGGGAACATCGATACACGATGCATCGCGAGCGATGGCACGAAGGTCGCCCTGGTAGACGGCGACGGCGATGTATGGCTGTCGAGCGAGGGATGCGACGCCTTCGCGCGCATCGCCGAGAGCATCGCCGGGGTGACCGGTGTAGCGATCGCCTGATCGCGGCGCAACACCCCACTACGCTGTGCCGTTCCAACCGGCAAGTGGGATTGGGGACGGGATGAGCCATACCGCCGGGATCGGTGTCGTCGACCGGCGAGTCGTCGTCCCTCGCACCTTCGCGTGGAGTGGCGAACCGAAGGGGGAGCGACTGCGCTGGTTCGCGGCCGGGCTCCGTGAGGTGATGCTCGACCAGGGCTACACCGAGATCGACGCGCCCGGTCCCGACGTCGCCGTGGTGCTGCATTTCGTCGATCCCGACGCCGCTCGTCCGTACCGGCGCAAGAACGCGCCGACGTTCGTCGTGGCGCTGGCCGAGCTCGACGCCCCGCCCAGCGACATCCTGCGCACCGGCTACCCTCTGCTCGTGCGCGTGCTGGCGAACCTGTGCGTGATGGTGAGC
>DATBBL010000121.1:0-13355 GCA_036271015.1 Acidimicrobiia bacterium
CGCGGCCAGCTCGCGCACGGCGGACTCGAGCTCGTCGACGGGCACGACGCGGTTGACCAGCCCGATGCGCAGCGCCTCGTCGGTGTCCAACCGCCGGGCCGAGAAGAGGATCTCCGCCGCCCACGCCGGCCCGACGAGGGACATGAGCTCCTCCACGCCGCCGTAGGCGTATCCCAGGCCGAGCTTGGCGGCGGGGACGCCGAACTGGCTGCCCTCGGCGGCGATGCGGATGTCGGTCTTCATCGCGGTGAGCAACCCGCCGCCGATGCAGTACCCGCGGATCATGGCGATGATCGGCGTGTCGATCAGGCGCCACGAACCCCAGGCGCGTGCCAGCGCCTCGTCGTAGTCGGCGCGGGCGGCGACGGTGGTGCGCTTGTCGGAGAACTCGGAGATGTCGGCGCCGGAGACGAACGCCTTCTCCCCCGCGCCCCGTACGACGATCACGTGCACCTCGGGATCCGCGGCGAACGCCCCCAGAATGCGCGGCACCGCGATCTGCATGTCGTACGACATCGCGTTCAGTCGTGCCGGGTTGTTGTAGGTCATCCACCCGATACCGTCCTCCACGTGGGCGAGCATCTTGTCGGTACCGGTGTCGATGGTGGTCATCCCTCGGACTCCTGGGGGCGGGGGGCACGGCTGCCGACCGCGCCACTGGCGTGCAACTCGTCGATCTCGGCGGCTTCGTAGCCGAGCTCGGCGAGCACTTCACGCGTGTGCGCGCCGTCGGCGGGCGGACCCGAGCGAATGCGCGCCGGGGTGTCGCTGAACGTCAGCGGCGGGCGGAGCACGTCGATGCCGCCGCGCGTCGGGTGCTCGACCCGCCGGGTCAGGTGCAGATGCTCCACCTGGTGGTCGGCGAACACCTCGTCGATGGCGAGCACCGGTCCGCACGGCACCAATTCGGCCAGCCGTTCCACCCATTCGGTCGTCGTGCGGGTGCGGAGCAGCCGGGCGATGTCGGCGTCGAGCTCCGCCCGGTGCGCAAGGCGCGACGCGAGGTCGGCGTAGCGCGGATCGTCGGCGAGCGCGGGTTCCCCGAGGAGCGCGCAGAACGCGCCGAAGTCGCGCAGGGCGGCGACGTTCAGGTAGCCGTCGGCCGTCGGGTACGCGCCCATCGGCACCATCGTCGGGTGCTGGTTGCCCTCCTGTCCGGGCACTTCGCCGTCGATGAGCCAGCGCGCGGCCTGGAAGTCCATGAAGCTCACCATCGCCTCGAGCAGCGAGGTGTGCACCCACTGCCCGCGACCCGTGCGATCGCGGGCGATGAGCGCGGCCAGCACGCCCTGCGTGAGCAGCGTGCCGGCGGCGGTGTCGGAGACCGCGATGCCCACCCGCCACGGTCCCGAACCCGGGGGCCCGGTGACGCTCATGAGGCCCCCGAGACCCTGTGCGATCTGGTCGACGCCCGGGCGGTCGGCGTAGGGGCCGCTCTGGCCGAACCCGGAGATCGACGCGTAGACGACACCGCGATTGACGGCCCACACCGCGTCGGGCTCGATGCCGAGGCGGTACTTCACGCCGGGGCGGAAGTTCTCGACCACCACGTCGGCCCGCTCGACCAGCCGGAAGAACACCGCGCGGCCGCCGTCGGTGGTGAGGTCGACCACGATCGAGCGCTTGTTGCGATGGAGGTTGGCGCCGTCGGCCCCGAGCGACGAGAAGGAGCCGCCGCCGAGGGGGCTCTGCAGCGCCACTGCCTCGGCGCCGAGATCGGTGAGCTGCCGGACGCACGTCGGGCCCGCGCGGGCCCGGGTCAGGTCGATCACGCGGATGCCGGCGAGCGGCCCGGCGACGGCGTCGTCGGGCTCGGTGTAGGTCACCGGCGCGGGGCGGTCTCGACGTGGTACCGGCCCGAGGGCTCGGTCACATCGACAGCGACGCGATGCCGGCGATCATCACGACGAAGCCCAGCACCAGGTAGCCGATGGTGCGGCCGACCGGCGCCTGCGCCAGCTCCCGGCGCGCCGAGGGCTTGGCCGGCGACCGCACCGGGCTGCCCGGCCGGCCCCGTTCGACGGTGCGGGCGGAGACGCGGTCGGCGTCGCGTCCCCGGCGCAGGAGCGCGTAGAGGTTGCCGAAGAACAACGCCGCACCCATCGCCGCGATCAGCTCGCGGAGGACCTCGTCGTAGAAGCTGCCGAGCACAGGATGCACGGGGTCATCGTACGACGCGGTCAGCGAATCGAGGGACCGCCCGGCTTCCAGATCATGAGGAAGAGGATCACGATCAGGATCACGTTCAGGACCGGGCCGACCACGCCCAACCGCTGGCCGAGCTGCTCCAACTCGCCGGCCTGTGACGGCGGGCCACCGGCGGGCGGCGGCCCCGCCAGCACCTCGCGCATGAGCACTCCCATTCTCTTGACCGTCGGCATCACGACACCGTGCGAGAGGCCGATGCCGACGATGTAGAGCACCACCGAGAGCCACACCCACGTCTGGGAGAACTTCCAGATCGAGTCGCTCAGCCCGAGCAGCGCGAACCCGAAGACGAAGACCGCGTAGATGAAGTACTCGCCGATCTTCGAGACCGTGAGGTTGGCCTCGTAGATCCCGAGGGCCTCTGCCCCCCGGCCCGACTGCATGCGCGCCTTCATCTGCTGGCCGTAGATGCCGTTCAGGAACACTGCGCCGAAGCCGACGATGGCGCACAGGATGTGCAGGACGAGGCACAGCTTGTAGAAGCCGCTGTTGATCGTCGCCAGCACCACGATCTCTGCACCTCCTGGGGAGCGAACCGTGCGATGGTACGCCGCACACCTGGCTCCGGCACGGACCTGTGCTACAACGCGAGGCGTGCGGGTGCTCGTGGCCAACTGCTCGGTCGAGTACGAGGGGCGCCTCGGCGCACACCTGCCGCCGGCGCCTCGTCTCGTGATCCTGAAGGCCGACGGCTCGATCGCCGTGCATGCCGACGCCAAGGCGTACAAGCCGCTCAACTGGATGAGCCCCCCGTGCACGGTGCGCGAGGAGGACGGCCGGTTGGTCGCGACGAACCCGTCGGGGGAACGATTGTGCGTGGAGCTGCACGAGGTGCTGCACGACGCCACCTTCGAGCTTGGCGACGACCCGGGCCTGGCGAAGGACGGCGTCGAGGCCGAGCTGCAGGAGCTGCTGGCCAAGCGGGTCGCCGCGCTGCGCGACGACCTCCGCCTGGTCCGGCGCGAGTACCCGACCGACATCGGGCCGGTCGACCTCCTGTGCCGCGACGCTGACGGTCGCGCGGTCGTGGTCGAGGTGAAGCGCGTGGGCGAGATCGCGGGGGTCGAGCAGCTGATCCGCTACCAGGAGCGACTCGACCTCGACCCGAGTCTGACCCCGACGCTCGGGATGTTCGTGGCCACCCGGATCAAGCCACAGGCGAAGGTGTTCGCCGCGAGCCGGGGGGTGGTGTGCGTGGAGATCGACCTCGAGGAGCTGCGCGCCGGCGCGCCGCTCGACCTCCGCCTGTTCTGATGGAGATGCAGCGGAGGCGTGGCCGGAGGCCGGGACGCCGCAGCGGAATCGACCGGGGCTGATGGAGATGCAGCGGAGGCGTGGCCGGAGGCCGGGACGCCGCAGCGGAATCGACCGGGGCTGACGCGATCGTGCGGCCGACCGCGCAGCGCACCTCCAGCACCGTGGTCGCCGTCGTGGGACCGGGCGCGGCCGAATGCGTCGAGCGCCTGGGCCAAGCGGTCAACGTCGTGCCGGTGACGCTCGACGCCGACGAGCCGCCGTTGGACCGCGCGGTGAGCGCGTGGGCAGACGCGGCACGGGCCCACTCCCCGTATGTGGTGCACGATGCCGATCCCCTCGGCGCGGTCGCCGACGCCTGGGTGCGGCGCTTCGACTCGGACGGGCCGGTCGGCGAGCTCGAGGTGGCGGTGGCGGAGACCCTCGCGCGCTGGCGGGTCGGCTCGATCGAGCTTCCCGACTACTACCTCGTGCTCGACGCGGAGAGCTGGGGTCCGACCCGTCGCCACTGGTACCTCGGGGTCCTGCACTCGAAGGCGCCGGCGCGGGTGGTACCGGTGCCCGATCCCGAGGCCGCCGCGCGCATGCTCCCGCGCCTCGGCGCGGGAGCATGGTGGCCCGACCTCGACGACCTGCTCGGGGGGATCGAGCGGGTCGTCCCGGATCAGCTGGTGCCGGGGTCGGCCGGATCCTCCGCCAGCAACGCGTAGAGCTTGCGCCGCGTCTCGGCGAGGATCTCCACCGCGGCGGTCTGTTGCTCGGGGGTGCCGGCCAACGCCACCTGGCGGGCCGCCACCGCGATCGGGCCGAGCGAGTCGCGCAAGCGGAACTGGGTCGGGTCGATGCCCTCGGTCACGTCGTCCCACGGCTTGCGGTCGCCGGCCTTCGTCGCTTCCTCGCGACCGGATTCGGTCAACGCGTAGAGGCGCTTGCCGCCTTCGGTGTCGGCGGTGACGAGGCCCTGGTCCTCGAGCAGCTGCAGCGCGGGGTAGACCGCACCGGGGCTCGGACGCCACACGCCGTCGGTCCGCTCCTCGAGCTCCTGGATCATCTCGTAGCCGTGCATCGGCCGCTCGGTGAGGAGGGCGAGGGCGGCGGCGCGCACGTCGCCACGGCGGGCCCGGCGGCCGGGGCCACCGCGCCGACCGCGTCGGCCGCCTCCGAACCCGAAGTACTCGGGTGGGCCGTCCCAGCGGTGTCGTTCACGGGATTCGGGGTTCTGGTTCCTGGTTCGCATCAGTTGTACCGTCCTTCTGAGAAGTCTCTCGTTACTTACGAGTGACATCACGATATATCTTTAACTGTCGAAGTGCAAGCCCCAATCGCGACCGGTGGCAGGATCGGCGCATGACCAACGGGAACGAGTGGACGGTCCGCCGGATCGGCACGGTCGCGTCGGCCCGGGCGGAGGCGCTCGACGACGACTGGGGCGGCGTCACCGCGACGATCGCCCTCGACCCGCCCTACGACGAGCGGTCGCTGCAGGGCCTCGACCGGTTCAGCCACGTGGAGGTCGTGTTCCTCTTCGACCGGGTCCCGCCCGAGGGTGTGCACCACCACGCCCGCCGCCCGCGGGGCAATCCGGCGTGGCCGGAGGTCGGGATCTTCGCCCAGCGGGCCAAGGACCGACCCAACCGGCTCGGCCTCTGCACCTGCGAGCTGGTGGCGGTCGACGGCGCGTCGATCGTGGTGCGCGGCCTCGACGCGATCGACGGTACGCCGGTGCTCGACGTGAAGCCGTACATGACGGAGTTCGCGCCGCGCGGACCGGTGCGCCAACCGACGTGGTCCCACGAGCTCATGGCCGGCTACTGGTGACGAGCTCCGCTCCGGCGGCGCTCCGCGGCGCTCACTCGTGCGCCATGTTGACGAACTCGGCCCGTTCGGGCCGGAACACCAGGCGCGCGGTGCCCGTGGGCCCGTTCCGGTGCTTGGCGATGATGATCTCGGCCAGGGCGCGATCATCGGACTCGGGGTTGTAGACCTCGTCGCGGTAGATGAAGGCGACGACGTCGGCGTCCTGCTCCAGGCCTCCCGACTCACGCAGGTCGGCGAGCATCGGGCGCTTGTCCTGGCGGTACTCGAGCTGGCGGTTGAGCTGCGACAGCGCGATCACCGGGCACTCGAGCTCACGGGCGAGGATCTTCAGCCCGCGGGAGATCTCCGACACCTCCACCTGGCGGTTCTCGGCCGCGCGCCGACCGGTGCTGCTCGGCGTCATGAGCTGGATGTAGTCGACCACCACCAGGCCCAGGTCGCCGTGGCGGGCCCGCAGGCGCCGCGCCTTGGCCCGCATCTCCATGACGGTGCAGTGCGGATTGTCGTCGATGTGCAGCTGCGCCTCGGCCAGGCGCCCCACCGCGTGGCTGATCTTGCCCCAGTCGGGCTCGGTGAGCTTCGCCGTCCAGAGCCGCGTGGCGTCGACACCCGCCTCCATGGCCAGGAGTCGCTTGGTGAGCTCGAGCGCGCCCATCTCCATCGAGAAGAACACGACCGGCCGACCGGTCTGGGTCGCCACGTTGCGGGCCATGCCCAGCGCCAGGCTGGTCTTCCCCATGCCCGGGCGGGCGGCCAGGATCACGAGGTTGGAGCGCTGGAGGCCGTGCAGCTTCCGGTCGACTTCGTCGTACCCGGTGGGCACGCCCACGAGGTCGCTGTCGTCGCCGTAGCGCGCCTCGAGCTCGTCGAGCGTGTCCTGGAGCGCGTCGCGGATGCCGACCATCGTGTCGGACACGCGCCGCTCGGCGACCTCGAAGACGAGCGCCTCGGCGCGATCGAGGGTCTCGGTGACGTCGTCGGACGTGTCGTAGCCCATCTCGGCGATGTCGCCGGCCACGCCGATGAGGCGGCGCAGCAGGGCGAGCTCGTTGACGATGCGCGCGTAGTGCCCCGCGTTCGCCGACGCCGGCGTGTTGGCCTGGATCAGCAGCAGCGCGGCACGACCGCCGATGCCGTCGAGCAGGTCGGCGCGCCGCAGCTCCTCGGCGACGGTGACCGGGTCGGCCGGCTCGCCCTGGCCGTGCAGCGATTGGATCGCCTCGTAGATGTGACCGTGCGCCGGCTTGTAGAAGTCGGCGCTCTCGACGTGCGCCTCGACCGCCGCGGTGATGGCGTCGCGCGAGAGGAGCATGGCCCCGAGCAGGGACTCCTCCGCCTCGAGGTTGTGCGGCGGCACGCGCCCGCTCGCGCGTCGCCGCACCGATTCGATCGTCTGGACCACTGCCTCTCCCACTTCGCCCTCTAAGCCCGGACCGCATTCTGCGGCTCGGGGCGCGTCTTTGGAAGGGGCACAAGGTTGTGGGCGTCGTGGGGACAACCCGCTCCCGTATCCACAGGGCTGTGGGCGAGTGACATCGGCACCCGTCGAATACTGAACCCGGGGTACGACACTGATCGAGCGGTCGGGAAGTGCTTCACCACCAAGGACCAGCCACTCCGCGACGGAACGTCTTGGTGGGGTCGCGCCCGCACGACGGCGCTCCGGCGGGCAACTTGTCCACAGGCATCGGGCCCGCCCTCGTGCACCGGCACCCGTGACCGGGAGCAAAAAAAGTCGGGCCGACCGACCGCGCCGCGCGTGCAGCCGGAAGGCGCGCCCGACGCGAGTGGCCCCCGCGCGATCGCGGGGGCCACTCGGAGATCGAACCCGGTTTCCTCAGCTGCTGAGGGCCTTCGCCTTCGCGGTCTCGAACTCGGAGTCGCTGATGACGCCCTGCGCCTTGAGGTCGGCGAGGCGCTGCAGCTCGTCGGCCGTGCTCGGCGTGGTGCCGGCCGCCTGCTGGATGTACGCCCGGGCGGCTGAGTCCTGGGCGGCGGCGTCCTCCTGCGCGTGCTCGGCCATCTTGTGGCCACGCACGATCAGGTAGATCAGCACGCCGAGGTACGGCAGGATGATGATGCCGATGACCCAGGCCGCCTTCGCCCATCCCGACAGGTCGTGGCTGCGGAACAGGTCGCTGAAGACCACGATCAGCAGCCAGATCCAGATGAAGAACAGGAAGAACCAGAGAAAGGACAGGAACACCTGGCCGGTGCCGAAGTCGGACGCGAGAGGCATGTCTTCTCCTCGAGAGGTCAACAGTCGAGGGTGAGGCGACGCCGACCCCTCCGGTGACGGCCTCTCCCAATCAGGGTGAAACTACGTCACGGCACGCGCTCGCGCCACCATGGTGCGAGAACGCCCCGGTGCTGCCCGCACGTGGCAGGGTGGGTGATGGGCACGGTCCGCTCGTTGTTGACCGACCTCCGCGAGGTCGCCACGCGCGAGCGGACCGAGGGCACCTCGCGACGCCGTCCGGGCGACGCCGCCCGCGCGGTGGTGGCCGCGCTGCTGCTCGTGCCGTTGGTGTTGCATGCACACCACCCCACCGCGACCGAGGAAGCGGTCGTCCGCCTCTACAACTCGATCCCGCACGGTGCCCGCACCCTGTTCCTGATCCTCTACCAGCTGGCGGCGTTGTGGGCCGTGGGCCTGCTGGCGGTGACCGTGCTCCTGCTGCGCCGTTGGCGCCTGGCCCGCGACCTCGCGGTCGCGGGCGCGTCGGCGTGGGTGCTCGGGCGCCTGATCGCGTTCCTGGTGCACGACTCCGGGCTCTGGGATGCCTTCCGGGTGACCTTCGACCTCACGGGCGCACCCCGGTTCCCCATGGTGCGAGTCGCGGTCGCGGTGGCCACGGTGCTCGTGGCATCACCGCACCTGACCCGACCGACCCGCCGCATCGGCGAGGCGCTGGTCGCCCTGTTGGCGCTGTCGAGCCTCTACCTCTCCCGGGGGTTCCCCACCGATCTGATCGCGGCGATCGTGCTCGGGTGGGGAGTCGCGCACGCAGTGGAGTGGGTGTTCGGCACGCCGGTGGGACGCCCCGCGGTGGGGCAGGTCGAGGACGCGCTCGCCGCCCTCGGCGTCGATGCGACCGGCGTGCGGGCGGCCCACGAGCAACCGGTCGGCCGGGCGGTGTTCCTGGCCGAGACCACCACGGGCCCGGTGCGGATCGTCGCCCTCGGACGCGACGAGGCCGACGCCCAGCTGCTGGCGCGCGCGTGGCGCTTCCTCGCCTACCGCGACGCACCGCCGACCCTCGTCCCGACCCGGCGGGCGCAGGTCGAGTACGAGGCGTATCTCGCGCTGCTCGCGCGCGACGCGGGCGTCGCCACCCCGCGCGTCGTGGTGGCCGGCACCCACGGCTCGCTCGCGCTGCTGGTCGTCGAGCAGGTCGCCGGGACCGAGCTCTACGACCTCGATGACGACGCGCTGACCGACGCGCTGCTCGATCGGTGCTGGACGGAGGTGCGCACGCTGCACGCGGCGCACGTGGCCCACGGCAA
Source organism: Acidimicrobiia bacterium (assembly GCA_036271015.1). Lineage (GTDB taxonomy): Bacteria > Actinomycetota > Acidimicrobiia > IMCC26256 > DASPTH01 > DASUAS01. The sequence continues at coordinate 8,788 of DATBBL010000121.1, forward strand.
GCTCGACGGCAAGCACGTGATCGTCGACGGCGCGACGGCGCGCCTGGTGAGCTTCGACTTCGCGACCAGCAGCGCCCGGTTCCGCCAGACCACCGGTGACGTCGCCCAGCTCCTCGCCGCGACCGCCGCCATCGTGGGGCCGGAACGGGCCGTCGCCGCGGCGGTGCGGATCCTGGGCAAGGAGGCCGTCGGTGCCGCGCTGCCCGTCCTCCAGGCGCCCGCGCTCTCGGGGTGGACCCATGACGCCTTCGGTGGGCGCGACCAGCTCGACGATCGGCTCGAGGAGCTCCGCGACGTCGGCGCCGAGGCCACCGGCACCGAGGCCCCCGAGCTGCGCCGCCTCTACCGGATCCAGCCCCGGAGCCTGCTGATGGCGGTGGGCGCGCTGGTCGGCGTGGGCGTGCTCCTCAGCCGGGTCGGCGACCCGGTCGTGTTCTGGGACACGGTGAAGAACGCCGACTGGTGGTTCGTGGCGCTGGCGTTCGTGCTCGGGATCGCGACCGACGTGGCGTTCGGGATCACGTTCCTCGGCAACGTGCCCATCCGACTCCCGGTGTGGCCGAGCATCGAGCTCCAGTCGGCGATGTCGTTCTCCAACCTCGCGGTGCCGGTGGCGGCCGACACCGCGCTGCAGGTGCGCTTCCTCCAGAAGAACGGCCTCGATCTGCCGTCCGCGGTCGCCGCCGGCGGCATCCTCAGCTCGGTCTCGGAGATCATCGTGCAGGTCGGGCTGCTGTTCCTCGCCATCTGGCTGGCGCCCGACTCCATCGACTTCGGTCGCATCGACACCAGCCAGATCGTCGTGGTGGTGCTCATCGCGGTGCTGCTGGTCGGCGTGGCGACGGCGGTGGTCTTCGGCGTGCGGCGCATCCGGCGCGCGGTGCTGCCACCCATCCAACGGGCGATGGCGACCGTGTGGTCGGCGATCAAGACCCCGAGCCGGCTCGCCCTCCTGATCGGGGGCAACATCGTCGCCCAGTGCCTGTACGCGGCGTCACTGCTCGCGTGCGTCGAGGCCTACGGCGCCAGCATCAACTTCTGGACGCTGCTCGCGCTGAACATCGGCATCTCGGTGATCGCGTCGCTGGTGCCGATCCCCGGCGGCGGCACCGCGGTGTCGGCGGTGGGCCTGGCCGGGACGATCACCGCGTTCGGCGTGCCGGCCGCCGCCGCGTCCGCCGCGGTCCTCACCCACCAGCTGGCCGTCACCTACCTGCCCGCCATCCCTGGTTGGTTCGCGACCAACGACCTGGTGAAGAAGGGCCTGCTCTGACCCGGTCCCCCACCGGGTTCGCCCTCAGTGGCGGCTCGCACCGAGGTAGGTCGCGACCAGCCGCTCGTCGTCGATGTCGCGGCGCGGCCCCGACCACACGATGTGGCCGAGGTCGAGGAAGGCGACGCGCTCCGCGATCTCGAGCACGTCGCGCGCCTTCTCTTCGACGAGCAGGATCGCGGTCCCCCGGTCGCGCAGCTCCTCGAACACCTCCATCACCGCGGCGACCACCCGGGGCGCCAGGCCGAGCGTGGGCTCGTCGGCGACGACGATGGGCGGAGGGCTGACCAGGACCGGCGCCAGCGCCAGCATCTGCTGCTCGCCGCCCGACAGGCTGCCGGCCGGGAGTTGACGCCGCTGCTCCAACAGGGGGAAGCGCGCGTACACCTGCTCGCGCCCGGAGGCGTCGGTGAGACGCAGCGCGAGGTTCTCGTCGACGGTGAGACCCGGGAAGATGCCGCGTGACTCCGGGGCCACGAGGACGCCCGCGCGGGCGCGCCGGTGTGCCGGCCACTGGGAGACGTCGGTCTGTTCGATCGTGATCGTCCCGCCGCGCACCGCGACGATGCCGGAGATCGTCGAGCACAGAGTGCTCTTGCCGCTGCCGTTCGCCCCGAGGAGCGCGGTGATCTCACCCGCCTGCACCACGAGGTCGATCCCGTGGAGCACCTCGACGTCGTCGTACCCGGAGTGGAGGTCGCTGATCACCAGCACCCCCTCCCGCGGTGCCGCGCCGTCGGCGGCGGCATCGGCGTGCACCACCCCCTCGGTGACCAGCTGGCGTCGCTGCCGCTCGGCTTCGGCGACGGTCGCCGCTTCCTCTTCCTGCACCACCGCCGCGATCTCCGACACGGGGACGTGGAGCGCGGCGGCACGTTGGGCCCGGCGCTTCATGCGGCGCGCGTGGTTCTGCGCCGCGCTGTAGGAGATCACACCGTCCGGGTACCGGGCGAGCTGCACCGCGCCGAGGCCGAACAGGATGGCCGGGATCTCCGCCGACGCGGTGCCGTTCCACGACAGGAACGACGCGAACGAGATGTGGAAACCGGAGCTGATGACGACCGGCGACGCGGCCGACACGATGCCGGCCAGGATCGCGGCCGCCGGCCGGCGGATGCCGAACAGGACGACGGTCGCGAGCCAGAGCAAGCTCGTCTCCACGACCACGGACGAGTTGCTGATGTTGAGTTGGTACGACGCGAAGAACACACCGCCGACGCCGGCGATCGCGGCCGAGATCGCGAACACCCCCAATTTGACCCGCAGCACCGAGACGCCCGACGTGTTGGCGGCGATCTCGGACGAGCGGGTCGCCGCGATCGCACGGCCCCACGACGAACGTTTGAGGTTGTAGACGAGGAGCGCGGTCAGGCCGACGAGGAGGAGCAAGAACATGGCGAACGTCTTGTTGTTGTTCATGTCGAACGGCCCGATGATCGGCCTCGGAATCGTCCAGCCCGATTGCTCGTTGCGCAGCCAGTTCCACTGGAACAGCACCTGATCACCGAGGAACGCGAGCGCGAGTGTCGCCAGCGCGAAGGGGAGCCCTCCGAGCCGGAGGGCCGGCAGCGCGACGATGACGCCCATCAGCACGGCCACGGCCACACCGACGAGGATCGCCGGCAGCATCGCCCACTCGTAGCGGTTCATCAACAAGCCGGTGGTGAGCGCGGCGATGAGGACGAACGTTCCCTGCGCGAGGCTCACCATGCCGCCCATACCGGTGACCACGACGAACGACAGGAAGATCAGGGACAGGGTGAGCCCGAGGGCCATCACGCCCACCCAGAAGTCGTTGGCCAGGAACAGGATGTAGACGATCAAGAACGCGACTGCGAGCGCCCAGGGAAGTGCCCGACGCCACCACGGCAGGTCGGACAGGTAGTCGGGTGGAGGTGCCTCGTCGGCGGTCGAGCCACCCCGGCGACTTCGCTCGCGGGCCATCACCACGAGACCGACCAGGAGCAGGATGAACGGGACCGCGCTGTTGAAGCCGCTGATGTCCTTGGCGAAGTCGACGTAGCCGACCACGAGGTTCTCGGCGATGCCGAGGAGCAGGCCACCGAGGAAGGCGAGCGGGATGGAACGGAGCCCGCCGAGCACCGCGGCGGCGGTGGCGACGAACATCACGGTGATGAAGCCAGCAGGGAGCAGCGAACCGATGATGGGTGCGCCGACGACCCCGGCCAGCGCCGCCAGCATGGTCCCGATGACCCAGGCGTAGCGCGAGGTGGTGCGCTCGTTGATGCCGCGGGTGCTCGCCAGCGGCGGTCGGTCGACGACCGCGCGCATCTGCAGGCCCAGCTTCGTGTGGCGCATGAGGAGCCACAGCGCGACCGCCACGACGACCGCGCTGATGAAGACCACGAGCTGGTTGGAGTCGAACGGGATGTCGTCGGGCAACTTCCAGTCGACCTTCGGGCTGGGCCCGATGGCGGGAGGCAGCCCCACCTGGGTGACGTCGCCACTCCGCGGGATGACGAACCCGACGGTGTTCACGAGCTGGTCGTTGAGCCAGGTGGTGAGGGCCGGGATCGCGATGAGCAGGCCGACCGTCGCCATGATCTTGGCCGACTCGGTCGCCCGGGCGAGGGGGCGGAACACGCTCACGTCGAGCAGGAGCCCGAACAACGGCGCGAACACCAGGATCACGAACGCGGCGGCGGGCACGATCGGCCAGTGGAGCCCGGAGTTGAGCTGGTAGTAGAGGAACGCGCTCGTGAACGCAATCGCGCCGTACGAGAAGTTGAAGATGCCGGTCGCGCTGTACGACAGCACCAGGCCGGCCGCGATCAACGAGAAGATGGCGCCGGAGACGGCGCCGCTCACGGTCAGGGTCAGGAACTTCTCCACGACCTCACCTTCATCTTCCGGAACATCTTCCGGGGAAGCGCGAACGCAGACGGGACGGATCGGCGGTTCGCAGGAACCGCCGATCCGTCATCCGCTGGAACGAGTGCTCCTACTTCTTCACCAGGCTCGGGTAGCACTTGAACGGCACGACCTGCTTGTAGGTGGTGCCGTCGATCTTCAGCATCGAAGCGCAGTCGGCGGGGATGAAGTGCATGGAGGGGAACTCCATCTGGCCCTGGCCCCCCGCGGCCGACGACTTGTACGTGTAGTTCCCGTTGTTGATCTTCTGGTCGAAGGTCTTCGTGTTGAGGGTCTTCCCCACCGCCTTCAGCTGCGAGACCAGCAGATCGGCCTGCGCATAGGCGATCGAGTTGGCCAGCGTGACGAAGCTGCCGGTCTTGGCGTTGATCGCGGTCAGGTCCTTCTGCATCTGCTTGATGTA
>DATBBL010000122.1:0-26083 GCA_036271015.1 Acidimicrobiia bacterium
GCCTTGCGGTGGGTGGCGGTCTCTTCGTGCTCGAGCGCGCGACCGACGGCACGAAGGAACTCCGTCTCCGAGGCTGCGAGCAGGGGCCCGGCGTCCGCGGCTGCGGAGTACGGCGAACGGCCACGGTCCGTCGGGGTGTCGCCGCTGCACGCCACCAGCCGCAGCGTCGACACGATCTCCCGGAAGAGTTGGCCGTCCAGCACGACCTCCTCGTACGCGCCGTCGGTCACGTCGGCCGCCTCGAGCTCGGCGAGCAGGTCGACGAGGCGGACGGTGTGAGCAGCTGGCGACGCGGTCGTCACATCCACGGAAGCTCCATCTCGGGACGTCTTCCGTCGATGGTGACGGAGGGCGGGATGAACCGCCGATGACCTGGGCGAATTCTGGGTGAATGGATGGTGAACCGAGCCGCGGTCGAACCCGTGCCGCGGCGTGGCTCAGGGCCGCTCCGACGGTCCCGTCGCCGAGAGGAACGTGCACCGGCGGGAGCGGAACCGCCACCCGTCGGGCGTACGCACGAGCTTGTCGTCGTAGAACCCGATGCGCAGCTTGTGCCCGACCTGTTCGACGAACACGAAGTTCTGCTGCACGGTGGCTTCGTCGTCGGCGAGTTCGATCACGGGCGCCGAAGCGAGGTGCACCCCGCCGCGCGCCTCACGGGCCATGTTCGTCAACCCTTCGCGCCCGTCGAAGCTGCGTCCGAAGGCGAAGAACTGGCCGTCCTCGGTGAAGAGGTCGGCCCAGCCTTCAGCATCGCCGCGATCCATGCGGATGCAGTACGCGGCCAGCAACGTCGTGATCGCGTCGAGGTCCTCGGCGTGCGCCATGCGCGTCACGCGGAGACCGGTCGGAAGCGGGGCACCGACATGTCGTCGCTCACGTGCTCCCAGACGATCTCGACCCGATCGCCGATCGCCAGCGTGTCGACGTCGCAGTCGATGATGTTGACGATCATGCGCGCGCCGGCGCCCTGCGTGCCGTCGAGCTCCACGATGCCGGCGGCGTAGGGCACGACGTCGTGCAGCATGCGCGCCAGCGGGTGCCGCACCACGGTGAAGCTGTAGACGGTGCCGGTGCCGGGGAGCTCGACCCACTCGACCTCCCGGTGCTGGCACACGAAGCAGAAGGGCGGTGGCGGGAGGCGGAAGGTCCCGCAGTTCGTGCAGCGGGGCGCGACCAGCCGGTTCTCCGTCGCCGCGTCCCAGAACGGTTGCGTCGAGTCGTCGGCGTAGCTCTGCGTGAGGATCGACGGGAACACGCCCTGCTCGCTCATGATGCGCTCCTCGCCAGGAGGGTGCCGCTGACGGGCAGGGCGGCGGGGCCCCCGGTGACCAACGCGACCTCGGCGCCCTCGACCTGGTTGATCGCGGTGCCGCGGATCTGCTCCACCGCCTCGCGCACGTGCGTCATGCCGATGATGTAGGCCTCGGAGAGGTTCCCGCCGTGGGTGTTGACCGGGATGGTGCCGGTGCCGTAGCGGATGTTGCCCTCGGCCACGAAGGGTCCACCCTCGCCGATCGGGCAGAACCCGTAGTCCTCGAGCTGCATGACGACGAGCGGTGAGAAGTGGTCGTAGAGCAGCGCCACGTCGACGTCGGCGGGGGTGATGCCGGCCATCTCGTAGAGGCGCTTGGCCACCGGCCGGTGACCCGACGAGGCGAACTCGTCGTCCGGAGCCTGGAAGTAGCGGAAGATGGCCGGCCCCCAGCGGCCGCTGCCGCCGTTGGCCGACGCCAGGATGTAGGCGGGTGGCTGCCGCAGGTCCTTGGCGCGCTCGGCCGACGTCGTGATCACCGCCACCGCGCCGTCGGTCTCCTGCGTGTAGTCGAACAGGCACAGGGGCTCGGAGATCATCCGAGCCGCGAAGTACTCGTCGAGCGTCAGCGGCTGCTTCTGCAACGAGGTCGGCCGCTTGATCGCGTTCTCGCGCTGCGAGATCGCGACCTCGGCGAAGTGCTCCCGCTTCGTGCCGTAGAGGTGCATGTGGCGCTGGGTGAGCACCGAGAAGCTGTGTCCCGGCGACAGCAACCCCGAATTGGCGCTGAACGCGGTGCTCGGCGGCATGCCGCGGCCGCCGTACGGACTGCTTCCACCCTCCGACATCGACGCGTACGCGAGCACCCCGTCGATCTCGGACCCCCCCAGGCGCTTGTGCAGCTGTTGGAGTGACATGAGCGATACGCAGACGTCCGCCATGCCGCCGTGGATGGCCGCGGCCGCGAGCCCGAGCGCACCGGCGCAGCCGCCGCCCCCGGAGGTGAGGCTGGCGGCGAAGCGCACCTCGGGCACACCGAGCACCGACGCCACCTCGGCGGGGTCGCAGGCGAACGAGTAGATCGCGAAGCCGTCGAGGTCGTTCACCGTCAGCCCGGCGTCGTCGAGCGCGCCCAGGATCGCGGTGCACATCATCGACAGCTCGGTCTCCGGGTACGACTGGCCTCGCTTGTAGTACGGAGTCGCGCCGACGCCGACCACTGCGGCCTGGTCCTTGATGCTCATGAAACTGAAAATAGTGTTCTCAGAAGTTGGGCGTCAAAACGGCGGGGCGCGCCGGCCGTAACCTCGACAGCATGAGCGCGTACGTCGTCTACGAGGCCGTGATCACCGACGCCGAGCAGTACGAGCGCTACAAGGCGCTCGCCGCTCCCTCGGTCGCGGCCGCCGGCGGCCGCTACCTCGTACGCGGCGGTGAGGTCGAGACGTTCGAGGGCGCGACGCCGGCGCGCGTCGTGGTGCTGGAGTTCCCCACGCTCGCCGCCGCGCGCGAGTGGTACCGCGGCGAGCAGTACACCGCCGCCCGAGCGCTGCGCGACTCCGCGTGCGAGGCACGCATGTTCGTCGTCGACGGCATGGCCTGAGGCGGGATCGGGGCGTGCACCGCGGCGCGGCCGTCGCGCTACGTTTGCCCTGGGAACGACCGTCGCTCAAGGAGGCTGTTCGATGGCGCGCAGGCTCGACTACCTGGTGTTCGACGCTGACAACCACATGTACGAAGCGACCGACGCGTTCACGAAGTACCTCCCCGAGGAGTACTCCGGGGTCATCAAGTACGTCGAGGTGAACGGCCGTACGAAGATCGCGATCAAGAACAAGATCAGCGACTACATCCCGAACCCGACGTTCAACGTCGTGGCGCCGCCCGGCGCGCAGGAGCTCGAGTTCAAGCTCAAGAACCCCGACTCGATGACCACGGCCGACAAGGCGGCGCAACTGACGCCCCCGCCGCGGTACATCTCGTCGCCGCCCGCGTTCTTCCAGCCCGAAGACCGGATCATGTTGATGGACGAGCAGGGCATCGACCGGGCGATGATGTGGCCGACCCTGGCGAGCCTGCTCGAAGAGCGCCTCACCGACGATCCGGTCGCGACCCACGTCGTCGTGCATGCGCTGAACCAGTGGATGCACGAGCAGTGGACGTTCAACTTCGACAACCGGATCTTCCCGACGCCGGTGATCACCCTGCCGATCGTCGACAAGGCGATCGAGGAGCTCGACTACGTCGTCGAGCGCGGCGCCAAGGCGATCCTCGTGCGCCCCGCTCCGGTGCCGGACTTCAACGCCCGTCGCCGCTCGTTCGCGCTCGAGGAGTTCGACCCGTTCTGGCAGAAGGTCGTCGAAGCCGACGTCGTCGTCGGCATGCACGCCTCCGACAGCGGCTTCCAGCGCTACGTGAACGAGTGGGAGGGCCACGACGGCGAGTTCCTCCCGTTCAACAAGAAGCTGTCGGGCTTCTACCATCTCCTGCACGCGGAGAACCGCATGATCAACGACGTGGTGACGTCGATCATCGGTCACGGTCTCGCCACCCGCTTCCCCGACCTCCGGATCATGCCGGTCGAGAACGGCAGCGCGTGGGTACGGCCACTCGTCGAGCGTCTGCGGAAGGTCTACGAGCGCACGCCGAAGGCGTTCGACGAGGACCCGATGGAGGCGTTCACCCGGTGCATCTACGTCCACCCGTTCCACGAGGAGGACCCCGTCGGGCTGGTGAACCTCATCGGTGCCGACAACGTGCTGTTCGGGTCCGACTTCCCGCACCCGGAGGGCATGTACGACCCGGTCAGCTTCGTCGAGCAGCTCGAAGGCCTTCCCGAAGTGGACAAGGCCAAGGTCATGGGGGGCAATCTCAACCGCATCATGAAGGTGCCGGTCGCCGCGTAGCAGGAGCCGCCTCGGCCGAGTCGACGCCGGGGTCAACGTCCGGGTGAGAACCGCTGCAGACGCTCGATGCATTCGGCGGTGAGCGCCGGGATCGTCTCGTACGCGTTCCCCACGTCGCCGCCCGACTTGGCCAGTCGCTTCATGAGCAGCGCGGTGGCCGCCGCCTCCTTGTAGCGGATGAGGCAGTGGAACCATTCGAGGTCGACCGGCTCCGACCCCGACTCGCCGACGTACGCGTCGAGCAGTGCGGCGGCCGCCGGCATCCCGGTCGGGCCCGGGTTCGACGCCATCGGGTGCTTCGCCTCCGGCGTGAAGAAGAGGAACCACCCGAGATCGAGACGGGGATCGGACAGGGACCAGATCTCCCAGTCGATGAGCGCCGCGACCTCGGTGCCGTCGCAGAGCATGTTCCCGAGGCGGTAGTCACCGTGACACACCGCGTCCGGCAACGCGGGCGGCATGGTGTCGAACAGCAGCTGCTCGGCCTCCTCGTAGCGGGCGTTCATGCGCTCGTCGACGGTCTCGAACGCGCGCGTCCAGCGACGGATCTCCCCGTCGAGCGTGTAGCGCTTCTCCGCGCCGAGGCCCACCGCGTCCGGCTCGACGCGATGCAGCGCCGCCAGCATCCGTGCCGCACCGAAGGCGCGTTCGGGGATCATCGGCAGCCTGTCCGGTGGCACCTCGGTGAGGATCGGCTCCAGGCACTCTCCCGGCACCACGTTCATGGCGTGGAACGGCGACACCGCGGGCGGCGCGCCGTCGTCCTCGAAGTAGACCGTCGGGACCCGCACGCCGGGTGCGTCCTCGAGCGCACGCATGAGCCGTGCCTGCCGGGCGACGTCGCGGTTGCGGACCGGCTCGAGGCCCGGCGGCGCGACCTTCAACACCACCCGCTCACCCGCGTTCGGTCCGCCGGTCACCAGCGCGGTGAAGGTCAGGCTCGAGGCGCCGCCGGTGAGGGGCTGCACGTCGGAGATCACGCTGCCCGGCGCCCAGGTCTGTGCGGCCGCGGTGGCTCGGGCCGCGAGTTCGTGGACGTCGAGTTCGCCGGCCATCGGTTCGTCCTTGGCGTCGGGGGCAGAGCCCGGTCATTCTGTCGACCGTGGCAGCACTGCGCAACGAGCGCGGGTGAGGCGTTTCGGGCGTTCGCCACGAGGGCAGGAACCCGAGCCATGAGCCCCATCGCCGTGCCTTCGCTCCGGCACCAGTCGGCCGAGGACCTCGGCATCCGGCGGGTACGACGGGGCCGTGGCTTCAGCTACCACCATGCCGACGGCTCCCGGGTCGACGACGACTCGACGTTGGAACGGATCCGCGGCATCGTCATCCCGCCCGCCTGGAACGACGTGCGGGTCAGCGAGCTGGCCAACTCGCATCTGCAAGCGGTCGGTCGCGACGCGCGAGGACGGCTGCAGTACCGGTACCACGCCGACTGGACCACGTTCCGCGATCGGGTCAAGTTCGACCGCTTGCCCCTCTTCGCGTCCACGTTGCCCGCGGTGCGACGACGGGTCGATGCCGATCTCGCGCGCAAGGGCGTCCCACGCGAGAAGGTCCTCGCGACCGTCGTACAGCTGCTGCAGACGACGCTCATCCGGGTCGGCAACGACGAGTACGCACGCGACAACGGCGCCTACGGGCTCACCACCCTGCGCAACAAGCACGCACGCGTCTCGGGGGCCGAGATCACCTTCGTCTTCACGGGCAAGAGCGGGCTGCAGCACGAGGTGCATGCCCAGGACCGGCGCATCGCCCGGGTGCTCCGGGAGTGCCAGGAGATCCCCGGGCAGCGCCTGTTCCAGTACCTCGACGACGACGGTGCACCGGCGGCGGTCCACTCGCACGACGTGAACGACTACCTGCGCGAGGCAGCCGACGCCGAGGTGACCGCCAAGGACTTCCGAACCTGGGTGGCGACCGTCTCGGCCGCCGCCGCGCTCGGTCGGCTCGACCCCCCGGAGGAGGAGCGCGAGCAGCAGGCGGTGGTCAAGGAGGTGGTCGGCGCGGTGGCGCAGGACCTCGGGAACACACCCGCGGTCTGCCGGGCCTCGTACATCCACCCCAAGGTGCTCACCGCGTTCGCCTCCGGCGAGCTGCACGACGTGTGGTCGACCACGCCGCCACGTCGGACCCACCTGAGCATCGACGAGCGCCGGACGCGTGCCCTCCTGACGGCCCGCCGCAGGCGCGCCGACGCCACCGACACCGCCGCGTCGACGGCGCAGCGGCGCGCCAGCTGACCCGGTCAGGACGAGCTGTTCGCCTCCGCGATGCGGCGGGCACCCACGATCTCGGCGCCGAGCACGTCGGCGTCGACACCGGACTCCCGCATCTCCGGGAAGAGCTCGGACTCCTCGCTCTCGACGTGGTGCTCCACCGCGCCGCGCAGCTCGGTCACGAGGTCGAACAGTTGCCCGGGTGGCGAGTCGTAGATCCGGGCGATGATGCTCTTGGCCACCGCGTGCTCCTGCTCGGCCACGTCGGCGAGGTCGTCCCCACCGTCGACGTAGCGTCGTAACGCGGGATACAGCGCGGCCTCCTCGATCCGGGTGTGGACGCTGAGGCGGCCACAGATGTCGTGCGCGATCGAGTCCTCCGGGTCGTGCGTATAGGTGTCGAAGAGGCGTTCGACCTCCCGGTGATCTTCGCTCAGGATCTCGAAGCCGTCAGCCATGGTCGTCCTCCTGTGGTGCCGGGCGGTGGGAACGAGGCCGGCGGCGCAGAGCCAGGGAGAGCGCGGACGCCGGCGTCCGTGCGGGCGCCAGCGACGGGTCGTCGTGCAGCTCGTCGGCGCGCGTCGCGGCGGCGGCGTCGACCGGCTGCGCGAACAGCCGCAGGATCTCGCGCCGGGCGCGGAGGCGGCGCAGCGCCTCGGGTGACACCGAGACGACGACGAGCTCCCGCCCGCGCTCCCGGCACACTCGGCGCGCCACGACCAGAGCGGTGAGGCCGGCACCGTCGAGGCGCTGCAGCCGCGAACCGTCCACCCGGACATCGCCGTCCGTCCGCCGCACCGCCTCGAGGAATCGCGGCGCGCCTTCGGCGTCGAGCGAGCCGCTCACCACGACCACGGATCCGTTGGTGTGGACGTCCAGCATCGAGCGTCCGGTACCCCGCGTCCCGTCTGGTCAAACGGCCGGGGCGACGAGACGCGCGCGTCGCGAAAGTTGTGATTCCGGTGCGCCATTCGAGGGCACGCTCTTGGCATGCGTGAACGCGGGAGGTCTCGATGAGCCCGACGCTGTCGTTCCACTTCGTCCCCAGCACGCGTGCCCCGAGCATCGCTCGTGCCCACGTCGGAGAGTTCCTCGCCGCGAACGGCGCCACCAACGGCGAGCCGAGCGACCTCCAGTTCACGTCGTCGCTGCTCACGAGTGAGCTCGTGACCCACGCGATGGACCACGGTGCTCAGGACGCCGGCGACATGGTCCTCGTGCTCGATCTCGTCGCCCGCACCCTGCACGCGGAGCTTTCGCTCGACGACGTCGCGCTCCCGATCGACGTCGCACCTTCCGACGACCGTCAGATCGCCGGCGGCTTGGCGGTCATCGACTCGCTCGCCCGCCGCTGGGGCGGCAGCCACAGCGGCGACGGCACCCGCCTCTGGTTCGAGCTCGACGTCAGCCGCGCCTGAGCACGAGCGATCCGGCTCGGCTACGGCACGAACCGGTAGCCCACCGACCACACCGTGTGGATCCACCGGGGCTCGGCCGAGTTGGCCTCGATGCGCGCCCGCAACCGGCGCACATGCTCCGTGACCGTCGCGGTGCCGATGCCGTCATCGACCGACCAGACGTGCTGCATGATCTGCGCCCGTGTGAACACCTGCCGCGGCGACGACGCCAGGAACACGAGGAGGTCGAACTCGCGAGCGGGCACGTCCACCCGTCTCTCGTTGACCGTCACCTCGCGAGCGGCGAGGTCGATGACGAGCCCGTCGAACACCAGTGGGCGCAGTCGCGTCTGCCCCACGGCCCGGCGGCGCAGCAACGCCTTCGCCTTGGTGACCAGCTCGCGGGGCGAGAACGGCTTGACCAGGACGTCGTCGGCACCCGCGTCGACCACGTCGAGCGCGTCCATGACGCAGGTGTCGGTGGGCATCATCGCCACCAGCAGCACGTCGGAGTGCTGCCGAACGTCGTGAATGGTGGGTCCGTGGTCGGAGAAGGCGCTGATCACCAGGTCGGCATCGAGGTCGTCGCACTCGGCGAGGCGAGGCCCGTCGAGCAACCGCACGTCGTACCCCTCGGACGTCAGCCGGCGCGCGAGCAGGTCGCGCAGCGCCGGGTCGTCCTCGGCGAGCACGATGCGTCCCGCATCCACGCCCCTCACGCTAACCCTCGGGGCAAGATGTGAAACCTGCCGTACCTCAGGCGAGCGGCACGAGACGTTGCGAGTCGGTGAGCATCGGCGCCATCGGGTCGCCGAACGTGGAGACGCGCTCGGGCGCGCCGTGGACATCCCACCGATCGGAGCGGAGGTCGGGGTCCTCCAACTCCTCCCACGTGATGGGGACCGACACCGGCGCACCCGGAGCCGCCCGAACGCTGTACGGCGCCACGAGCGTCTTGTTGATCGCGTTCTGCGTGTAGTCGAGGCGCGCCCGACCCTCTCGTGACCGCTTCTCCCACTTCGTGCTCACCAGATCCGGCGCGACGCCGCCGACCGCCCGCGACAGCTGCGCCACCCACTCCCGTGTCTCGTCGAACGTGGCGCCCGGTTCGATGGGTATCCAGATCTGGAGACCACGCTGACCGGTGGTCTTGGGGTAGCCCCGCATGCCGAGGTGCTCGAGGGCAGTGCGGTGCAGACGGGCCAGCACGAGCAGGTCGTCCCAGCTCGTGTCCTCGCCGGGATCGAGGTCGACGAGCGCGTACGTCGGTTGGTGCACGTCGGGGATCTTCGACGTCCACGGATGCAGCTCGACCGCCGCGTGGTTCGCCAGCCAGGCGAGGCCCGCGGTGCTGTCCACCACGAGGTAGTCGGTGCTCTCGCCAGTGTCCGCCTCGTCGTTGCGCCACCGCCTGATCCACGCCGGCACGTACTTCGGCGCCTGCTTCTGCCAGAATCCCTTGCGCGTGACCCCGTCCGGGTACCGATGGAGGTTCAGCGGACGCTCGGCGAGGTACGGGAGGATCCACGGGCCCATCTGGGCGTAGTAGCGCACCAGCCCGCGCTTGGTGATCTCGGCACCACCGTCACGAGCAGGGAAGAGCACCTTGTCGAGATTGGTGAGCGCGAGCTCGTGGCCGTGCAACGTCCAGGTGCCCTTCGCCGGCAGCGCGTCGAGCGCCGCCAGCTCCTCCGGCGACGCGGCGCGGAAGCCTTCGGGGACGGCTGCCGCGGTGCCTGCCTCTCCGTGCCGGTCCCAGACCCGGTCGCGGTCGGCGGCCACCTCGTCGTTGTCGCGCCCGCTCAGCACCGAGCGGGGATGGTCCTCGGGGTTCCATCCGTCGCGCGCCGCGTCATCGCGCTTGTGCAGCACGATCCAGCTCTCACGGCCGCCGTCCTTCCGGTCCGTGCGCACGAGCACGAAGCGGCCCCGGAGCTTCTCGCCGAACAGCTCGAGGTGCAGCTCGCCGTCGGCCAGCGCCTGCATCGGGTCGTCGTCGCGGTGCAGGTCCCACGTGCCGCGGTCCCACACGACCACGTCTCCGCCGCCGTACTCGCCGCGCGGGATCACACCCTCGAAGTCCGCGTAGGCGAGCGGGTGGTCCTCCACCCGGACCGCGAGGTGCCGCTGACGGGGATCGAGGGTCAATCCCTTCGGCACCGCCCAGCTCACGAGCACGCCCCCGATCTCGAGCCGGAAGTCGTAGTGGAGGCGGCGTGCCCGGTGCCGCTGCACGACGAACCGGGGTCGTCCGTCACCGTCGGCCACCTCACCGGCCGGCTCCGGCGTACGTTCGAAGTCGCGCTTCTGCCGGTAGCGCTGCAGCGAATCGCTGCGTGCCCGCGCCATGCTCGCCGACTACCCGGCGGTTCGGGAGGAGAAACGCCGGGTACGGACGCGGCAACCGCTCACCCGAGGAGCTTCCCATGTCGATGCCCGGAGGAGCCACCGGCCCCGGCCCCGGAGCGAGGCCGGACCGCGATCCAAGTGGCGCCGGTACCGACGCCCAGGAGCGCGACCCCGAGATCGGGCCCGGCACGACGCCCGACGCGGAGCGCGACGACGCGCCGAGCGAGCCGACGCCCGGTGGCCGCCCATAGCGGGATCGCTCGTCATGAGCGTGGTGTCGACGGTGGGGCGAGCCCGAGCGCGTGAAGCACCAGCGACGCGACCGCCGCCGGCGTGGCGGTCGACGGGACCGGTACCGCCAGCACGTCATCCCCGAGCTCCAACGTGGCGAGCTGGCTCGGGAGGAGGTCGACGCCGGCGTAGTGACCGACGCGCGAGCGCAGTCGCTCCGCCAGCACGTTGGCGTCGACGTCGAGGAACACGAAGCGGAGACCGTCGACCCCTTCGCGGAGCGCATCGCGGTAGGACCGCTCGAGCGCCGAGCACGCCAAGGTGACGCCGTCGGGCTGCCGGCGCAGCTCGGCGTTGACCCGCCGCAGCCACGGCAGCCGTTGCTCGCCGTCGAGCGGTCGGCCGGCACGCATCGAGGTGACGGCGGCCGGCGAGTGGAAGTCGTCGGCGTCGAGGAACGGCACCCCGAGGTCCCGGGCCAGGAGCCGGCCAACGGTGGTCTTGCCCGCCCCGGTCACGCCCATCACGACGATGCGCGGGCTGCGCTGGTGGTTGCTCATGGTGGCCCCCGGGTGAATGGAGCGTGGCTGGGTGGTGACGCTACGCGCGGACGGACGGTGGCGGAGGATCTTGGGTCACCGCGTGGCGGCGGACGCCAAGCGGCCGCGACTCCTAGAGGGTTGATCGACGGCGCCGCGGGTAGGAGCATGGCGACGGCCGGCCCGAGGGGGGTTCGTGCGCGATCGGATCACGGCCTTCCTGGGGGTCCTCACGGCCGGTTGTGCCGTGCTGGGCATCGCCGTGCTCGCTCGTCCCGGGAGCACGACGGCACACGTGGTCGTGGCGGCCGGACCTCCCCAGTCGGCCGAGCAGATCTACCTGCGCGACTGCGCCACCTGCCACGGTGCCGATGCGCGCGGCACGACCCTCGGACCGGATCTGGACGGCGTCAGCGCGGCGTCGATCGACTTCCAGCTGTCGACCGGGCGCATGCCGGTGCCGACGGGCGACGCGTCGTCGCACCAGCAGCGGGTCTCGGACTCCGAGGCGCAGGCTCGCCGCCCACCGAAGTACGACGCCGCTACCCGGCGCGCCCTCGTCGACTACACCGTGGGCCTCACCGGCGGCGACCCGACACTTCCGCGGATCGATCTCAACACCGGGGACCTCGCGGCCGGGGGGACGGTCTACCGAGCGCAGTGCGCGGCCTGTCACGCGTGGTCCGGTGATGGCGGCGCGCTGCTCGGGCGCGAGGCGCCGTCGACCCATCCGGCGACGCCGCTCCAGATCGCGGAAGCGGTCCGGACCGGCCCCGGGAACATGCCCGCGTTCGGTCACGCCGCGGTGGACGACGAGCAGCTGCAGTCGCTGGTGCGTTACGTGCGGTATCTCGATCACGCCGACGACCGGGGCGGCACGCCGCTGTGGCATCTGGGCCCGCTGGCGGAGGGCGCGGTGGCCGTCTTCGTCGGCTTGGGGCTCCTCGTCCTCGCGGTGCGCTTGATCGGGACGCGCTCGTGAGCGACCCCCGGCGGGCCATGTCGGCGGCGCGCGTCGCCTTCGCCTGCTTCGTGGTCACCATGCTCTGCGCGCTGTCGTTGGCCGTCGTCTACGCGCTCGGGGGCCAACCACAGGCCGAAGGTGCGCTCCTCGGCGTCGGGCTCCTCGCCCTGGGCGCCGGGCTCGTGCTCTGGGCCCACTGGTTGATGCCCCGGGGCCCGTTCGCCCAGGAACGCCACGAGCTCGCCAGCTCCGACGAGGAGGTGGCCGCCCTCGAGCAGACGCTCGAGCATCCCGCGGGCGTGAGCCGGCGTCGGCTGCTGATCGGCGGGCTGGTCGGCGCGCTCGGCGCGCTCGGGATCGCGGCGCTCTTCCCCATCCGGTCGCTCGGGCCCGCGCCGGGCAACACGTTGCTGCGCACACCGTGGCGTCGCGGTCGTCGCGCCATCACCGAAGACGGTCGCGCCGTGCGCGCCCGCGACGTGCCGCTCGACGGTCTCGTCACCGTGTTCCCCGCCGGCCACCCCGACTCGGCCGATGGGCAGGTGGTGCTCATGCGGGTCCGGCCCGAGCGCCTCCACCTCCCGCCCGGGCGCGCCGACTGGGCCCCGAACGGGCTCATCGCGTACTCGAAGGTCTGCACACATGCCGGCTGTCCGGTCGGCCTCTTCGAGCCGAGCACCGGGCAGCTGCTCTGCCCGTGCCACCAGTCGGCGTTCGACGTCCTCGACGGCGCCCAGCCCGTGTTCGGACCCGCGGCCCGCGCGCTGCCCCAGTTGCCGATCGCGATCGACGACGAGGGATTCATCGTCGCGCAGAGCGACTTCCACGAACCGATCGGCCCGAGCTTCTGGAACCGTCCGTGAGCGCTCGCCACCGGCGCCGGCTGGTCGCACTCGCGATCGCGGTCGGGATCGCCACCGCGGGCTGCGGCGGCGCGCATTCCATCGTCAACCCCAAAGGTTCGGAGGCCGATCGGGTGGCCGGCGTGTGGTGGCTGATGTTCGGGCTCGCCGCCGCGGTCTACGTCGTCGTCGCCGGTTGCATCCTCTACGCCGCCACGCGCGGTCGACGCCGTCGCGGGCCATCGCGCCTGCACGACAACTGGTTCATCTGGATCGGCGGGGTGATCGTCCCGTTCCTCATCCTCGTGGTGCTCGCGGTCGTGACCGTCGACGCCACGAGCGCGCTGCGCACGTCGTCGCCGGGCGCGGTGCGGATCGACGTGGTCGGGAAGTTGTGGTGGTGGGAGGTGCGCTACCCGGGCCACGGCGTGGTCACCGCCAACGAGATCCACATCCCGCGGGGCACGCCGATCAACGTGCACCTCACCTCCGACAACGTCATCCACAGCTTCTGGGTCCCCCAGCTCGCGGGGAAGATGGACACGATCCCGGGCCAACCCAACAACCTCCAGTTCACCGCCGACAAGGTCGGCCGGTACGCGGGTCGCTGCGCCGAGTTCTGCGGGCTGCAACACGCACACATGGGCTTCGACGTGATCGTCGAGACGCCGGCCGACTACGGACGTTGGCTGGCCCGTCGGGAGCGGGTCCCGCTCGAGCCGGCGTCGGAAGAGGCGGCCAGCGGGCAGCTGGTGTTCCAGCGCGAGGCGTGTGCGGGATGTCACACCATCGGGGGCACCGACGCGCAGGGCACGGTCGGCCCCGACCTCACCGACGTCGGCTCGCGCCGGCTCCTCGGCGCGGGCGCCATCGAGAACACGCCCCAGAACATGCGGGCCTGGATCCGCGACGCCGGGGCGATCAAGCCCGGTGTGCAGATGCCCTCGTTCCAGTCGCTACCCGACCGTGATGTCGCCGCGCTCGCGGCGTACCTCGAGAGCTTGAAGTAGGAGCGCGATGGCGGTCACCGAGCAGCCCACCCCCGAGGTCGCCGAGGAGCTCGAGGAACGCTGGGAGGACGCGCCCGGCATCCCCGGGTTCTTCAACACCGTCGATCACAAGCGGATCGGGATGCGCTACATCTACACCGCGTTCCTCTTCTTCTTCGCCTCCGGCGCGCTGGCGCTGGTCATGCGCGTGCAGCTCGCGCAACCGAACGCCGGCGTCTTGAGCCCGGAGACGTACAACGAATTCTTCACCATGCACGGCACCGCGATGATCTTCCTGTTCAACACGCCGGTGTTGGCCGGCTTCGGCAACTACCTGATCCCGCTCATGCTCGGCAGCCGCGACATGGCGTTCCCGCGGTTGAACGCGTTCAGCTACTGGATCTTCCTGCTCTCGGGGCTCTTCCTGCTGTCGAGCTTCGTCGTCGGTCACCCGCCGAATGGCGGCTGGTTCGCGTACACCCCGCTCACGTCGAAGCCGTACTCCAGCGGCATCAACATCGACTTCTGGGGCCTCGGCGTGATCTTCGTGGGCATCTCCACGACCGTCGGCGCGGTGAACTTCATCGTCAGCATCTTCAAGCTGCGGGCCCCGGGCATGACCCTGAACCGCATGCCGATCTTCGTGTGGTCGATGCTGGTGTTCTCGTTCATGGTGATCTTCGCGGTGCCGTCGATCACCGTGGCGGCCGCGCTGCTCGAGCTGGACCGGCTGTTCGGCACCGCCTTCTACTCGGTGGGCGGCGGTGGGAGCGTGCTGCTCTACCAGCACCTCTTCTGGTTCTGGGGTCATCCCGAGGTGTACATCCTCTTCATCCCCGCCACCGGCATGGTCTCGATGATCATCCCCGTTTTCTCGCGCCACCGCTTGGCGGGCTACGTGTGGGTCGCGACCGCGCTCGTCACGGTGGCCTTCATCAGCTTCGGCGTGTGGGTGCATCACATGTTCGCCACCGGCATCCCCGCGCTTGCGTTGTCGTTCTTCTCCGCCGCCAGCCTCATCATCACGCTCCCGAGCGGGGTCCAGTTCTTCGCGTGGATCGCCACCATGTGGAAGGGCGTCGTGCACTTCTCCACCGCGATGCTGTTCGCCCTCGGCTTCCTGTTGATCTTCCTCCTCGGCGGCATCACCGGCGTGATGGTCGCGGTGCTCCCGTTCGACTGGCAGGTCACCGATAGCTACTTCGTCGTCGCGCACTTCCACTACGTGCTCAACGGCGCGGTCGTGTTCCCGATCTTCGGCGCCCTCTACTACTGGCTCCCGAAGATGACCGGGCGCATGCTCGACGAGCGTTTGGGCAAGATCAGCTTCTGGACCATGTTCATCGGGTTCAACGTGGCGTTCTTCCCGATGCACATCCTCGGCTTCCTCGGGATGCCGCGTCGCATCTACACCTACGACTCCGGGCTCGGTTGGGACACACTCAACCTGCTCATCAGCGTCGCGTCCTTCGTGTTCGCGGCCGGGACCCTCCTGACGCTGTACAACTTCGTGCGGAGCCGCTTCCGGGGAGCACGCGCTCCCGCCGATCCGTGGCACGCGGACTCGCTCGAGTGGACGACGACCTCGCCCCCTCCCGAGTACAACTTCGCCGCCATCCCGATCGTCAACGGCCGCCACCCGCTCTGGGACGATCCACCCTCCTCGGTCGAGGTGGCCGACGGACAGCCCTCCACGCGGGCGCTCGGGATCGTCGGCGCGCTCGAGAAGGACATGCCGGTCACCGAGGGTCTCGACGCCCGGCCCCAGGACGTCCTCGGCATCCCCGAACCCACGTACCTGCCGTTCATCGCCGCGGTCGGCATCGCGCTCCTCTTCGTCGGTCTCCTGGTGGAGGCCGCGATCATCGGCGTCGTCGGCGTCCTGATCGGCATGGCGGCGGTGGTGCACTGGCTGTGGCGCACCTCGGAGAACCTCCGGTGAGCTCGCCGGCGATCCGCATCGAGCCCGTTCCGCGCACCCGCGGCTATCCGACCGCGTGGTGGGGCATGGTCGTGCTCATCACCACCGAGGCGATGGTCTTCATCTCCCTCCTCGCCTCCTACTTCTTCGTGCGCGCGGGCGCCTCCAAGTGGCCACCGCCGGGGATTCCGCTCCCCGAGCTCCACCGGTCGGTGGTGTTCACGGTGGTCCTGCTGGGGAGCAGCATTCCGATCTTCTGGATGGAATACGCCCTCGTGCGAGGTCACATGCGGCAGGTGGCGGTGTCGCTCGCGATCGCGTTCCTGATGGGCCTCGCGTTCCTGGGCAACACCGTCTACGACTACCTCAACCAGGAGTTCGGCCTGCGCGAGAACGCGTACGCCTCGCTGTTCTGGGTCATCCTCGGGTTGCACGCCATCCACGTGCTCGTGGGCCTGCTCATGAGCGCGACCGTGCAGGTGAAGGTGTGGACCGGTCGGGTCACTCCCGAGCACCACGTCACCCCGGAGGTGTTCGCGCTGTACTGGCACTTCGTCGACGGCGTGTGGGTGTTCGTGTTCGCCACCCTCTTCCTCTCCCCTCACCTCCGATGAACCTCCGGGTCCGTGACTTCCCCGACCGCGGCGCGCTCCTGTGGTTCGCGCTCACCGCCGGGATCGTCGCGTGGATCGCGCACCTGGTGTTCTTCGCCTCCATCGTCGAATTCGTGAACGACAACGGCTACTTCTGGCTGTTCCACGTGGGCAACGTGGTGTGCATCGCGCTGGCCGTCCTCGCCATCTATCTCTCGTGGCTCGTGTACCGAGCCGGCGACGACGACGACGAGGAGGACCCGACCCCTGAGGGTCGGATGCGCTTCCTCGGCCTCCTGGGCATGGCCTCGAACGGCATCAACCTCGTGCTGATCCTCTTCGAGGGCTCGTACATCTTCTTCATCGGGACCGGCCGTGCTTGACCGCCTCCTGCCGCTGGTGATCCTGGTGGGCGCGTTCGCCTACGCGGTCGGCATCCGCCGGCTGTGGGCCAATGCGCGCACCGTCCGCCTCGTGGGGACCACGCAGGCCGCCGCCTTCGGGGCGGCGGTGGTGACCCTGCTCGTGGCCCTCGAGTCACCCCTCGAGAACGCGGCGGCGAGCGACCTGCCCTGGCACATGGTCCAGCACCTCCTGCTGCTCGCGGTCGCGGCGCCGCTCCTCGCCGTCGGCGAGCCGGTGACGGTCATGACCCAGGCCCTCCCCGACCGCATGCGCCGCAAGGTCCGGCCGGTCGTGCGCCGGATCAACCGCTCCCAGACGTCGACCCGGGGTTGGCTCGCCTGGACGGTCGTCGCCTACTTCCTCAGCACCGCCGCGCTGGCGCTGTGGCACGTCCCGACGCTCTACGACGCCGCGGTGGCGCACACCGAAGTCCACGCGCTCGAGCACATCAGCTTCGTCGCCACCGCCACGCTGTTCTGGTGGATGGCGCTGGGGGCGAGCCGGCGATCCCGACGCGGTCTCGGAGTCCTGGCGGTGTTCGCCGCCACCCTCCCGGCCACCGCGCTGGGGATCCTCCTCACCCTCGCCCGGACGCCCTGGTACGCGCGCTACGGACACGGCGCCGGCGCGTTGCGCGACCAGCAGGTGGCGGGCGCGCTCATGTGGGGCTTCGGCGGCTCGGCGCTCGTGATCGGGGCGGCGGCGCTGTTCGCGAGCTGGCTGGCCAACATGGACCGGGTCGAGGAGGCGCGGCATCCGCAGTCGGCGGTCAGGCCGTGGTGATCCGGCGTCTCGTCCGATGGTTCGACGACCGGCTGGGTGCGTCGCGCTTCGCGCGGTCGTCGCTCGACAAGGTGTTCCCGGACCACTGGTCGTTCATGTTGGGCGAGATCGCGATGTACTGCTTCGTCCTCCTCATCCTCACCGGGATCTATCTCTCGTTCTTCTTCGTCCCGAGCGACAAGACGGTCGTGTACCACGGCAGCTACGCGCCGTTGCGCGGCGTCCACATGTCGCAGGCCTACGAGTCGACGATCCGCTTGAGCTTCGACGTGCGCGCGGGGCTGGTCATGCGTCAGATCCACCACTGGGCCGCGCTGGTGTTCATCGCGACCATCGTCGCCCACCTCTGCCGCATCTTCTTCACCGGCGCGTTCCGGCGACCACGCGAGATTAACTGGGTCATCGGCGTGACGCTCCTGATCCTCGCCATCTTCAACGGTTTCGCCGGCTACTCGCTCCCCGACGACCTGTTGTCCGGGACCGGCCTCCGGATCGCGTACTCCATCGCGCTGGCGATCCCGGTGATCGGGACCTGGGTGGCGTTCCTGCTCTTCGGCGGTGAGTTTCCCGCTCACGACATCCTGTCGCGCCTCTTCGTGATCCATGTGCTGTTGGTCCCGGCCGCGATCGCGATCCTGCTGACCGCGCACCTGGCGATCGTGTGGCGCCAGAAGCACACGCAGTTTGCGGGCCCGGGGCGCACCGAGCGCAACGTCGTCGGCTCCAAGCTCTGGCCGACGTACACGGCGAAGAGCGTCGGCCTGTTCGCGGTGATCGCCGGCGTGCTCGCGTTGCTCGGCGGGCTCGCGCAGATCAACCCGGTGTGGCTGTACGGCCCGTTCGCGCCGTCGGCGGTGAGCACCGCGGCGCAGCCCGACTGGTACCTGGGGTGGATCGAGGGCGCGTTGCGCATCATGCCGCCCGTGTACCTGCACCTCGGCCCGTACAACGTGTCCGAGCTCTTCTGGCCCGCGATCGCGCTGCCGACCATCACCTTCGGGCTGCTCTTCCTCTGGCCGTTCCTCGAACAGCGGATGACCCACGACCACCGCGAGCACCACATCCTCGACCGTCCGAGCGAACGCCCGGTGCGCACCGCGCTCGGTGTGGTCGTCCTCACGTTCTACGCGGTCCTCCTGCTCGCCGGCGGCCAGGACATCTGGGCGCAGCAGCTCGACGTCTCGTTGTCGGCGGTGCTGTGGACGTTCCGGGTGCTGGTGTTCGTGCTCCCGGTCGTGTTCGGTGCGTTCACCTACAAGTTCTGTCGCGACCTCGAACGTCACCGTCACGCGGCGCGGGCCGCCGCCGCCGCCGAACCGCCGATCGGGCCGAACGAGCCGCCGCCGACCGAGATCTCCCGACCGACGCCGGCGGCGGCGCCCGCCCCGGCCACGCCGGGTCGGTTCGACCGGCTGCGGCGCACCGGGTTCGGGGTGGTGATCCTGTTCGTGCTGCGCCGCGCCGCAGCGCGGCGGGAGCGGGTGCGACGCTGACCGGCGCCGACCCAGGTTTCACCGGTCCCGACCACCGGGTAGGCGCACCTGCGATGGACGACAGGGAACTGGCTGCACCCGGCGAGGCCTTGTCCCGCCTGGTCGCGCAGCTGGGCGAGCAGACCGCGCTCGACGGCGTGGCGGGCGCGCTCCGCGAACGCGTTGCCGGGATCATCGGCAGCGGTCTCGTCAAGGACGCGCTCAGCGGCACGTGGCTCGGCCACGCGGTCCACCCCATGCTCACCGACCTCCCGATCGGCTTCTGGACCTCGGCGTTCACGCTCGACCTGCTCGGCGGACGGCACTCGCGCCGGGCGGCCACGCGCCTGGTCGCATGGGGCGTGCTGGCGGCGGTGCCCGCCGCGGCCACCGGCGCGTCCGACTGGTCGGACGAGTTCGGACCCAATCGGCGCGTCGGCTTCGTGCACGCGGCGGCGAACACCACCGCATTGGTCTGCTACGGCGCGTCGTGGGTGGAACGCAAGCGCGGCCGCCACTGGCGCGGCGTCGCGCTCGGGCTCGCGGGCGCGACCGCGGCGACGGTGGGCGGCTACCTGGGTGGTCACCTGGTGCAGCGCGCCGGGCTCAGCGTCGACCACACCACGTTCCGCCACCCACCTTCCGAGTGGACCGCCGTGATGCCGGTCTCCGAGGTCACCGACGAACCGCGGTGCACGATGGTCGACGGCGCCCCGATCATCGTCTTGCGTCACGGTGGCGTGATCGTCGCCCTCGACGCGCAGTGCCCCCACCGCGGCGGGCCGATGGCCGAGGGCGACCTCGACGGCGACGTCATCACGTGCCCGTGGCACGGCAGCCAATTCCACGTCCCTGACGGGACGCTCCTGCACGGTCCGTCGACCTTCCCGCTCCCGGCCTACGAGTGCCGATCGGTCGACGGCGCGGTAGAGGTCCGATCGGCCGGTTGAGGCAAGGCGCGCGCCGACCGGGCGGGTCAGGCGCCCAAGGCGCGCCGGAAGAGCTCGACGGTGTGGTCGCGTGCCTCGGCGCGCGTGAACGCGTCACGCCCCACGAGGCGCGAGCGCATGTGTGCGAGCACGACGGCCTGGATGGCAAACGCGTCGGCGTCGGGCTGGGTGAGCGGGAAGACACCCCGCCGCCTCCCCTCACGGAGGAGCTCGACGAGCGGTGCGCGTTGGGCCTCGAGCCCCGCGACCTGCACTTCGGTGAACCCGTGCGCGCTCGCGACCTCGGGCGACGCCAGCACCGCCGCGTGCCGCAGCCGGCGGGCGTCGTACACGACGGCCAGGCTCTGATCGATCCAGGCGGTGAGCGCATCGAGCGGCGTCGGCGCCGACGCCACCGCCGCCACCAGGGCGTCGGTGACGCGGTCGCTGTCCACCCGGTACATCTCGATGACCAGCTCGTCCTTCGAGCGGAAGTGCCGGTAGAAGGCCCGGGTCGAGTAGCCGGTCTCGCGGAGCACGTCGTGCACCGACGTCTCGCGCGACCCGTTCTGCTGGATCAGCCGGTACGCGGCCCGCATGATCTGCTCCCGCTCGGCCCGGTACTTGGCCCGGCGGGCGGGCGAGACCTGGCGCGCTCCGACCCCGGTCGGCGGGGCGGCGTCCGCGCTCATCCCCACCACGATATGCGAACGGCGTTTTCAATTTCTGGCTCCCCCGGCGCGCGGCGGACCGCCCGCAGCCTTCTACCGAGAGGTCGCTCAGAGCTTGTCGAGGACCCGTTGCCGGTATCCGAGGATCTGGTCCCGTAGGGATGCAAACCCCTGGTCACGGCCGAGGTGCGGCGTGATGAGGAGGCGACGAGCACCGGCGCTCACGAAGCGGCGGACGTAGTCGACATCGTGCTCGGATGCGGCGTCGTGGCTCCCCGGCCACACCGTGATCTCGACCGCCGCGGGATCGCGTCCGGCGGCGACCGCGACGTCGCGGAGCCGCGCCGCCGACATCTCGAACTCATCGGGACCGATCGTGTACGGATACCACCCGTCGCCGATGCGCCCGGCGCGCTCAACCGCCGGCGCGCTGTTGCCACCCAGCACAATCGGCACGGCGCCGCGTGCGGGCCGCGGCGACGAATAGACGCGCTCGAACGCGACATGGTCGCCGTGAAACGTCGCCGGGGCGGCGGTCCACAACGCGCGCATCGCACCGATGCACTCCTCGAGGCGGGCGCCGCGCTGGCGGAAGGGAGCTCCGACGGCCTCGTATTCCTCACGCTGCCAGCCGATCCCCAGCCCGAGGATCATGCGGCCACCCGAGAGGTTGTCGATGGTCGACACCCGCTTGGCCAGCACCGCCGGGCTGTGCAGCGGCGCGATGACCACCGACGTCCCGAGCTTTACCTTCTCGGACACCGCGGCGATGTATGCGAGCGTGTCGAGCGGATCGGGCATCGGCCGCTCACCCGCCGCGGCGCCGGCGCCGGACGGGATCTGGCCGCTCTCGGAGTACGGGTACTTCGGGTCGTAGTCGTGCGCGAGGACGACGTGCTCGACGCCCCACACCGACTCGACCCCGCACTCCTCCACCACGGCCACCCACTCCCGGAGGAAATCACCCGAGGTGATCTGCCCGGGAGCCAACGGCAGCAGCACCCCGATCGCAGTCTCGTCGGTCATGCGCTCATGGTGCCCGGTCCGGCCGCGCCATGCCCGGCGACGGCTCAGCTCTTCCTCTTCTTTCGGAGGATCTTGCGGGCCTTCCGGTTGATGCGCTCGAACTCGTCCTTGGTCAGGTTGCCGCGTCGGCGCTCTCTCTCCGAGCGTCGGATCGCGCTGATGGCGTGATCCCGGTCCGGCATCGGGTAGTTGCCCGACTCCTTCCTCGCCTTCTTCGAACGGGCTCGCTCCGGGAGCCCGAACGCCTTGGCCGGCAGCTTCTCGCGCTGTTTCGCAGTGAGCTTCGCCATGGTGACTCGTCCTCCCGAGTCGCGACCGTCCGGTTCCCTGTACCCATGACGGGGATGGCCCGCACCAGTCCCGATCCGGGCTTCCTGGTTCTCATCTGATTCTTGACCG
The DNA here is from genome assembly GCA_036271015.1 of Acidimicrobiia bacterium. Lineage (GTDB taxonomy): Bacteria > Actinomycetota > Acidimicrobiia > IMCC26256 > DASPTH01 > DASUAS01. The sequence continues at coordinate 21,888 of DATBBL010000122.1, forward strand.
GAGGCGCGACCGTTCGGGGCATGCCGGCGTCGGCCCCCGCCGTCCCGATCCGGTCCCGACCACCCCGCCGCTGGGACTCGCACCGCTCGGTACGCGCCGTCGTCGTCCCCGCCATCGCCGCGGCCGGCGTCGCCGTGGTCGCGCTGGTCGGCTGGCAGGGGTCCGACGTCCCCGCCCAGCTCTACCGCGTGAACCTGTTCCGCGCGTCGGGTTTCGTCCTGTGGGACAACCACTGGTACGCCGGCCACTACCTCCTCTCCTATTCCGCGCTGTTCCCGGCCCTGGCCGCGAACATCGGGATCTACGGTGCCGCCGCGCTCGCGGCCACGGCCGCCGCATGGTCGGTCGACCAGTTGCTGCGCGACGCGCTCGGATCACGGACCTTCGTCGCAGCCGCGGCGTTCGCGCTCGCGCTCGTCGTGCCGGTGGCGATCGGTCAGCTTCCGTTCGTGTGCGGTGAGGCGGCTGGACTCGTGGCGCTCGTGTCGCTCCGCCATCGACGCCGGGTGCTGGCGCTGACTGCCGCGGTCAGTTGCCCGTTGTTCAGCCCCGTCGCCGGGGTCTTCCTCGTCATCGCGATGACGGCGACGGCGATCACCGGGCGTGGTCCGAGTCGTCGGCTCGCGGTATGGGTCGGAGCGGCAGCCGCGCTCCCGCTCGTCATCTCGATCGTGTTGTTCCCGGATCCGGGAACCTTTCCCTACAGCCGCATCGATCTCACCGCGACGATCGCGGTCGCGGTGGTCGCCTGGTGCGTCGTCCCCCGTGACTGGACGACGCTTCGCATCGGCATCGTTCTGTACGGGATCTTCGCCGCGGCGGACTTCGCGGTGCCCAACGCAGTCGGTGCCAACTACCAGCGCCTCGCGTGGGCGGTGGGTCCCCCACTCGTGCTGGCTCTTGCGGCGCTGCCCCGGCGCCGCTGGCTCACCCTGGTGGCGCTGCCACTTCTCGTCTGGCAGTGGAACCCCGCTATTCCCATCTTCACGTCGAGCGCCGACCCACCGAGCAGCGAGGCCTCGTACTACCAACCGCTCGTCGCATACCTGAAGGCGCAGCACCCGATCGGTCGGGTCGAGATCCCCTTCACCCAGGCCCACTGGGAGTCGGCCTACGTCGCACCGCAGATCCCGCTCGCACGCGGGTGGGAACGCCAACTCGACATCGCCGACAACCCGATCTTCTACGCCGCGACTCCCCTCACGGCCTCGGTGTACCAGCGCTGGCTCATCGCGCAGGGCGTCACCTGGGTCGCGCTGCCCGACGCGCCCCTCGACTACTCGTCACGCGCGGAAGGCTCGCTGCTGCGCAGCGGGGTCCTCCGCGACCTGCACGAGGTGTGGCACAACCCCCACTGGACCGTGTGGCGGGTCAGCGGCTCGCCGGGGATCGTGTCGCCGCCCGCCCGCCTCGTTTCCCTCGGCACCTCGGCGTTCGTGGTCGACGCGCCGACTGCCGGTCGGATCCTGGTCCGATTGCACTACACCCCCTCGTGGAGCGTCACCGCGGGGAACGCATGCGTGCAGGCGACCGGCACCGGTTGGACGGCGTTGGTCGTCCACCGCCCGGGACGCATCACGGTCGACACCGCGCTCTCCGGCGGCTCCGCGTGTCCTGACGTGCCCTGACCCCGCTCGCCGACACCAGTGAAGCGTCGTGCGCGTCCGCGTGGCGCGCGCCGCGCCACGCACGATGCTTCGGTGGAGCGCCACGCCGGGTTGGGAATAGGTTGAGCCGATGGACATCACGCTGACGACGACGCCACAGCTCGAGCTCCTGCGCGACGAGGTCCGATCGTGGCTCGAGGACGAGCTCCCGCCGGAGCTCGAGGGGTTCCAGTGGGACTTCGAGGAGGATCCCGACCGGTGGGCCTTCTACCGCCAGTTCTGGAAGCAGCAAGGGGCGAAGCGTTGGCTCGAGCCCACGTGGCCGTGCGAGTACGGCGGTGCGGAGATGTCGGCACGCCAGGCGCGTGTGGTGAAGGAGGAGTTCGATCGCCGACGCGCGGGCGGTTTCGCCGGCATCGGCATGCAGGTCGGTCCGGCGATCCTGCGCCTGGGCACCGAGGAGCAGAAGGCCGCGTTCCTGCCCGGCATGGCGGCGGGCGAGATCATGTGGGCGGAGGGCTACACCGAGCCCGACTCCGGCTCGGACCTGGCGTCGCTCCGGACGCGAGCGGTACCCGATGGCGACGAGTGGGTGATCGACGGCCAGAAGACGTTCTGCACCGCCGGGCACCACTGCAACTGGATGATCATCGCCGCCCGCACCGATCCCGACGCGTCCAAGCGCCACAAGGGCATCAGCTACTTCCTCTCGCCAACCGACGTCCCCGGGATCGAGCTTCGGCCGCTCGACAACCTGGCCGACGGTCGTCAGAACCTCGTGCTCATCGACGAGCTGCGCGTGCCGCAGGACATGATGCTCGGTGATCTGAACCAGGGGTGGCAGCAGGTCTGGTTCGGGCTCGGCGGGAACCCCATCCCGACGTTCGACGACGACGACCCCGGGCCCGACGAGGAGTACGAACCCGGACCTACCGGCCCGGCATGGGTGCTGGACCAACTGGTGCGGTACTGCCGGACCACGACTCGGCACGGACGGCCCCTCGCCGACGACCCCGTCGTGCGAATGCAGCTCGCCGACCTCGCCATCGGCGTGGAGGTCGAGCGGCTGCTGCAGTACGAGGGCGCGTGCGGATACGGCGGTCACCTGCACCAGGCGATCACCAAGGAGTTCCAGCCGGAATTCGCGCAACGCTGCATGGAGATCCTCGGTCCGCTCGGGCAGATCCAGTCGGGTGAGTGGGCGCCGCTCGCCGGGGAGATCGACCGCATCTACCGCCGATCGTTCGGCAACCATGCCGGGGGCACGTCGCAGGTCAAGCGGATGGTCGTCGCGACACGCGCCCTCGGCCTCCCGCGGTAGGGCCCGAGCCATGGCCATCGATCTCAGGCTCGACGATCACCAGGTCATGCTCCAACGGTCGGCGAACGAGCTCTTCCGGAAGCGCTACCCGTCCGACGTCGTGCGCGCGATCGAGGCCGGCGGCCTCGGGTACTCGCCGGAGGGCTGGCAGGAGCTGGCCGGGCTGGGCTGGTTGGGCATCTGCTTCCCCGAGCGGTACGGCGGGGGCGGGGGCGGCTTCCTCGACCTCTACCCGATCTACGAGGAGATGGGGCGCTTCCTGGTCCCGAGCCCGCACCTCGACACCGTCGCGGTGGCGGGCGAGATCATCCTCACGACCGGGACCGAGGAGCAGCGGCGCGCACTCCTGCCGGAGATCGCGCAGGGCAACTGCATCATCAGCCCCGCGATCCTCGAGGGCGACGGCTGGTTCGGATTCGACGCGATCACCTGCTCGGCGGAGCAGCGCGGCGGCGACTTCGTCGTCCGCGGGACGAAGCTGCTCGTGCCGTACGCACGCTCGGCGGACCACTTCCTCTGCGCGGTGCGCACCGCCGACGCGACGGGCGCGGAGGGCATCTCGTTGTTGCTCGTCGACGCTCAGGCCGACGGCATCACCTGCGAGGAGATCCCGAACATCGCCGGCCACGCGTTGTACGCGGTGACCTTCGACGAGGTGATCACGCCGGCCGAGCACCTCGTCGGTACGGAGGGTCGCGGGTGGGCGCCGTTGTCGGAGGCGACTCTGAAGGCCGCGGTGCTGCAGACCGCCACCATCGTGGGCGCGGCGCGGGCGGTGCTCGACATGACGAACCAGTACGCGAAGGACCGCGTACAGTTCGGCAAGCCCATCGGCTCGTACCAGGCCGTGCAGTACATGGTGAGCGACATCCTCCTCGACCTGCACCGCGCCGACCTGCTGGCGCGGCACGCGGCCTACCGGATCTCCGCGGGCATGCCGTACGGCGAGCAAGCCGCGGTCGCGATCGGCTTCGGCAAGCAGGCCGCCGCGCACATCGTGCGGCAGGCCCACGAGGTCCACGGCGGGGTCGCCTACATCCTCGACCACGACCTCACGCTGTACTCACTGCGCTCGAAGTACTGGGAGAACAACCTCGGCGACGCCCGCTACTACGAGAAGCGTCTCGCCGCCGAACTGGGGATCTGAAGCGGCGCCACGCATGACTGACTCTTCCACCCAGGGAATCAAGACCGTGCTGCATCCCATATCCGACCTGGCGGCCGCCAAGGCGGTGTCACGCAGCCCTGCTCGGTATGCCGCCACAGAC
>DATBBL010000123.1:0-10891 GCA_036271015.1 Acidimicrobiia bacterium
CCGGCGGCGGCGAGCAGCTCGCCGACCCGCGACAACGTCGCCTCAGCGTCTTGGTACGCCTCCGGTGACGGCGCGAAGCCGGGGATAGGCCGGTGGAAGAGCAGCTCGGACCGGGCGGCGTCGGCCAGCGCGAAGTCGACGAACGCACGCACGAACATCTTGACCGCGGACCGCGGCGCGGCCGGGAGCTCCAGCGCCTCGAGTCGGTCGCGCAGCTGACGGTTGCCGTCGGCGAACATGGCGTCGTAGAGCGCGAGCTTGGAGTCGAAGTAGGCGTAGAGGGACGGTTGGCGCATGCCCACCGCCTTCGCCAGCGCGTGGAGCGACACCCCGCCGATGCCGTGCTCGGCCGCCAGCGCCCAGGCCTCGGCCACGATCGCCGCGGTCTTGGCCTCGCGGCGGCGGGCCACGCTTCCCGCGGGCTTCGAGGCGCCGGGCCCGGTGGTTAGCGTCGTCTCTATCACTGATAGGTAGTTTATCTATCGACGATAGGATGTCAACCCAGGCCGGCGGTCATTCCGAGCGAAGGGCCACCGCCGGTCGGACGCGCTCGGACTCGGCCGGCGCGATCAGCGCGGACGCGGTGGCCGACGGCGCCGCGCGTTGGCGCCCGACGGCGACGGCGGGCGCGCCGGTGCGGGTTCTCCGCTCAGCACGCGCACGAGCAGGCGCGCGTTGCGCACCGCGGCGTCGGTCGTCCGGCCCGAGAAGGCGACGTGCACCGATCGCGCCGCGGCGGCGAGCTTCTCCAGTCGCGGCACCCAGGGCTCGAGGTCGGCGTCCTTGTAGTCGTAGGCGAAGCGGTCGTCGCCGGTGTCGGCCCCGCGCTCCCAGGCGCCGGCGTTGCGCCCGTGGAATCGCACGTACGCGGTGTCCGTGGTGACGGCGGAGAGCGGCGGCAAGGAGCTGTCGAACCCGGAGGGCTCGTCGACGCAGACGTACGACAGCTGGTGCTCGCGCAGGAACTCCAGCGTGGCGTCACGCTGCTTCCCGGCGACCCAGTCCCGGTGACGGAACTCGATTGCGATCGGGAGGTCACCACTCCGGCCCCGGAGCCATTCGAGGTAGTCGAGCGCCCGGGCACCGGGCGTGAAGTACGAGGGGAACGGGAACACGACGGAGCCGAGCTTGCCGAACTCCCGTACCGACGCGATCGACGCCAGGAACCGGTCGAGCGCGGCGTCGAGCGAACGCGCGGGCAGGTCCTCGGCGTACAGCTGCCGCCGGTCGCGCAACGCCGGCGTGAGTGTGTCGCGCACCTCGGGCCACAGCGACTCGCTCGGCGCGGGATGGTGGGTGAGCAACCGGTGCGCACGGATGTCGAGGATCGCGTTCTCCGGGGTGCGGTCGACCCACGGCCCGACGAGACGTTCGGTGAGCGGCTCGGCCGACGCGTCGATCTCCATGACGCGCGAGTGCTGGGCGCGGTCGACGACCTCAGCCGGCGTGACGACGGTGCCGATCTGGATCTTCGGGTTCACGCGCTTGCGCGTGCCACCTCCCTCGCCACCACCGCGCGGCTGGTCGGTGCGCGGCGGGCGACCACCGCTGCTGCGACGACGACGGTTGCCGCCGCGTCGACCGTCTCGCCCGCCGTCGGGGCGGGAACCCTCCGAGCTGCTCACCGCGGCGAGGCTAACGGCTGCCGTAGAGTCCGGTGCCACCATTCGGGGACAACGGGGGGATCGGATGACGTTGCGCGTGGTCGGCGCGGGGCTCGGCCGTACCGGCACCCATTCTCTGAAGCTCGCGCTGGAGCAGCTGCTCGGCGGCCCCTGCTACCACATGTCCGAGACCTTCGGCCGGCCCGACGACATCCCGGTGTGGCACGCGGCGGCCAACGGGCAGATGCCGGATTGGCGCACGTTCCTCGCCGACTACACCGCCGCCGTCGATTGGCCCGCGTGCGCGTTCTGGCGCCCGCTCGCCGATGAGTTCCCCGACGCCATCGTGCTGCTCTCGACCCGGTCGAGCGCGGACGCGTGGTGGAAGAGCGCGGACGAGACCATCTTCCAGGTGTCGAAGCGGGAGATCCCGAGTGAGCACCTCGACGTCATGAGCGCGCAGCTGGCGATGATGGACGACCTGTTCGCGAACACGTTCACCGCCGACCTGTCCGAGGTGCCGGCCAAGCAGGCCTACCAGGACCACAACGCGGCGGTCCGCGCCGCGATCGATCCCGACCGCCTGGTCGACTGGCAGCCGGGCGACGGCTGGGATCCCATCTGCCGCGCCCTGTCGCTGCCCGTGCCGAGCGAGCCGTTCCCGCACGTGAACACCACCGCCGACTTCCGGGCGATGATCGGCTTCGACGGCTGACGTCGCGAAGGGAGCTCGGTCAGACCGGGCGCAGGAGCGCGACCGGGGTCTGTTGCGCACCCTGGCCGAGCGGGTTGTCACGCAGGAGCGACGCGACCAGCGTGGCGTCGACGCCGCTCGAGACCCCGAGGACGTTCACGCCGATGTCGTTGGCGTCGATGACCGCCACCCCGACGCCGAGGCGGGCGCTGAGATCGCGGGCGACGCCGTCGGGATCGGCCGGGCCCATCTTGGCGTGGCCGTCGTAGGGCGGGATGGTGCCGCGGGTGGGTCCGTCGATGGCGCGCACCGCGGGCCCGGCCACGCGGTAGAAGACGCCCTTCACGCCGAAGGGCTTGGTGACCGCGGCCGCCGCGGTCGCCCCGAGGATGCGGGCCTCGCCCGCTTCGCGGATGGCGAGCTCCATCGTGGCGGGAATGCCCAGCCCGATGCCCGATGCGCTGCGGCCCACGAACCGGGAGAGGGTGCGCGCCAGCGGCCGGGCCTGGACGTCGCCGACCGGGTACGAGCGGCCCTGCGAGATGGCGACGGCCTTCTCGCTCACCGCGACCACGTCGCCGGGTACCAGCTCGACGTCACCGAGCGCGTCGACGAGACCGTCGACGAGCGAGTCGCCGCTCGCGAACAGACGGGTGCGGACCGGCGCGCGGGCGTAGGCGCGGCCGTCGACCGTCGACTGCGCGAACAGGTGGCGCTGCTCGTGCGGCGTGAACTGCGCCAGGGCCGCGGCCGCGCGCTCGTTGCGCACCGCCAGCCACGCATCACCGACGCGCGTGAAGTGCTCGCCGGGCGCGTCACCGAGCCGCGACCGGCCCTCGTGATCGAAGAACACGCGCAGCCAGATCTCAGTGTTGATGGCCCGCCAGAAGATCTGCGACGGCTCCACCTCACCGGCGCAGAAGCGGTCGAAGGCGGCCGCGAGTCCGACCGCATCCCAGTACGGCCGGGCACAGAACTCGGGGGAACGGAACAGCCCCTGCACCGCGGCGCGCCGGGCCCGCAGCCAGCGAGTCTCAGGGGTGGTGAACCCGACCTTCCAGCGCCGGGTGCGCACCTTCTCGGTGAGCACGCCCCGCAGGCCGTCGCGGAGGATCGCGCGGCTCCAGCCGCGGTCGACGATCGCCGACGACGGCAGCTGCAGGACCCAGTCGACCAGCTCCTGGTCGAGGAACGGCAGGCGCGACTCCATCGAGAACGCCATCGAGTTCCGGTCCTCGTACCGCAGCAGCGACGGCAACGAGAAGGTCTGCAGGTCGGCCACGAGCCGGCGCTTGAGGTCGTCCTGCGAGCGCTGGAACTTCGGCGGCTCGAGCCCGTCGTAGAGCGCAGGCCGGAGCAGCGGCTTGATCGGCAGCGCGCGGCGGCGGTCGGCCAGGCGCCGCTTCACCAGCGGCTTCAGCACGTCACGCGACTCCCACGCCTCCCGCGCGAACGCGCCCAGGCGTCGGCGGCGCAGCAGCTCCCGCAGATACACGTACTGGTACGGCACGTACCCAGCGAGCAGCTCGTCGCCACCCTGCCCGTTCAGCAGGACCGTCACCTTCGGCTGGGCCAGCCGCATCACGCACCACTGCGCGTAGGGGCCCGTCGACACGATCGGCTCGTCCTGGTGCCACACGAGGCGGTCGAGCTCGTCGACGAACCGCTCGGACGTCGGCTCCGCGAACGCGGGCTCGGCGTCGACCTCGGCGAGCACCGCGTCCATGTACTCGCGCTCGTCGATGGGGTCGCCGTCGTAGACGATCGAGAAGGTCTTCAACCGGTCGCCGAGCGACACCGCGTCGGGCACGTGCTCGGACAGCAGCCGGCTCGCCATGGCGACGATCGACGACGAGTCGATCCCGCCCGAGAGGCAGGTGCCGGCGGGGACGTCGGCCACCAGTCGTCGTTCCACCGAGCGCTCGAAGCGGGCGCGGAACTCGGCCGGATCGGCCGGGGCGTCGCTGGACAGCGTCGGCGTCCAGTACGTCTGCTCGTGCACGCCGTCGGCGTCGACCACCGCCCACGTGGCCGCGGCCAGGGCCCGGATGCCGGCGAACGCGGTCTGCGGCTGATGGTCGTGGAGGCCGTGGAGCAGGTAGTCGTAGAGCCACTGCCGGTCGGGTGCCGTCTCGAGCTCGGGATCGGCCAGGACGGCCTTGGCCTCCGACGCGAAGAGCACCCGGCCCGAGCCCGAGCGGGCGTAGTAGAGCGGCTTGATGCCGTAGTGGTCGCGCGCCAGCACGAGCCGGGGGGCGCGCCCGGCGTCGCCATGGCCGTCACGGAGGTCGAGGATGGCGAGCGCCCACATGCCGTTGAAGCGGGCGAAGCAGTCGGTCCCCCACTCGAGGTAGGCGTGCAGCACGACCTCGGTGTCGCACGACGTGTGGAAGGTGTGACCGAGCGGCTCGAGCTCCGCCCGCAGCTCGCGGAAGTTGTAGACCTCGCCGTTGTAGGTGAGCTGGACCAGGCCGTCGTCGGTGCCGACCGGTTGGTGACCACCGACCGGGTCGATGATGGCGAGTCGCCGGTGGCCCAGGGAGGCGAGGGGGTGCTCGAAGAAGCCCTCACCGTCGGGCCCTCGATGGGCGATGCGAGCGGTCATGGTGGCCAGGAGGGCGGCATCGGGCGCGCCCCAGAACCCGGCAATGCCACACATGGTCGTCGCAGCCTACAAGGCAGGTCCCGCGATCCGAGAAGGCCGTAGATTCCACCCATGACCTCGGTCCCGCGGCGCGTCGGCGTCACCGTTCTCATCCCCGGCGCGCGCCTCCACGAGCACCGCGAGTGGTACGAGGAGATCGCCGCGCTCGGCTACACCGACGTGTGGTCGGGCGAGGCGAACAGCCACGACGGCTTCACTCCGCTCACGCTGGCGGCGGCGTGGGCGCCCACGCTTCGCACCGGCGTCGCCATCGCGCCCGCGTTCACGCGCGGACCCGCTCTGCTGGCGCAGACCGCGGCCTCGATGGCCGATGCCGCGCCCGGACGCTTCGCGCTCGGGATCGGGGCGTCGTCACCCGCGATCGTGGAGCGCTGGAACGCGCTGCCGTTCGACGACCCGTACGCGCGCACGCGCGACGTGCTGCGGTTCCTGCGCCGCGCGCTGGCGGGCGAGAAGGTCACCGAGCGCTACGACACGTTTGCGGTGGAGGGGTTCCGGCTCGGGTTCGTGCCCGAGGAGCCGCCTCCCGTCCTCGTCGCCGCGCTGCGCCCGCGCATGCTGCGCCTGGCCGGCGAGGAGGGCGACGGCGCCATCGTCAACTGGCTCTCGGCCGAGGACGTCGCCCGGGTGGCGCCTTACGTCGGCGACAAGGAGATCGTCGCCCGCATCTTCGTGGTCCCGTCGGACGACTTCGCCGAGGTGCGGGCGATCGCGGCCCGCGCCATCACCAACTACCTCACCGTCGGCGCGTACGCGCAGTTCCAGGAGTGGCTCGGTCGGGGCCCCGCGCTCACGCCGATGTGGGACGCGTGGTCGGCCGGCGATCGGGCCCGGGCGCTCGAGCTGGTGCCCGACGAGGTGGTCGACCAGCTGATCGTGTGGGGCGGCGACGACGAGATCCGGGCCCGGGTCGAGCGCTACGCGGCCAACGGCGTGACCACCACCGCGCCCAGCATCATGGCCACCGGGGAGCGGGTGCGCGAGATGCTCCGCGCCCTCGCGCCCGTCTGAACGGTCAGCCGTCCACTTCCGCCGAGCATCCGGCAGTTGAATGCCGTAGAGGTGGGTGTGCTGACGGATGTTCGGAGGCGGGGGTCAGATCGTGATCTGCTCGCGGAAACGCCCCAACGCGTCGCCGTCGCCGAACACTTCGAGCTGATCGGCGGCGGCCCGGCCCCAGAGGAACCGCAGCAGGTCGGAGGCGCTCCCCCGGGCGGCGACGTCACCCTTGGCGTGCTCGCGGGTCACCACGAGGTCGTCGCCGTCGCGCACGATCAGCCACTCCCCCTGGGTGTCGGTGCAGTGGAGATGCACCGACACGCCGTCGAGCGCGGTCACCCCTCCGGCGACCCGGGGCAGGAACACGGTGAGGAACTCGTCGATGCCGTCGACCGCCAGGTCGGGCTCCGCCGGCGGCGGCGTCTCGCCCGCCGCGAGCTGGGCGTCGACCCGGTGGATGCCCGTCTCCTGGGCGCGCCGCCGGTACCAGAACCGGGCGGTGCGGTCGGCGGGCGAGAAGGTCCACACCGAGGCGCCCGGATCGGCGGCGGCCAGGGTGTCGTGCAGCGCCCGGGCGCCCTCACGGAAGTAGCCCACCAGCGCGGCGCCGGTCGGGGCGTCGGGCGGCAGCTCGGTGGCGGCGTGCTCGCGGCTGCCGGTCTCGACGATCGTGCGCGCCCACTGGTCGCCGCTGGCGCAGTGACGGAGGAGATCCTCCACCGTCCAGCCCGGACACGACGGGACCGCCGTCTCGGGGCCGGCGGCGGCCGCGGCGTCGGCGAGCGCGTCGGAGTCTCGCTCGAGGTGCTGCAGGTACTGCTCGTTCTCCATGCCCGGGAGGATACGACTCAGAGGAGCGTGTCGGCCGGGACGCGCTGCACGAGCTCGGCGTCGTTGTTGTCGGGTGTGTTGACGCGCGAGCTCACCGGGTACACGTCGAACCACTCGTCGGGCGCGGGGTCCAACATCGCCGCGAGCGATGCGAGGTCGTCGGTCGCCGGGTCGAGCCACTCGTCCCACATGTGCTCGTCGAGCACGACGGGCATGCGGTGGTGGATCGGCTCGAGCACCGCGTTCGCGTGCGTGGTGACGATCGTGCACGAGCGCAGCCACGCGTCCGGGTCGTCGGGATCGGGGACGGCCTCGTCCCGCCAGATCTCCCAGAGGCCGGCGAAGGCGAGCGGCGCACCGTCGCGCCGGCGGACCAGGTACGGCTGGCGGGGCGGGTGCGCGGCGGACGACCGCCGGGACGGTCGCCACTCGTAGAACGCGTCGGCGGGCACGATGCACCGGCGCCGCTGGAAGGCGCGCTTGTACGCCGCCTTCTCGGTGATGGTCTCCGCCCGGGCGTTGATCAGCTTGTCGCCGATGGCGGTGCTCTCCGCCCAGGACGGCACCAGGCCCCAGCGGACCATCGACAGCACCCGGGCGGCGGGCAGGTCCCGCTCCGGCCGGGCCGGGCGGTCCCGGACGATCGGCACCAGGGCCCGCGGCGTCACGTTGTAGTCGGGCTCGCGCTCCTCGATGGTGGTCTCCTCGACGCCGAAGCGCTCGACCAGGCTCTGGGGGGAGGACACCGACACGAACCGTCCGCACATGAGCTCACAGTTATATCTGGTCGGCCTGTCCCCTCCCGTTCTCGCACACGCGGCGCCCGGAGACGAGCGGAGCGAGCGCAAGGCGCTCGCCAGGGAGCGAGTGGCCGCGGCGCAGGCATCCTGCGCCGCAACGAGCGACCGAGATCATCGGTCGGTGAGGCGGTACACGAACCGCAGGCCCGACCAGGTGGCGTCGATGGCCGCGACCTTGTTGTCGACCAGGCCGGCGTCGAGCCCGACCTGCTGCACCAAGTCGAACCCGAGGTCGGTGGCCACGCCGGACGTCTGCTTCGGCCACGCCACCCACAGGCCGCCGTCGCGCTCGAGCGCGCGCGCGAACGACGGGAACCGTCGCGCGAGCTCGGCGCGACGGGTCACGAAGAAGACGATGACGTCGAGTCGACCGCGCGCGTGGGATCGGAGCTGTGCACCGGCTGGCAGCGCGCCGAGCGACGCGTCGAAACCCTGGGGCGCGGACACGACCGCCACCCGGGAGCCCTCCCGGATGCCCAACTTCTTCGGGAGCGGGGTACCGGAGTACCCGCTGCTGATCGTCGCCATGCCCTCGCGCGCCCTTCCTGCCTCCGCCCGTCTCGGACGCAGGTTCATCGCGCGCGCCGCGGCCTGTCAACCGGTACCTGCAGGGTCGTTGCGCCGGCACGAACATTTCTGACCGTTTCGCTCGTCTTTTGACCATCGGGTCGGTAGTGTGAGCAGGAGCAACGAGATCCGTTCCAAGGAGGAACCACCATGTCGGTTCGACTGGGCGACGACGCCCCGAACTTCACCGCCGAGAGCACCGAGGGCCCCGTCACGCTCTACGACTACCTCGGCGACAGCTGGGGCATGTTCTTCTCTCATCCCAAGGACTTCACACCGGTGTGCACGACCGAGCTCGGTGCCTTCGCCAAGCGAAAGGGCGAGTTCGACGAACGCAACGTCAAGCTGATCGGGATCAGCGTGGACCCGCTCAGCTCCCACGAGGGTTGGGCAAAGGACATCGAGGAGACGCAGGGCGCCGCCCCGAACTACCCGCTGGTGGCCGATCCCGACCGCAAGGTCGCTGACCTCTACGACATGATCCATCCGAACGCGAGCGACACGGTCACCGTGCGCTCCGTGTTCATCATCGGCCCCGACAAGAAGGTCAAGCTCATCCTCACGTACCCGCAGAGCACTGGGCGCAATGTCGACGAGCTGCTCCGCGTGATCGACTCGCTGCAGCTCACGGCGGGCTACCAGGTGTCCACGCCGGCCGACTGGAAGCAGGGCGACGACGTCATCATCATCCCCGCGGTCTCCGACGAGGAGGCCAAGAGCAAGTTCCCGAAGGGCTGGAAGGCGCTCAAGCCCTACCTCCGCCTGACGCCCCAGCCCGACAAGTAGCGAGGGGCAGGAGCTAGAGGTAGGCCCGGGGGTCGACCGGGTTGCCGTTCACCCGCACCTCGAAGTGCAGGTGGCACCCGGTCGACTTGCCGGTGGAGCCCACGTAGCCGATCACCTGGCCCTGGGTCACCGACTGGCCGGCCGACACCGCGATCGCCGACTGGTGACCGTAGAGCGTCGACTTGCCGCCGCCGTGGTTGATCAGCGTCATGTTGCCGTAGCCGCCGGTGTTGAAGCCCGCGCTGATGACGTTGCCGGTCCCGGCGGCCTTGATCGGCGTGCCACACGACGCGCCGATGTCAATGCCGGCGTGGAACGCGCTCCCGCCGGTGACCGGATCGGTGCGGTAGCCGAACGGGCTGGTGATCGGCCCCTGCACCGGCCAGACGAACGTGCCGTCACCGAGTGAGGGGCCGTCGCCGACCGACTGCAGCTGCGCCGCGATCCTCGCCGACTCCGCCTGCAGCTCGGCGTCGGCCTCCTGGTAGCGCGCCACCGCGGTGCCGAGCGCGGCGCTCTCGACCTGCTCGGCAGCCGCGGCGCCGTCGCGGGCACGCTGCTGCTGCGCGGCGAGGTCGTCGAGCTGGGCCTTCTCGTCGGCGGCTTGCGCACGCGCCTCGTCGGCCGCCTGCTTCTGCGCGGCGACGGCGTCCTGCTGCGCCTGGAGCTGCGCCCGGAGCCGGGTCACCCGGCGGGCGTCGTCCTGGCGTTTGTCAGAGACGCGCTGCAGGTACTGCGTGCCCTCGACCAACTGACCGGATCCGTCGGCCGAGCCGAGCAGGCTGATCATCTGCGCGCCGTCGCCGTGTTGGTAGAGGAGCAGCGCGCTGTGGCGGACGTCGTCGCGCGCCTTGGTCAGCTTCTTCTGCGTCGCGTCGGCCTTGGTCTGGAGGACCAGCCCGACGAGACCGAGCCGGTCGACCTCGGCCTGGGCCGCGGTCAGCCGCTGGTTGGCCGCGTCGAGGCGGCTCGACACGTCGGCGAGCGACGCGTCCATGCGCTGGCGCGCGGCCTGGGCCTGCACCAGCTGCGAGCGCGCGGCCTGCGCGGCGGCGCCGGCCTCGCTGACCTCCTGCTGGAGCTGCTGCTGCTTGTCGGACTGCTGGCCCTGGGCGCGCCCGGCGAAGGTGACGGTCGCGAGGGCCACGAGCAGGAGCGCGGCGAAAGGCCGGAGCCGACGCATGCAGAGCCAGCGTAAACAACATCGGCCACACGAGCAACATCAGCCACATCCCCCGACGTCATGGGCTGTGGAGAAGGAGCGGAGCCGTGCTCGGAGAGCGGGACGGCGGAGCGGATTCGACTCGAAGTCAGGTGCGGAGGAAGCGGCGGAGCCCGATGCTGGCGCCGATCACACCGATCACGAGGCCGAGGAGCAGCACCAGGAAGGCGATCCAGGTGGCGTCACCGGTGGTGACGAAGAACTCGGCGAAGAAGCTGCTGCGGTCGTTGAACGCCTGGTCGAAGCCGAAGTGCTTCAGCGAGGCGACCGCGATGATCGCCAATCCCGCGCCCACGAGGCCCTGCACCATCCCCTCGGCGATGAACGGGATGCGCACGAACCAGTTCGACGCGCCCACGAGCTTCATCACCTCGATCTCGCGGCGCCGGGCGAAGGTGGCGAGGCGGATCGTGTTCACGATGAGGAACAGCGACGACGCCAGCAGCACCAACGAGATGCCGTAGAAGATGTACTTCACGGTGTTGGTGACGTCGATCAGCCCCTTGAGCGCCTCGCCCGGTGTGGTCACGGAGTCGACGCCTTGTTGGGTGCTGAACTGACCCTTCACCGTCTCGGTGAGCTCCGCCTTCTTCGGCACCACCCGGAACGACTCGGGGAGGTCCTGGGCCCGGATGCTGTTGACGAGGTCGGGGTTGCGCCGGAAGATGCGCTTGAACTCGGTGTACGCGTCGGCCTTGGTGAGGTGCCGGTACGACTTGACGT
>DATBBL010000124.1:0-15497 GCA_036271015.1 Acidimicrobiia bacterium
TCGGCGCTGGTGCGGCTCGACCGTCGCGCCGAGCCGCCGGTGGCGGTGCCGTCGGCCGACGACCTGTTCGCACTGGTGCGGACCGGCTTCGCGCAGCGGCGCAAGATGCTCCGTCGGTCGTTGGTGCCGATGCTCGGCGACCGCACGCCCGCGGTGCTGGCCGCCTCGGGCATCGAGCCCACCGCCCGCCCCGAGGCGCTCGGCCTGGAGCAGTGGGCGGTCCTGGCCCGCTGCGCGGCGGAGGCCGCGTGAGGCTGGCGCGCGTCCGCGCCACGGCCTATCCGAAGCTCAACCTCTCGCTCCGGGTGCGGGGTCGTCGTGCCGACGGCTTCCACGATCTCGAGTCGCTGGTGGTGTCGCTCGGTCAGCCGCACGACGTGCTCGAGGCGTTCGCGGTGCCCGCGCCGGGCGGGGTGCAGGTCGAGGTGGTGCGCGCCGAGGTCGGCGACGACGTCCCGGCCGACCACCGCAACCTCGCCTTCATCGCCGCCGAGCGGCTGATGGTGCGGGCGGGACGCTCCGGTCACGGGGTCCGGCTGGTGCTGCGCAAGCACATCCCCGCGGGTGGGGGCCTCGGCGGCGGCTCCGCCGACGCGGCGGCCGCGCTCCTCGTCGTCCGTGAGCTGCTCGACGTCGACATCGACGACGCGGGGGTGCTCGCGATCGCCGCCGAGATCGGGTCCGACGTGCCGTTCTGCGTCCGCGGTGGTGCGGCGTGGATGCGCGGGCGCGGCGAGCTCATCGAACCGTTGTCGCTGCCGACGGGCCTGGCGTTCGTGGTCGCGATCCCACCGTTCCGGCTGTCGACCCCCGACGTCTACCGGGCCTGGGACAAGCTCGGCGGCCCGCACTCCGATCGCGTCGTGCCCGCGCCCCGACGCATCGCGCACGTGGTGCCGGAGCTCGTGAACGACCTGGAGCCGGCGGCGGAGGCGCTCGAGCCCCGGATGCGGGAGTTCCGCGCCGCGCTCGAGGCGGCGACCGGGGCGCCCGCGCTGCTCGCAGGGAGCGGGTCGGCGTACGTGGTGCCGATCGCCGACGCCCGTCGCCTGCCCGCGATGGTCGACCAGGTCAGCCGCCGGTTGCGCGTCCCCGTGGTGGGCACGACCAGCGTGTCACGCGGCGTCCGCCTGGCCAGCTGAGCGCCCGTCCCCGCCCCCGCTCCGAACTTGCGTCACTTCGGCGCGTATATCGCGGTCGACTGACGCAAGTTCGAAGGTCGGCCGCGTCATCGTCCTTGCTGCCTGCGCTGCCAGCGCGTCTTCTTGAGCAGCTTCTTGTGCTTCTTCTTCCGCATGCGCTTGCGGCGCTTCTTGATCAGTGAGCCCATGGCGCGCTGCAAGCTAGTCGGCGGCCCTCGTCGGGTGCACATCGGTCGGTCGCCGCCAGGACCACCCCGAGTAGCGTGGTGGCACGACGGTCGGGGGTGGTGTAACGGCAGCACGGGGTCCTTTGGAGTCCCAAGTCGAGGTTCGAAACCTCGCCCCCGAGCTACCGAGCACCCCCGGGCAAGTAGCGAGGGACGCAGATGGCGAACCAGATCCGACCGGTGAGCGCAGTGGTGCTGGCGGCGGGCGAGGGCACGCGCATGCGGTCCTCCACGCCGAAGGTGCTGCACCCGCTCTGCGGCCGCCCGATGCTGTTGCACGTGCTCGACGCGCTCGAGCTCCTGCCTCTCCGCCGCATCGTGGTGGTCGTCGGGCACGCCGCCGAGCACGTCACCAAGACGCTCCAGGAGCAGCTGACCGGCGACGTCCCGGTCGAGTTCGTCGAGCAGCACCGCCAACGCGGCACCGGTGACGCGGTCAGCGTCGCCCTCACCGCCAACGCGTTCGACAACGACCTCGACGACGACCTCATCGTCGTGGCCGGTGACGTCCCCCTCCTGCGGGCGGAGACCCTGGCCCGGCTGGCCACCGAGCACCGGCGGACCGACGCCGCCGCCTCGCTGCTCACCGCGCGCGTGCCCGACCCGACCGGGTACGGCCGGATCGTGCGCGACGAGCAGGGCCGGGTCGACCGCATCGTCGAGCAGGCCGACGCCGACGCCGACGAGCTCGCCATCGACGAGGTGAACCCGTCGATCTACTGCTACCGCCGCGGCCTCCTCGCGCCCGCGCTGCGGCGGCTCAGCCCCGAGAACGCCCAGGGCGAGTACTACCTCACCGACGTCGTGGCCGTGCTCCGCCGGGCCGGGCACGTCGTCCTCGCGGTCGAGGCCGAGGATCCCACCGACGCCTTCGGTGTGAACGACCGCGCCCAGCTCGCGGAGGCCGAGGCCGAGCTCCGGGCGCGCATCAACCACCGCTGGATGCGCGAGGGCGTCGGCATGACCGATCCCACGCGCACCTACCTCGACACCACCGTCCAGCTCGCGCCCGACGTCCAGCTGCTCCCGGGCACGATGCTCGGCGGCCGCACCGTCATCGGCCGCGGCGCGGTCATCGGCCCCGACACCCAGCTTGTCGACACGGTGGTGGGGGAGGACGCGATCGTCCGCCAGACCGTGGCCCGCGACTCGGAGATCGGCGACGGCGCCACCGTCGGCCCGTACGTGTCGCTGCGGCCCGGCACCCGCCTCGCCGCCGGCGCGCACGTCGGCACGTTCGTCGAGGTGAAGAACTCCGAGATCGGCGAGGGCGCGAAGGTGCCGCACCTCTCCTACGTGGGCGACGCCGAGATCGGCGCCGGCGCCAACATCGGGGCCGGGAACATCACCGCCAACTACGACGGCAAGGAGAAGCACCGCACCAAGGTCGGGAAGAACGCCCGCACCGGCTCGAACACGGTGCTCGTGGCGCCGGTCGAGGTCGGCGAGGGCGCCTACACGGGTGCGGGCGCGGTCGTCACCCGCGACGTGCCCCCGGGCGCGTTGGCGAAGGGTGTCCCCGCTTCGATCGAAGAGGGCTGGGTCGCGAAGCGCGAGGATGCCCCGTCACGGAACGAACCGGACGCGGGCGGCGGAGAGGGCGCGGGCTGATGGAGTTGGTCTCGAAGAAGACGCTCATGCTCTTCGCCGGGCAGGGCAACGACGAGCTCACGGGCGAGATCGCCAAGTGCCTCGACGTGCCGCTCGGCGACGTCAAGCTGAGCACGTTCGCGAGCGGCGAGCTCTACGCGCGCTACGGCGAGAGCGTCCGGGGGGCCGACGTCTTCGTGGTGCAGAGCCACTGCGACCCGATCAACGACCGCATCATGCAGCAGCTGCTGATGATCGACGCGGCCAAGCGCGCGTCGGCGCGCCGCATCACCGCGGTGTGCCCCTTCTACGGGTACGCGCGCCAGGACCGCAAGGCCGAGGGCCGCGAGCCGATCTCGGCCCGGCTCCTCGCCGACCTCCTGACCGTCGCCGGCGCCGACCGCCTCGTGAGCGTCGACCTGCACACCGGGCAGATCCAGGGCTTCTTCGACGGCCCGGTCGACCACCTCACCGCGGTGCCGTTGCTCGCCGACTACCTCGCCCGCGAGGTCGAGGGTGACGTCGTGGTCGTGTCCCCCGACGCCGGCGGCCTGAAGCTCGCCCGTCGCTTCGCCAACTGCCTCGGCGACGCCAACGTCGAGTCCGACCTCGCGTTCATCGACAAGCGCCGGCCCAAGGGCACCCACAACGTCGCGGAGGCGACTGACGTGGTCGGGAACGTGTCCGGCGGTGTCTGCGTGCTGGTCGACGACATGATCGACACCGCGGGCACGATCGTCTCGGCCGCCAACCTCCTCATGGACCGCGGCGCCCGCGAGGTCTGGGTGGCCGCCACCCACGGGGTGCTGTCGGGACCCGCCGTCGACCGGCTCAAGAACGCCCCCGTGCGCCAGGTGGTGGTCACCAACACGCTGCCGATCCCCGACGACAAGCGGTTCGACGCCCTCCAGGTGCTCTCGATCGCCCCGATCATCGCCGAGGCCCTCGACGCCGTCTTCGCCGACGCCAGCGTGAGCGAGATCTTCCGCGGCGACAACGTCTAAACTCGACCGGTTCGACCTCCGAGCCGTCCGCACGGCTGAAAGGCCCTGTTCCGCCATGCCTGACATCACCCTCGCCACCGAGCCGCGCCGCGAGCTGGGATCACGCCCCGCGGGCCGCCTGCGCCGGGAGGGCAAGGTGCCGGCCGTCGTCTACGGCCTCGGCGCCGACACGGTCTCGGTCACCGTCCCGTCCCGCGAGCTCCAGCACATCCTGGCCGGGGAGAGCGGCGCCAACACGCTGATCACGCTCGACGTCGACGGCGAGAGCGTGCTCACCCTCGCCCGGCAGATCCACCGCCACCCCACCCGCGGTGAGCTGGTGCACGTCGACTTCATCCGCATCCGTCGGGACGTCGCGGTGAGCGCCGAGATCCCCGTCCACCTGCTGGGCGAGGCGACCGGCGTCAGGGACGGCGGCCTGCTCGAGCAGCTCCTGTTCCAGCTCACCGTGGAGGCCATGCCCGGCAACATCCCGGTGTCGATCGAGATCGACGTGTCGGACCTCGCCATCGGCGACCAGCTGCGGGTCGAGGACATCCCGCTCCCGGCCGGCGTGGAGACGCAGGCCGAACCCGACTTCGTCGTGGCGCAGGTCGCGGCGCCGCGGGTCGTCACCGAGGCCGAGGAAGGCGAAGAGGGCGAGGCGGCCGAGGGCGAAGCCGCCGAAGGGGGCGAGGCGCCCGCCGCCGACGCCTCGGACGACGCCGGCGACGAGTAACCGGTGCTCCGGCGTCGGGGCACCGCCGCCGACCTGCTGGTGGTGGGGCTCGGGAACCCGGGCGAGGAGTACGCGCGCACGCGCCACAACGTCGGGGCCGAGACCGTCGAGCTGCTGGCGTCGCGCCACCGCGCCAACCTGCGCAAGGGCAAGGAACGCGCCCGGGTCGACCAGGTGCGCATCGGCCCGTCGCTCGTCGCCCTCGCCGTCCCGCTCACGTACATGAACGACTCCGGCCTGGCGGTGGCTTCGCTGGCCCGCCGCTACGGCGTCGAGCCCGAGCAGATCGTCATCGTGCAGGACGAGCTCGACCTCCCGGTCGGGGTCCTGAAGGTGAAGAGCGGCGGGGGCCTCGCCGGCCACAACGGCCTGCGCTCGATCAAGGCCCACCTCCACTCCGACGCCTTCCTCCGGGTGCGCATCGGCGTCGGGAAGCCGGCGTCGAAGGAGCACGGCGTCGACCACGTGCTCAAGAAGTTCTCCAAGCGGGAGCGGGCGGAGATCGATGTCGTGATCCAGGAGGCCGCCGACGCGGTCGAGTGCATCGCGGCGGAGGGCGTCGAACCCGCCATGAACCGCTTCAACTGAGTCCGCCCCGATTCACTGTCGCCTGACGGCCGGTGCCCGGACGTGGCGCGGCACTGAATATTTCGGGGCGGGTCGGCGTTTAGCATCGGGACCCCCGGGTGCGCCGTTGCACCCGGGTCGTTTGCGCGCACGTGACCGCCACCACCCCACCTCTCGCCGCCCTCGCCCCCCTCCTCGCCGAGGAGCCGGCGCTGCGCGCGGTCATCAGCCGGCAGCCGACGGTGGCGGTGCCCGACGCCGCCCGGGCGCTGTTCGTGGCCGCCCTGGCCGACGTCACCACGCGCCGGCCCTTGCTCCTCGCGGTGCCCACCGGCGCCGAGGCCGAGCGCCTGGTGCGCGACCTGGGCCAGTTCCTGGGCGCGGGCGAGGTCGAGTACTTCCCGGCGTGGGAGACCCTCCCGTTCGAGCGGGTGTCGCCGTCGTTCGAGACGATGGGCCGCCGCCTGCGCGTGATGTGGCGGCTGCGGTCGGGCACCCCGCCGCAGGTGATCGTGGCGCCGGTGCGGGCGCTGGTGCAGCGTCTCGGCCCCCATGTCGAAGTGGTCGAGCCGGTGGTGGTGCGGCCCGGCGACCGGGTCGACCGCGACGAGCTGGTGGCCCGCCTCGTCGCCGGCGGCTATCGACGCGAGTACCAGGTCGAGGCCCGGGGCGAGCTGGCGGTGCGGGGCTCGATCGTCGACGTGTACCCGTCGACCGACGATCATCCGGTGCGCATCGACCTCTGGGGTGACGAGGTCGACCGCCTGTCGGCGTTCTCGGTCGCCGACCAGCGCTCGACCCACGACGTCGACGAGGTGTGCATCTTCCCGACGCGCGAGCTGCTGCCGACCGACGAGGTGCGCCAGCGCGCCGCCCGGCTGGTCGCGCAGCAGCCGTGGGGCCGCGAGCAGTGGGACCGGCTCGCCGACGGGCAACTGTTCGACGGCATGGAGTCGTGGCTGCCCTGGCTCACCGACCAGGAGCGGTTGCTCACCGACCTGCTGCCCGACACCGCGCTGGCGATGCTGGTGGAGCCGAAGCGCATGCGCGACCGCGCCCGGGAGCTGCTCGACGAGGAGGCCTCGTTGGCGGCGACGCTCGCGGTCACGTGGGGCGCCGGCGCCGAGCGCGACCTGCCTCGCCTCTCGCTGGACTTCGACCGCCTGCTCGCACACACCGGTGCGGGTGCGGTGTCGTTGCTGGCGACGCCCGACCACCCCGACACCCCGCGCCTCGCCGCGAGCGGGTTCGACCCGGTGGTCGGCGACGCCGACGCGCTCGCGCGCCGGTTGCGTGCGCTCGCCGGCGAGGGCGCGCGCGTCGTCCTCGCGGCCGAGGGGACCGGTTCGGCCCAGCGGCTGCACGACGTCCTCGCCGGGGAGGGCCTCGACGTCACGTTGGGCGAACCGGCGCCGGGCGCGGTGCGGGTGGTGGTCGCGCCGCTCGAACGCGGTGTCATCCTCCCGGGCGCGCAGCTCGCGCTGGTGGCGGAGGCCGACCTCACCGGTCGTCGACGGGTGCACCGCCGGGCGCGCGGCGCCCGCCGCGGTCAGGACTACTACGACGCGCTCGAACCGGGCGACTACGTCGTGCACTACCAGCACGGGGTGGGTCGCTACCTGGAGATGAAGCCGCTCGGCATGGGCGGCATCGAACGCGATTACCTGTGGCTCGAGTTCAAGGACGGCAGGGTCTACGTGCCCACCGACCAGGTGGGACTGGTCCGGAAGTACACCGGCGGCGAGACCCCCACGCTCAACCGCATGGGCGGCGCCGACTTCGAGAAGCAGCGGGCGCGCGTCCGCAGCGCGGTGCGCGAGATCGCCGAGGAGCTGGTGGTGCTGTACCGCCAGCGGCTGGCGACGCCCGGTCGGGCCTTCGGTGCCGACACGCCGTGGCAGCACGAGATCGAGGAGGCGTTCCCGTTCGAGGAGACGCCCGACCAGCTCCAGGCGATCCACGACGTCAAGGGCGACATGGAGCGCGCGGTCCCGATGGACCGGCTCGTGTGCGGCGACGTCGGCTACGGCAAGACCGAGGTCGCGGTGCGCGCCGCGTTCAAGGCGGTGCAGGACGGCACCCAGGTCGTCGTGCTCGTGCCCACGACGCTGCTCGCCGGGCAGCACGGCCAGACGTTCCGCGAGCGCTTCGCCAACTACCCCGTGCGGGTCGAGGTGCTGTCGCGGTTCCTCAGCCCGAAGGAGCAGGCGGCGGTCGTGCGCGACTTCGAGTCGGGATCGGTCGACGTGCTGATCGGCACGCACCGGCTGCTCTCCGCCGACGTGAAGCCGAAGAACCTCGGGTTGCTCGTCGTCGACGAGGAGCAGCGCTTCGGCGTGCAGCACAAGGAGCTGATCAAGCAGCTGTCGACCAACGTCGACGTGCTCACGTTGACCGCCACGCCGATCCCGCGCACCCTCGAGCTGTCGCTCACCGGCATCCGCGACCTCTCGCTGGTCAACACACCGCCGGAGGACCGCCAGCCGATCCTCACCTATGTCGGTGAGTACGACGACCGCGCCGCGGCCGAGGCGATCCGGCGCGAGCTGCTGCGAGAGGGGCAGGTCTTCTACGTGCACAACCGGGTGCGCGACATCGAGCTCGTCGCCGAGCACGTGCGCGCCCTCGTGCCCGAAGCGCGTGTCGCGGTGGCCCACGGTCAGATGGACGAAAGCCGGCTCGAACGGGTGGTGCTCGACTTCTGGGAGCACGAGTTCGACGTGCTCGTGTGCACGACGATCGTCGAGAGCGGCATCGACATGCCGACGGTGAACACGCTCGTGGTCGACCGCTCCGACCTGCTCGGACTCGCGCAGCTCTACCAACTGCGCGGCCGGGTCGGCCGGCGCGGTCAGCGCGCGTACGCCTACCTGTTCCATCCTGCCGACCGCGTGCTCACCGAGGAGGCGTACGAGCGTCTCAAGACCATCGGCGAGTTCACCGACCTCGGGTCGGGGTTCAAGATCGCCATGCGCGACCTCGAGATCCGGGGCGCCGGCAACCTGCTCGGCCAGGCGCAGACCGGGCACATCGCCGCCGTCGGCTTCGACCTCTATTGCCAGATGGTCACCGAGGCGGTGGGCGAGCTGAAGGGCGAGCCGGTGCCCGAACCCGTCGACATCACCATCGACGTGCCCGTCGACGCCAACCTCCCGCGCGAGTACGTGGCGCGCGACGACGTCCGCATGGAGGCCTACCGCCGGCTCGCCGCGGTCGTGTCCACCGAGGACGTCGACGACATCCGGGCCGAGTGGGAGGACCGGTACGGGCCGCCTCCGCCGCCGGCCATCGCGCTGCTCGACGTGGCGCGGCTGCGCGTGGAGTGCGTGCGCCTCGGCATCCGCAGCATCACCGTCCAGCGGGGCACCGCGCGCATCGCCGGCCTCGCGCTCAAGGAGTCGCAGAAGGTGCGGTTGCGACGACTGGCGGCGAAGGCGGTGGCGAAGGAGGAGGAGCTGGTCGTGCCGATCGGTGCACCGGCCGCCGAGGTCGCCACCACGATCGTCGACCTGCTGCAGGAGCTGATTCCGGCCGTCGCGGAGCCCGCGCTAGCCTCCGCAGCGCCATGAGCCGCCGCCTTCCCCTGATCTTCGTCGCCGTGCTCACGCTGATCGGCGTCGTCGTCGCCGGGGTCGCCATCGCGGCCGCCGGCGTGGGTGGGAGCGCGGTCGCGTTCGCGGTGAACGGCACCGAGGTGTCGCAGGCCACCGTCGACCACCAGCTCAAGGAGATCGCCGACCGTCGCAACGCCAAGAACGTCGCGACGCTGTTCGGGACGCCGGCGAACGCGACGAAGGGCGCGACCAGCTCGTCGACCACGGCCACGTGGTTGACCATCCAGATCCGGCGAGAGCTGTACCGGCAGGCGGCGGCCAAGGCCAACGTGAAGGTCAGCGACGCCGACCGCGCGGCCGTGCGCAGGGCCTTCGACCAACAGCTGCAGAGCGGGAATGCGCCGTTCCGGGTCGCCGACCTTCCGCGGTCGGTGCAGGACGCGTTGCTCGACGTCCTCGCCTACCCGGCGGCGTTGAGGCTGACCACGAATGCGGCCAACAATGCGTTCGTGACGCGGGCGGTACGGCGGTCCGACATCAGCGTCGATCCTCGCTACGGGCGCTGGAACGCACGCCAGGCCGCGGTGTGCCCGCCGACGGGCTGCGCCACGACCTCGGCGGGCGGCTAGGACCGTCGCGATGCCGGGCCGGGTCGTCGTCGTGGGCCTCGGACCGGCCGGAGCCGATCACGTCCTCCCGGTCGCGCGCCGCGTGCTCGAGGGCGCGAGGCTGCGGTACGCCCGCACCGCCCGTCATCCGGCGGTCGAGGACCTCACCGCCGAAGGCGTCACGTTCGAGAGGTTCGACGCGCGCTACGACGCCGCGCCGGACCTCGAGCACGCGTACGCTGAGATCGCGGGCGCGCTGGTCGCCGCCGCCGGCGAGCACGGCGAGGTGGTGTACGCGGTGCCGGGCAGTCCGGCCGTCGCCGAGCGCACGGTCACGTTGCTGCGGGACGCCGACGTCGACCTCGTGCTGGTCCCGGGAGTGTCGTTCGCCGATCTCGCGTGGGTGCGCCTCGGCATCGACCCGATGGAGGGTGACGCGCGCGTCGTCGACGGCCGCGTCATCGACCGGGCCGAGCTCGCCGGCCCGCTGTTGATCGCGCAGTGCGACAGCCCGTTCGTGCTGTCCGACGTGAAGCTGGCGCTGCTGGAGCACCTCGACCCCGCGACGCCGGTCACCGCGTTGCAGCGGCTCGGGTTGGCCGACGAGCGGGTCGTCACCGTGCCGCTCGAGGAGCTCGACCGCGGCGCGATCGTGCCCGACCACCTCACGTCGGTGTACGTCGACGCCGGTGCCGCGAGCGCGGCGCGCGAGATGGTGCGCCTGTTCCAGCTGGCCAAGCGGTTGCGCGACCCGGGCGGCTGCCCCTGGGACGCCGAGCAGACCCACCACTCCCTCACGCGGTACCTGCTCGAGGAGTCGTACGAGGTGGTGGAGGCGGTCGAGGCGCTGCCCGCCGACGGCGCCATCGACCGCGCCGCGTACGCGGCGCTGGAGGACGAGCTGGGCGACCTGCTCTACCAGGTCGTGTTCCACGCGGTGCTGGCCCAGGAGTCCGGCGCGTTCACCATGGCCGACGTCGCGCGCGGCATCCACGACAAGCTCGTCCGTCGCCACCCGCACGTCTTCGGCGACGTGGTCGCCGACCGGACCAGCGACGTCATGCGCAACTGGGAGCAGATCAAGAAGGACGAGAAGGGCACGACGTCGATCGTCGAGGGCATCACCCCCGGGCTGCCGTCGCTCCTCTACACCCACAAGCTGTTCCGCAAGGCGGCGTCGGTCGGCCTCGACCCCGGCGACC
The DNA here is from genome assembly GCA_036271015.1 of Acidimicrobiia bacterium. Classification (GTDB taxonomy): domain Bacteria; phylum Actinomycetota; class Acidimicrobiia; order IMCC26256; family DASPTH01; genus DASUAS01. The sequence continues at coordinate 10,613 of DATBBL010000124.1, forward strand.
TCGGTGAGGCGCTCGACCGCATCGACATCGCGGTCGCCCGGTTGCGAGCCGGTGGTGACGACCTCGAAGCCGACCTCGCGCAGGTGCTGGCAGGGGCGGTCGTGGTGGCGCGCGCCGGTGGCGTCGACGCCGAGTCGGCGCTGCGCGGCTGGGCCGCGACCTACCGGCGGCGCTTCGAGGCCATGGAGCACCTGGCGCTCGACCGCGACGTCGACCTCGCCGCCCTCGACCCCGCCGGCGTCGCCGCGTTGTGGCTCGAGGCCGCGAGCCCCCACCCCTGACCGAACATCTCGGAGTTGAGGGGCGTATGACCCACCCAACCCCGAGATGCTCGCTACTGGATGGCGGGGATGGTGCCCATGCGGCCGGCGTTGAAGTCGTCGACGGCCTGCAGGATCTCCTCCCGGGTGTTCATCACGAACGGCCCGTAGTGGGCGATGGGCTCCCGGATGGGCAGCCCGCCGAGGAGGAGCACCTCGAGCGCGTCGGTCGCGCCCTCCTGCCGATCGGCGGCCCGCAGGGTGAGCGAGTCGCCGGGCCCGAAGACCACCAACTGGTGGTCGGACACCGGCCGGCCCTCGTCGCCCGCGTAGCCCTGTCCGAGCAGCACGTAGGCCATGGCGCTGAACTCCGGGTTCCACGGCACCGACAGCTGCGCGCCGGGCGAGATCGTCGCGTGCGCGTAGGTGATCGGCGTGTGGGTGTCGCCCGGGCCGCGGTGCCCGGCGAGGTCGCCGGCGATGAGGCGCACCAGCGCGCCACCGTCGTCGCTCGACAGCAGCACGAGGCCGTCGCCGGTGAGCGCCTGGTAGCGGGGCGGTGTGAACTTCAGCTGCGACGGGAGGTTCACCCACAGCTGCACCCCGTGCGACGGTCCGCCCTCGCGCAGCGCGCGCTCGCTGGGCACCTCGTCGTGCAGGATCCCGCCTCCCGCGGTCATCCACTGCGTGTCACCCTCACCGATGACCCCGCCTCCACCGTTGGAGTCGTGGTGCGCGATCTCCCCGTCGAGCACGTAGGTCACGGTCTCGAACCCGCGGTGGGGGTGCCACGGCGCGCCGACCGCCTCGTTGGGGCCGTACTCCACCGGTCCGAGCTGGTCGAGGAGCAGGAAGGGGTCGGTCTCGTGCAGCGCGAGGCCACCGGGGAACGGGCGCCACACCTCGAACCCCGCCCCCTCGATGGCGTGGTGCGCGGGGACCGTCCGCAGCGCGGGCCGGCCAACGGTCGTCGCCGGGTCGGGCCGGCCGATCCGGGGGAGCACGAGCGGGTTGTCGACGGTCACTGCGGGCATGGCGGCCTCCGGTCGGTCTCGGGGAGCGATTCCCCCTCACAACCTAGTTGCGCTCGCAACTATTCCGCCCGAACCGCCCGGTGAAGTCCGTCAGCCGCCGAGGGTGACGGGGAGGGAGTCGAGGCCCCGGAGGACGAGGCGGCCGTTCCACGCCGGGGTGTCGCCGGCCGGCTCCAGCCGCGGGAACCGCCGGATGAGCGTGCCCAGGGCGATGCGTCCCTCCAGCCGGGCCAGCGCCGCGCCCAGGCAGTGGTGGATCCCCGACCCGAAGGCCAGGTGCTGGGCCACGCCCGGGCGCCCGAGGTCGAGGTCCTGGGCCGTCGCCCCCCACTTGGCTGGATCGCGGTTGGCGGCGGCCAGGCACGTCAGCACGAACACGCCCCGCTCGATGGTGGCGTCGCGCACCTGCAGCGCCGACGTGGTGATCCGCCGGGAGAACTGCACCGGGCAGTCGTACCGCAGCAGCTCGTCGACCGCGGTGGCATCGAGCGCCGGGTCGTCGCGCCACCGTTCGAGCTGGGATCGGTGTGTGAGGAGCGCGTGCGTGCCGTTGCCGATCAGGTTGACGGTCGTCTCGTGGCCCGCGATGTAGAGCAGGATCACCTGGTCGAGCAGCTCCTCGGGGGAGAGGCGGTCGCCGGCGTCCTCGGCCGCGATGAGCGCCGAGAGCAGGTCGTCGGCCGGATGGCCCCGCTTCCACTCGATGGCGTCGAGCACGTGCTCGATGATGTGGTCGGACGCGTCGAGGATCTCGTCCTGGTGCTGCAACGCGAGGAGCGGCTCGAGGCTCAGGGTGAGGGTGTGCGCCCAGTCCCGCAGCTGCGCCTCCTCCGCGACCGGCATGCCGAGCATGGCCGAGATCACCCGGAACGGCAGCGGGAACGCCAGGTCGGCGATCACGTCCATCTCGCCGCCGCGCCCGACGACCGCGTCGAGGGCGTCGTCGACCATCGCCTGCACCCGGGGCGTCAGCTGCTCGACCATCCGCGGCGTGAACACCTGCTGCACCAGCCGCCGCAGGCGGGTGTGGTCGGGCGGGTCGAGGTTCAGGATCTGGTGGGTGCCCCGCTGCGGGCGGTCGCCGAGGATCTGCTCCCGCACCTCGGCCCGCGGGTTGCGGCCGACGACGCTGCGGTCCTCCACGCTGAGGCTGGGGTCGCGCAGCAGCCGGACGGCGTCGTCGTAGCCGAACAGCGCCCACAGGCCGAGCGGCGTCTGCTGCACCGGGTTGCCCACCGAGAGCTCGGCGAATTGCGGATACGGGTCCTCGGCGAAGCCCGGTTCGAACGGGTTGAAAGGTTTAGGCTCACTGGTCACATCTGCCACAGTGGCCACCAGGGGTACGGAACAGCATGAGCGCGATCGTGGAGGTCGTGGGCCGCGAGGTCCTCGATTCCCGGGGGAACCCTACCGTCGAGGTCGAGGTCGAGCTGCTGTCCGGGGCCCGCGGGCGGGCGATCGTCCCGAGTGGCGCCAGCACCGGCGCCCACGAGGCCCACGAGCTCCGCGACGGCGGCGCCCGCTACGGCGGCAAGGGGGTCCGCACCGCGGTCGAGCACGTCAACGGCGAGATCGCCGATGCGGTGGTGGGGCTCGACGGCTCCGACCAGCGCCTGCTCGACGACGAGCTGATCGCCCTCGACGGCACCGACGGCAAGGCCCGGCTCGGAGCCAACGCCATCCTGGGCGTCTCGCTCGCCGGCGCCCACGCGGCGGCGGAGGAGGCCGAGCTGCCCCTGTACCGCTACGTCGGCGGTACGAACGCGCACGTCCTCCCGATGCCGTTCATGAACGTGCTCAACGGGGGCGCCCACGCCGACTCCAACGTCGACGTGCAGGAGTTCATGCTGGCGCCGGTCGGTGCGGCGAGCTTCTCCGAGGGCCTCCGGTGGGGGGTCGAGACGTACCACGCGCTCAAGGCGCTGCTGCAGGAGCGGGGCCTGTCGAGCGCGCTGGGCGACGAAGGCGGGTTCGCGCCGAACCTCCCGTCCAACGAGGAGGCACTCGCCCTCCTGCTCACCGCGATCGAGCGGGCCGGGTACACACCCGGGGACGAGATCGCGCTCGCGCTCGACGTCGCCTCCACCGAGCTCTACGCCGACGGCCGCTACGTGCTCGCGGGTGAGGGCGTCGACTACCCGTCGGGGGAATGGGCCGATCGCCTCGTGCAGCTCTGCGACCGCTACCCGATCGTGTCGATCGAGGACGGCATGGCGGAGGACGACTGGGACGGCTGGCTCGCGCTCACGCAGCGCCTCGGCGCGCGCGTCCAGCTCGTCGGCGACGACCTCTTCGTCACCAACGTCGAGCGGCTCGAGCGGGGCATCGAGCTCGGCGTCGCCAACTCGATCCTGGTCAAGGTCAACCAGATCGGGACGTTGTCGGAGACCCTCGACACCATGCTCGTCGCCGGTCGGCACGCGTACACCGCGATGATGTCGCACCGGTCGGGCGAGACCGAGGACGCGACCATCGCCGATCTCGCGGTGGCCACGAACTGCGGCCAGATCAAGACCGGCGCTCCCGCGCGCAGCGACCGCGTCGCCAAGTACAACCAGCTGCTGCGCATCGAGGAGGAGCTGGGCCCGGTCGCGTCGTACCTCGGACGCGCGGCACTTCCCGGGAACGGGGCGGGTGGCTGATCGCACGCGCGTCCGTGCGGGACCGGCGCGCCCCGCGCCGCCGCGCGTACGGCGCGAAGCACGCGAGCCACGCGCGTCACGCGAGCCACGCGCGCCTCGAGCGCCTCGCGCCCTCCGACGGCCGTCGATGCGCACCGCGCTGTTCCTCGTCGTGCTCGTCGGCCTGCTGTTCGTGTTCGTGTACCCGACCCGGACGTTCCTCGACCAGCGTTCGCAGACCAACAAGGCGCGCGCCCAGCTCGAGGTCCTGCAGGCGGAGAACGCGCGGTTGGCACGGGAGTCGAAGCGGCTCAGCACCGACTCCGAGATCGAGCGGCTCGCACGCGAGAAGTACGGGCTGGTCCGGCCGGGGGAGCGTCCCTTCGTGATCCTGCCCGCCCCCACCACGTCGACCGCGCCGGCGAGCGCGGCCCCCAGCAGCACCCCTCCGGCACCGTAGAGGCGACTCGTAGACTGCGGGCATGGCCGCACCCGACGACGTCGCCGCGCTCACCGCGCGCCTCGGACGGGAGCCGCAGGCCGACTTCGAGGTGGTCGTGCGCGACGCCGACGGCGCGCCCGTCGTCATCCGCAACGCGCCCTTCACGCGGCACGGGAGGCCGATGCCGACGCGGTACTGGCTGGTCGACCCGGAGCTGAACCTACAGGTCTCGCGGCTCGAGGCCGAGGGTGGCGTGCGCGCCGCACAGGCTGCGGTCGACCCCGTCGAGCTGCAGACCGCCCACCTCGCGTACGCCGCCGAGCGCGACGCCGCGATCCCCCCGAATCACACCGGGCCGGTTCCGTCGGGCGGGGTCGGCGGCACCCGCGCCGGGGTGAAGTGCCTGCACGCCCATTACGCGTACCTGCTCGCCGGCGGCGACGATCCGGTCGGTCGCTGGGTCGCGGAGCAGCTCGCGTCGGCCGACCGCCCGGAGCCCGAGTGGGCGACCCACGCCCCACGCGGAGG
>DATBBL010000125.1:0-3157 GCA_036271015.1 Acidimicrobiia bacterium
CTGAGCAACGCCAGATGCACCATCTGGCGGCCTCGGCCGACCGCGGGCGAGTAGCGTGGAATTCTCTGACCGATATCGACCGTTACGCGGGCACCATCCCGCCGCCTTCTTCGCTCGGGCGCACCGATGGGTCGGTGACGCTGGTGGAGGGTCAGACCTTCTGCCTCTCCGACCGGACGGGCGACGTGCATCCGACGCAGCCCCACGGCCTGTTCGTGCTCGACACGCGTGTGCTGTCGCGTTGGGAGTTGTTGATCGACGGCCATCCGCTCGAGCCGCTCACCGTCGACGTGCCCGAGCCGTTCACGGCATTGTTCGTGGGCCGGGCCCTCCCATCAGCCGGCCAGGTCGATTCCGACGTGATTGCGTTCCGGGACCGTGCGATCGGCCAGGGCCTGCGAGAGCGGATCGCGGTCACCAACTACGGCACCGGCGCGGTGGACGTGGAGATCGAGCTGCGGTGCGACGTCGACTTCGCCGACCTGTTCGAGGTGAAGGAGCGCCGCGTGGTCGAGCGCGTCGGGCGGCGACACGAGCCCACCGCGCACGGTCTGGTGTTCACGTACCGCGACGCCACCGTCGACAAGACGGTTGAGCTGCGCACGCATGAAGCGCCCGCCGTGATCAATGACACGCTGCGCTGGATGACCAAGCTCGGACCGCACGAGACCTGGACGGTGTGCGTGGAGTGCATCGCCACGCTCGGCGACGAGGTGCTGGTCCCGCGCTTTCGGTGCCGCGGTGTCGACACCGATTCGCTCCCGACGCGGCGGCTCGCGTCGTGGCGGGCGTCGCTCCCCGCGGTGCACACCGACCACGCGGGGCTCGGCGAAGCGGTGCGCCAGGCCGGCGACGACCTCGGCGCGCTGCGGATCTTCGATCCCGAGCACCCGGACGTACCGATCCTGGCCGCGGGCGCGCCGTGGTTCATGACCGTCTTCGGCCGCGACTCCCTGCTCGCCGCGTGGATGACGCTGCTCGCGGAGCCCGCGCTGGCGCGCGGGGTGCTCGAGACGCTGGCCCGCTTCCAGGGCGTCGAGGTGAACGCCGAGACCGAGGAGGAACCGGGCAAGATCCTGCACGAGATGCGCTTCGGCGCGTCGGCCCGGGCCGCGCTCGGCTCCGGCGAGGTGTACTACGGCTCGATCGACGCGACGCCGCTGTTCGTGATGTTGCTCGGCGAGCTGCGACGTTGGGATCTCGCCGACGACTGCGTACCTGGGTTGCTGCCGCACGCCGACCGCGCCCTCGAATGGATCGAGCGCTTCGGCGACCGTGACGGTGACGGGTACGTCGAGTACGCCCGCGCCAGTCCGACCGGGCTGGCGAACCAGGGCTGGAAGGATTCCTGGGACGCCATCCGCTTTGCCGACGGCAGGCTCGCGGAGGCGCCGATTGCGCTGTGCGAGGTGCAGGGCTACGTGTACGCGGCGTATGTCGCGCGCGCCCACTTCGCTCGTGAGGCCGGCGACGAGGTGACGTTCGTGCGCTACCGCGACAAGGCCCGTGAGCTCTGGCTCCGGTTCAACGAGGATTTCTGGCTCCCCGGGCACGGCTACTACGCACTCGGCCTGGACGGCGAGAAGCGCCCGATCGACGCGCTCGCCTCCAACTTGGGTCACTGCCTGTGGACCGGGATCATCGACCCTGCGCGCGCGGGATTGGTGGTGGAGCGGCTGATGTCGCCGGAGATGTTCTCGGGCTGGGGCGTGCGGACGCTGGCCACCACCATGGCCGCGTTCAACCCGGTGAGCTACCACAACGGCTCGATCTGGCCGCACGACAACGCGATCTGCGCCGCCGGCCTGATGCGCTACGGCTACGTGGAGGAGGCCCACCGCGTGATCGGCGCGCAGCTCGACGTGTCGGAGGCGTTCCGCGGCCACCTGCCCGAGCTCTTCGCCGGTTTTGCCCGCGGCCGCCCCGCGAGTCCGGCGTCGTACCCCACGTCGTGTTCGCCCCAGGCGTGGGCTTCGGCGTCGCCGCTGCTCTGGTTGCGGACCTTGTTGCGGATCGATCCGTGGGCCGCGCACGACGAGGTGCGGATCGATCCCGAGCTCCCGCCGTGGATCCAGGCCCTGCGGGTGGAGGGAATCCAGATCGCCGGTGAGTCACTCACCGTCGATGTCGTGAATGGTCGCGTCGACGTGCGCGGCGGCGGTCATCTCGACGTGCTGCGCAACTCTCGCGCCGCGCTCATCGCGGCCCGGGTGCCCGGCGACTTCTGACCCCACCCGACCGATCGGTAGACGGCCTCGTAGCCGTCCACCATCGAATCGGCGGAGAACCGCTCGGCGGCGTGCTCGCGGCACACCCGCGGCGACAGCGCCGCGACCCGACCGACGGCCGCGATCATCTCCTCGGTGGTGTCGCACAGGTAGCCGGTGACGCCATGGGTGACGATCTCGGGTGCCGCGCCGACCGGCCGCGTGATGACCGGCGTGCCGCACGCCAGCGACTCCGCGAGCACCAGGCCGAAGGGCTCGGGCCAGTAGATCGGGCACAGCGTGGCGCACGCGCGACCGACGAGGTCGACCTTCATCGCGTGGGGCGGCTGCTCGATCACCCGTACTCCGTCGTGCAGCCGCGGCTCGACGATCTCGTTCCAGTAGTCCCACTCCGCGGGTTCCGATCGCTTCACCATCATCGTGAGCGGAAGCCCCGCGGCCCGGGCGACCTCCACTGCGACCTCCGGCGCCTTGTCGGCATTCACCCGTCCCACGAACACCAGGAAGTCCTCTTTGGTGCTCCGGTACGGGTGGTGCTCGAGGTCGACGCCGTTGTGCACCATCCCCGCGTAATCGACCTCGGGGTTGATGGCCGCCTGGGCCTGACTGATGGCGACGAGGTGCACGGCGTCCTGCACGAGCGCGAGCTTGTTGCGCAGTCCCGTGGTCCACGGCCCGTGCAGCGTGTGGACCACCGGGGGTCCGTCATGCAGCAAGCCGGCGAAGGCCGGACCGAGACTGGTGTGGTCGTGGATGACGTCGAAGTCGTCGGCCGCGAGGTACGCATGCAAGGTGTGGAACGCGTCGTCGTCCGGCGCGCCGCCGATGATCTCGGGTGGCTCGCGCAGGGGCGACACGAGCCGGGCCGCGGTGCGCGAGCCGGCGGCGGCGAACAGGGTGACGTCGTGGCCGCGTCCCACCAGGCCGTC
>DATBBL010000126.1:0-7032 GCA_036271015.1 Acidimicrobiia bacterium
GGGTGGTAGAGGATCGCCATCTCGAGCGTCGACACCACGATGCCGACGACCACGCCGACGAGCAGGGCGCGCCGGCTCTTGCCCCACACGGTGAGGACGAGCACGAGGATCAATGGCCACAACAGGTAGAACTGCTCCTCCACCGCCAGCGACCACACGTGCTGGAGCAGCGGCGGTCGCCCCGTGCTCTGGAAGTACGAGAGGTGGCGGAAGATGAGGAACCAGTTCTCGACGTAGAGCAGCGCCGCGATGACCTCGCCCCGCAGCTGGTCGAGCACGTCGGGGAGGAACAGGATGGCGTAGATCGACACCACGAAGAGCATGGTGAACAGCGCGGGCAGGAGGCGGCGGGCGCGCCGGTACCAGAACCGCTTCAGCCCGACCCCGCCGTGCTGCTGCCAGTCGGCCAGCAGGAGGCAGGTGATCAGGTAGCCCGAGATCACGAAGAACACGTCGACGCCGAGGAAGCCACCCGGGATCCACCGCTGGTCCGCGTGGTACAGCAGGACGGCGACGACCGCGACCGCGCGGAGGCCATCGAGCGCGGGGATGTACCCGAGCCGCGGCGCGTGCTGGGACGGCGGGGCCGCGACTCGGTCCGGTACTGCCACTCCGGACATTCTCCCATCGTCGCGCGCGAGACTGCCGGTCGTGGCACATGAGCTCGATGGCCGGGTCGCGATCGTGACCGGGTCGTCGAAGGGCATCGGCCGGGCGATCGCGACCTCGCTCGCCGACGGCGGGGCGGCGGTGATGCTCACGTCGCGCAAGCAGCAGGGGCTCGACGAGGCCGCGGTCGCGATCGAGAAGACCGTCCCCGGTGCGCGCGTCGGCACCTTCGCCGCGAATGCGGGCGACCCGGACCAGGCCGCATCCTGTGTCGCCGCAACCCTCGAGCGGTTCGGCGCGCTCGACGTGCTGGTGAACAACGCGGCCACGAACCCGGTGATGGGTGCCACCATCGACGCCGAGCTCCCGGCCTGGGACAAGACCTTCCAGGTGAACGTGCGGGGCGCGTTCGTCTGGTCGCAGCTCGCCTGGCGGTCGTGGATGCGCGAGCACGGCGGCTCGATCATCAACCTTTCTTCAATTGGGGGACTGCGGGGCGACGCCGCCATCGGCGTCTACAACACGACCAAGGCCGCCATCGTCCACCTGACGAAGATCCTGGCCGTCGAGCTCGGGCCCGGCGTCCGGGTCAACTGCATCGCGCCGGGCCTGGTGAAGACCGACTTCGCCCGTGCGCTGTGGGAGCCGGCGGGCGACGTCGTCGCCGCCGCGCTCCCCCTGCGCCGGCTGGGCGAACCGGAGGACATCGCCCACGCGGCCCGCTTCCTCGCCGGCCCCGGCGCGGCCTGGATCACCGGTCACACGCTGGTCGTCGACGGCGGCGCGCTGGCCGGTGCCACGCCGATCAGCCCGCGGCCCGAGACCGCGTAGGCCCGCCACCCCCTGCGTCGCTACCAGGGCTTGTTGAGCGCGAACTCGAAGTCGGCGAAGCGGGCCGCCTCCGCCTTCAGCTCGTCGAGGGTCCAGCGATGGTCGGCGTGGATCTTGTCGACGATGGCGAACGGCTGGAAGAGCCCGACGTCGCCGCCCGCGACCCAGAACACGCGGCCCTTGATCGGGCAGTCCTCGGTCGCGAGGTAGGCGACGAACGGCGAGACGTTGGCCGGATCGCGCGGGTCCCAATCGTCGGTCCGTACCGGCGGGCGCTCGTCGGCACCGGGCACGGTCATGATCAGGCGGGTCATGGCCGACGGCGCGATCGCGTTGCACCGCACGCCGTACCGGTCGAGCTCCATCTGGGCGATGATCGTCATGGTGGCGATGCCGGTCTTCGCCGCCCCGTAGTTGGTCTGCCCGACGTTGCCGAAGAGCCCCGACGTCGACGAGGTGTTGATCACCGAGGCCGCGACCGGCGTGCCCGCCTTCGCCTGGTCGCGCCAGTGGGCGGCGGCGTGACGGAGCGGCGCGAAATGCCCCTTCAGGTGCACGCGCACGACGTCGTCGAACTCCGCCTCGGACATGTTGGCGATCATGCGGTCGCGCAGGATGCCGGCGTTGTTCACCAGCACGTGCAGCGCACCGAACTCGTCGAGCGCGGTCTGCACGAGGCGCTCGGCCCCCGACCAGTCGGCGACGTCGTCGGTGTTGGCCACCGCCTCGCCGCCGGCCGCCCGGATCTCGTCGACCACCTGCTGCGCGGGCCCGGCGTCGGCCCCGCTGCCGTCGGTGCCGCCACCGAGGTCGTTCACCACCACCCGGGCGCCCTCCCGGCCGAAGAGCAGTGCGTGCGCACGGCCGATGCCCCGGCCGGCACCGGTGACGATCGCGACCCTTCCGTCGAGTGCTCCCATGGGCGGGAAGGGTACCGTTCCCCGCCATGGCGAGCTTCGAGAGCTTTGACGGCCTGAGCCTCTTCTACCAGGACGAGGGAGACGGGCGGACGGTCGTCCTCCTGCACGGCTTCGCGGCCGACACGAACGTCAACTACGTGCGCTCCGGTCTCTTCGACCTCCTCCTCGACGAGGGGTACCGCGTCGTCACCCTCGACGCCCGCGGCCACGGGCTCTCGTCGAAGCCGACCGACTCGGCGGCGTACGCCGACGACGCGATGAAGCGCGACGTGTTCGCGCTGTTCGACCACCTCGGGCTCGACGACGTGCTGCTGGTGGGCTACTCGATGGGCGCGCACCTCGCGTTGCGGCTGGCGCCCGACGAGCCCCGGGTGAAGGCGCTGGTGCTGCTGGGCATCGGCGACTCCGCGAGCGGCGGCGAGCGCGGGCCGGAACGCCGCGACGCTCTGCTCGCCGTGCTCGAGGCCGACTCACCCGACGACGTCGAGGACGCGTCGCTCCGCCAGTTCCGGGTGATGGCCGGCCTCGACCGCGAGCCGCTCCTCGCCTACGTGAAGGCCCCGGGCACGAACGACCCGGCCCGCCTCGACGAGATCGACGTGCCCGTGCTCCTCGTCGTGGGCGAAGGGGACGAGAACGCGGGCGATCCCGCGCCGCTGGCCGAGCAGCTGGGGGCGACGCTGGTGCGCGTGCCGGGCGACCACTTCACCGCCAACGCCCGGCCGGAGCTGCACCGCGCGCTCCTGGAGTTCCTGGCCGCCCGATGACCTTCCCGCCCCCTCCCGACCGACGATCGGTGGGTGTGGTTCGCGGGGGGCGGAACAGCGGGTAGACCGGTAGCCGTGAAGATCGAGTATCACTGCCCCACCCACGGCAAGGTCGAACCCGACAACGAGGCCGCGCCGGTGCCGACGTGCCCGATGATGATCCGCCGGGAGGTCGACGGGAAGGTGGTCCCCGAGACCTGCGGGCAGCCGCTGACCGCGTACATGGGGTGAGCCGATGAAGGAGTTCGCGGGGAAGGTCGCCGTCGTGACCGGCGGCGGCCAGGGGATCGGCCGCGCGCTGGTGGATCGCTTCACCGACGAGGGCATGAAGGCGGTCGTGGCCGACGTGGTACCCGACCTGGTCGAGCAGACCACGCGCGAGTTGCGCGACGAGGGCCGCGACGTGATCGGTGTCGTCACCGATGTCACGTCGCTCGAGTCGGTCGAGGCGCTGCGCGACGCCACGCTCGATGCGTTCGGCGCGGTGCACATCGTGTGCAACAACGCGGGGATCGGGTCAGGGTCGGAGGGCCAGATCTGGGAGCACCACGTCAACGACTGGCGCTGGTCGCTCGACGTCAACGTGATGGGGGTCGTGAACGGCATCAACGCGTTCGTGCCCACCATGCTCGAACGCGGTGAGGACGGGCACGTCGTGAACACGTCGTCCGGCAACGGCGGTTTCACACCGCTGATCAACAGCGCGGTGTACGCAACCACCAAGGCCGCGGTCGTCACCATCACCGAGTGCCTGTGGGGACAGCTGCAGGAGACGGGCGCGCGCATCGGCGCGTCGGTGCTGTTCCCGTCTACACGCTCGCCCGGCATGCTCGACACCGGCATCTGGCGACCGGGCGCCAACCGTCCCGACCGTTACGACCGTCCCGGCGCGCCGCCCAAGGAGGGACGCGACGCGCTCGGCGAGTATCGAAAGCGCATGGACGCGGCCGGCCTGCCGATCGTGTTCGCGCCGCTCTCGGAGGTGGCAGACCTCTGCTTCGAAGGCATACGCGACGACGTGTTCTGGATCACCGCGCCGAGCGAGGCGCAGGAGGCCAAGATCCGGGCCCGGGCCGAGTCGCAGATCGCGATGACCGCGCCGGAGTACCTGCTCGAGACGAACCTGATGGCGTCGAAGCCCACCGCGCACGCCGGCGAGTGAGCCTCCCTCTCGGCTCGCAGCGGGAGGCGTTCGCGGTCCCGGACGAGATCGCCTACTTCAACACCGCCACCCTGTCAGCCCAGCTGCACCGGGTGCGGGCGGCCGGCGAGGCGGCGCTCGAGCGGCGGGGCCGACCGTGGACGATCACGCCGGGCGACTGGTTCGCCGAGGTCGAGCGGCTCCGGGCGTTGTTCGCGGGACTGATCGGCGCCGATGCCGACGGGATCGCGCTGGTGCCCGCCACGAGCTACGGGTTCGCGGTGGCGGCCCGCAACCTCCCGCTCGGGCGCGGCGACCGGGTCCTGGTCCTCGCCGAGGAGTACCCGTCGGGGATCTACACCTGGCAGGCGGCGACGCGCGCGAGCGGCGCCGAGATCCTGACCGTCCACCGCGAGCGGGGACGACCGTGGACCGACGCCGTCCTGGCCGCGCTCGACGACCGGGTCCGCGTGGTCAGCGTGCCGAACGTGCACTGGACCGACGGCGCCGTCCTCGACCTCGAGGCGGTGAGCGCACGGACGCACGAGGTGGGCGCCCACCTCGTGATCGACGGCAGCCAGTCGATCGGCGCGATGCCGTTCGACGTCGGCACCCTGCGGCCCGACTTCGTGACGAGCGTCGGCTACAAGTGGCTGCTCGGTCCCCTCGGCGTCTCGTACCTGTACGTTGCCCAGGAGCACCGGCGGGGCGAACCGGTGGAGCAGAACTGGATCGCGCGCGAGGGCTCCGAGGACTTCGCCCGGCTGGTCGACTACCGCGACGAGTATCAACCCGGCGCGCGCCGGTTCGACGTGGGCCAACGCACCAACTTCGAGCTCCTGCCGATGGCGATCGCGGCGTTGGAACAGCTCCACGAGTGGGGCGTCGACCGCGTTGCGACCAGGTTGACCGCGGTGACCGGGTCCATCGCCGGCGCGGCGACGACCATGGGGCTCGATCCCCTCACGGCGGCGCAGCGCGGTCCGCACCTGCTCGGCGTGCGCCTGCCCGACGTGGTGCGCGCGGAGGTCGTGACCGGTCTCGCCGCCGCGAACTGCTTCGCCGCCGTCCGCGGGGAGGTGCTGCGGCTCGCGCCGCACCTCCATGTCACCGATGCCGACGTCGACCGACTCCTGGACGCGCTCGCGCGGGTGCTGGCCGGCGCAGGGCGCGACGGCTAACGGAGCGACGGCCGCGTGCCTTCGTGGTTCTGTACGAACTCGATGAGGTAGCCGTCGGGATCCTTGATGAAGGCGACCGTCACCGGCCACCGGTCGAGCTGCTGCGGCGGCGACACCGACTCGCACCCGGCGGCGATCGCCTTGTCGTACACGGCCTGGCAGTCGTCGGTGTCGACGTAGAGCTTCCACACCGCGGTGCCCATCTCGATCGGGACGTCCTGGTCGAGCTGCTGTGCGAGCTGGAGGCGCGACCCACCGACCTCGGCCTGGAGGACCACCTCCCTGGCGGTCGGGATCTCGGTGCGGCTCTGCACCGGGATACCGACGACGTCGGTCCAGAACGCCACCGAACGCTCGAGGTCGCGGACGTTGATGCAGTATTGACCGAGGCTGTTCTCCATGGCGAGAACGTACTCCGGGCCGGCGACGAGCGGCGCGCCGGTCGGAGGCTAGGGATCGGCGAGGAGCTCGCGCAGCCACGCTTGCACCAGCGTTCCGACCGCGGCAGCTTCGGCGAGCGTGACGGTGCGCTCGAACCCGGCGGAAACGTCGGTCGTGAGTCGGATGTGCGCACGCAACGGCGACGCTGATTGCTCTTCGACATAGGCGCGGATGATCAAGAGGCCTTCCCGATCCGTCGGCACGCACCAAACCGTACGCCGGCCGGCGTCACCCAGGCGTGACGGTTGCGTGCGTAGCTGCGATCAGGTCGCGCAGTCCGCGTGTTGGTTCGAGGCCGAGCTCGGCGTGCAACACCATCTGGTAGCGCCGGAACACGCTCAGAGCTTCGGACTGGTTTCCTTCCGCGAGATGCACGCGGATGAGCGCGGCGTGCGAGCTCTCTCGCAGTGGATCGGCCTGCACCGCCGCCAGAGCAGAGCTCGTCGCGTCACCGAAGCGCCGTTGAGCAACGAGGAGCTCGGTGAGCGCCTCGAGGGCGTGCAGACGAAGTTGGTGCCAGGCCTCGGCCTCGATCACGACCCAATCGTCATACCAGTCGGGCAACAGATCGACCGATAGCGCGGACACGGCAGCCTCGCTCAGATCAGCTGGGCCTTTGACGGCGGCACGGTCGAGGAGGCGATGGGCGAGTCCCTGGGACGCGTGCATGTCAACCGACACCTCGTCGCCCAGGCACAGCTCGTGCACCGTCACCCGGATCGCGTCACGGGTGATCTTCGCCAGCCGAGATATCGCCGACCGCAAACTGGCGTAGGCATGAGCGTCCGTCACGTTGGGCCACAACGCGCCGGCGGTCGCGGTACGAGTCATCGTGCGGTTCCGCAACGCGAGGAACGCCAGGAGCCGTTGCGAAGCACCGGGCAAGCTCACGAACGCATCGTTCGCGGTGCTGAACCGAAAGGTCCCCAGCAAACACAGACTCATCCCGCTCGCGGATTCTGCCGGCGGTGTCGTCATGGCGCGACGCCGCGCGTCGGTGCGAAGTGAGATCACAGAAGAATCGGACGGCTCGTCACGCATGGTGAGCCCCTTCCGCTCACACGGGCACACGGCATGGCGCGCAACCGGTCGGGGCCGACCACACGAGACGTCCTGCCGTGCCGAGGTTTCTGACGCTTCTC
>DATBBL010000127.1:0-9722 GCA_036271015.1 Acidimicrobiia bacterium
ACTCGGGCGCCGGTCGCTACCCTGACGCCGTGTGCAGCCTCGATGCCGCGCTCGACGTGCTGCTGGATCGGCGGCTCGCACCGATCGTCGACATGGTGACCCGACGCACGGGTCCTGACACGTACGAGGCGGCGAGCGCCGACGGGCGGATCGAGTTCCGGCGGATCGACGACACCGCCGGTGGCTACGTGCGGACCGGCGGCACGGGGAAGGATCCGGTCGCCGACCAGTCCTCGGATCGGCTCGTGGGCCTCGCGGCCGAGCTGGCCGACCCCCACCCCGGGCGCGACACCAACGCCTACCCGTTCGCCTACGACCACATCGCGCAGCTCTTCGACCATCCGGCGGCCCCCGACCTCTGCGTGCTGCACACCGGCGCGCACAACTGGGAGGACCAGGGTGGCCACCGGGGCGAGCACGGGTCGCTCGGCATCGTGCAGGCGCGCGCACCGTTCGTCGTCGCCGGGAAGGGCGTGCGCAACGACGGCCTCGTCCCCCGGGTCGGACGACTGGTCGACGTCGCGCCCACCATCGCCGCGCTCCTGGGCTGCGAACCCGACGCGCACGGCCACCACCTCGCCGGGCAGGACGGCGTCGTGCGCACCGACGTGCTCGATCCCGCGGCCGGGCCTCCCAAGCACGTCGTCGGGTTCCTGTTCGACGGCGTGAACCCGAACGTCCTCTACGCCATGGCCGCGGCGGGCGAGGCGCCCAACGTCGCCCGGCTGATCGACATGGGAACCGCCTACGAGTGGGGGGCGATGGCCGGGCTCCCGACCGTCACCCTCGCCAACCACACCTCGATCCTCACCGGCCGGCTCCCCGGCCACCACGGGATCCTCCACAACGCCTGGTTCGACCGCGCCACCGGTGAACAGGTCATCACGAACTCCCAGGCCACGTGGCCGTGGGCGATGGAGCACCTCACCCCCGGGGTCGAGTCGCTGCACGACGTCGTCCACCGCGCCCGGCCGGACGCGTTCACCGCCTCGGTGAACGAGCCCTGCGACCTGGGTGCCGACTACTCCACCTTCGACTGGTTCCGCCGGGGCGAGGTGCCGCCGATCCCCGCGTCGCCCGAGGGGCTGCCGCACACGACCGAGCGGTTCGTGCGCCCGTCGAAGGACTACTCGTGGTCGTCGGTCGTCGACCACATGGGCGTCGAGCAGGCCGTCGGCATCTGGTCGGGCCACTACCGCGACCTGTCGTTCCCGACGCCGACGTTCATGTGGTGCAACTTCACCCTCACCGACTCCGCGTTCCACGAGGGCGGCCCGTTCTCGGAGATCGCCGCCGCGTCGGTGCGCGACTCCGACGCACGCGTCGGCGGCGTGCTGGCGGCCGTGGAACGGTCCGGCGCGTTCGACGACACCGCCTTCGTGCTGGTCGCCGACCATGGCATGCAGGAGACCGATCCCGCGGTGCGCGGCGATTGGGACGTCGAGCTGCGCGCCGCCGGGATCGAGTTCCGCGACGAGGGCTACTGCTTCCTCTATCTCGACTGAGCCGTGTGATCTAGACGGCCTGGCCGACCGCCTTGCCGATGCCGAACGTGATCAGCGCGACCACGGCCCCGATGAGCGCCATGCGCAACCCGGCGCGGCCGGCGTGGCGCCCGGTGAAGATCGACGTCGCCGCCCCGACGACGAACAGCGCCACCACCGAGAGCACGGCAGCGACGACGGTGGGTGCCGCGCCGCTGCCGAACAGGAACGGGATCACCGGCAACGCGGCACCCGTCGCGAAGGCGATGAAGGACGAGATCGCCGCCGTCCACGGCGAACCGAGCGTGCTCGGATCGAGCCCGAGCTCCTCACGGGCCAGCGTGTCGAGCGCGACCTCGTTGCGGTTCATGATCGTGTCGACCAGCGTGCGCGCGGCCTCGGGCGTGATGCCCTTGGCCCGGTAGATCATCTCGAGCTCGTCACGCTCCTCCGCCGGGAACGCGCGAAGCTCGGCCTGCTCGATGCGCAGCTCGTTCTCGTAGAGCTCACGCTGCGACCGGATCGAGATCCACTCGCCCGACGACATCGAGAACGCACCGGCGACCAGTCCGGCGATGCCGGCGAGCAGCACGATGCTGTTGTTGGTGGTGCCGCCGGCGACGCCCATCACGAGCGAGAAGTTCGACACCAACCCGTCGTTGATGCCGAACACGGTTGCCCGCAGCACCCCGCCGATCTCGGCGCGGTGGCGACCCTCGGCTCGCGCGATGCGACCGCCTTCGGGGATGCCCTGCATGGCCGCGATGGTCCGGCCCGCCGCCGCCTCCTGCTGCGCCATGGCGTCGGTGGCCTCGGCGTCGGAGCGGTAGCGGTCGGCCTCGGCCGCCTCGGTGCGCAGCATGAGCGGGAGCACCGCTTCGGTGCCCAGGTGCCGCGCCAGGAAGCAGAGCGCGCGTACCCGGAACGGAACGCGCGGCGGGCGCGGCTCGACCCCCGACTCGCGCAGCAGCCGCGCCCAGTGCGCGGCGTGTCGTTCCTCCGCCGCCGCGAGCTGGAGGAACACGCCGCGTCGTTGCTCGTCGGCGTACTCGGCGAGCCCGCGGAACAGCGCGCCACCGTTCACCTCGTCGGCGTACATGGCGCGCAACCGGTCGATGCGCTTCGCGTCGATCGCAGCCTTCGCCACGACGTGAACGCTACCCACTCGCCCTCCCACCAACATCTCGGACTCAAGTGCGTCATGACCCCCTGAACTCCGAGATGTTCGGCAGGGGGACGGCCTCAGTAGCCGACTTCCCAGAGGCACAGTCCGTGAGGTGCGCCTACCCTTCCCGCCGCGTTGCGGTCGCGCGCGCGCAGCAGCTGCAGGAGGTCTCCGGCGCGGAGCTTGCCCGCGCCGACGTCGACGAGCGTGCCCACGATCGAACGCACCATCTGCCAGCAGAACGCGGTGGCCGTGATGTCGTAGCGGAGCACGCCGTCGCCGAGGTCGTGCCAGCACGACTCGAGCACCCGGCGCACGGTGGTCGAACCCGCGGGGCCCTTGCGGCAGAACGTGGCGAAGTCGTGCTCACCCAGAAACGGATCGGCCCCGAGCCGCAGGAGCCGGAGGTCGAGCGGCTCGGGCACCCACCACGCGGTGCGGGCCAGGAACGGATCGGGCGCGGGCCGGTTCACGATCGTGTAGCGGTAGGCACGCCACCGGGCCGAGTGGCGGGCGTCGAAGTCGCGGTCGACCAGCGCCGCCGCGCGCACGACCACCTCCGGCCCCAGCTGGCGGGTCACCGCGTGGGCCACGCGCTCCGGATCGAGGTCGGCGTCGCCGTCGACCGGGACCGACACCACCTGACCCCATGCGTGGACGCCGGCGTCGGTGCGTCCGGCGCACGAGAGTGACAGGTCGTCGACCCGCAGCACCCGCCCGAGCGCATCGCGCAGCACGCCCTCGACCGTGCGGGTGTCGGGCTGCGCGGCGAACCCGTGGAAGTTGGTCCCGTCGTACGCAACCGTGAGCTTGAGGACTTCGGACCCGCCCGGAGCCGGCGTCGGCTCGTCGAGCGAGAGTTGGTTCACACCAATTCGACGCGCGCCATGGGCGCGTTGTCACCGGGACGCGGACCCAGCTTCAGGATGCGCAGGTAGCCGCCGGGGCGGTCGCGGTAGCGCGGCCCGATCTCGGCGAACAGCTTGTGCGTGACGTCCTGGTCGTGGATGGTCGCGATCACCTGACGCCGCTGGTGCACGCCGCCGGTCTTGGCCTTGGTGATGAGGTGCTCGGCGTAGGGCCGCAATGCCTTCGCCTTCGACACCGTGGTGACGAGGTAGCCGGCCTCGAACAAGCTCGACGCCATGTTCGCCATGATGAGGCGCTGATGGGCGGGGTCACGCCCGATGCGCGGACCCTTCTTGGGGGTCGGCATGGTTACTCCTTGGTCCGCAGGGCGAGGCCCCGCTCGTCGAGCTTCTGGAGCACCTCGTCGAGCGACTTCGAACCGAAGTTCGTGATCGCGAGGAGGTCGTCCTCGGTCTTCTGGACCAGCTGGCCGATGGTGTCGACCCGGGCGCGCTTCAGGCAGTTGCGCGGGCGCTCCGACAGCTCGAGCTCTTCGATCGGCAGCTCGAGGTCGGGCGACGCGGTCGACGGCGCGACCTCGCCCAGTTCGAGCCCGCGGGGCTCGTCGCTGAGGTCGGCGACCAGCGCCACCAGGTTGCGCAGGGTGTCGCCCGCCGACGAGAGCGCGTCACGCGGCGAGATGGAACCGTCGGTCTCGATCTCCAGGGTGAGCTTGTCGTAGTTGGTGGCCTGCTCGACGCGGGTCGGCTCGACCGAGAACGCCACCCGCCGCACCGGCGAGAAGATGGCGTCGACCGGGATGAGGCCGATGGTCGACGTGCGCTTGTTGCGCTCGGCCGACAGGTAGCCGCGGCCCTGCTCGACGGTGAGGTCGAGGGCAAGGCGGCCCTTGGCGTTGACCGTCGCCAGGTGCAGCTCGGGGTTGAGGACCTCGACGTCGGCGGTGGTCTGGATGTCGCCGGCGGTCACCTCACCGGGGCCGCGCGCGTCGAGGCGCAGGGTCACCGGCTCCTCGGCCGAACAGGTCAGCACGAGGTCCTTGATGTTCAGGATGAGGTCGGTGACGTCTTCCTTCACGCCGGGGATGACGTCGAACTCGTGGAGCGCTTCGTCGAAGCGCACCTGCGTGACCGCGGCGCCGGGGATCGACGACAGCAGGGTGCGGCGCAGGCTGTTGCCGAGGGTGTGGCCGAAGCCCGGCTCGAGCGGCGCGATGGTGAACTGCTGGAGGTTGCCCTCGGCCTCGCCGGCCTCGACTTGGGGACGCTGGATGATGAGCATTGGTGCATCGCCTCTGATCTGGTGAGCTGGCCTGCCCGGTCCGCGGCCGCCGCGGACGGAGGGGACGGGGATTACTTGGAGTAGAGCTCGACGATGAGCTGCTCGCGCACGGGCACGTCGATCTGCTCCCGCAGCGGGAGGTCGCGCACCTCCGCCCTGAAGTCGGCGGGCGTGACGTCGAGCCACATCGGCACGGCGCGGTCGAGCGTGTCGACGTTGTGGCGCAGCACGATCATCTTCTGGGCCTTGGGCGACATCTGGATCACGTCGCCCTTCTTGACCTGGTACGACGGGATGGTCACCCGCTTGCCGTTCACGAGCACGTGGCCGTGGCGCACGAACTGTCGCGCCTGGTTGCGGCTGGCGGCGAAGGCGGTGCGGAACACGACGTTGTCGAGCCGGAGCTCGAGCATCCGCAGCAGGGTCTCGCCGGTGATGCCCTTCTCGCTGGCCGCCTCGGCGTACATGTTGCGGAACTGCTTCTCGAGCACGCCGTAGATGCGGCGGGCCTTCTGCTTCTCACGCAGCTGGAGCAGGTACTCGCTGTCGCGGATGCGACCACGACCGTGCTGACCCGGCGGGTAGGGCTTCCGCTCGACCGGGCACTTCATCGTGTCGCACTTCGGGCCCTTCAGGAACAGCTTCATCCGCTCGCGTCGGCAGAGCCGACAGACCGGTCCGGTGTAGCGCGCCATGGCTCAGACCCTCCGCCGCTTGGGCGGCCGGCAGCCGTTGTGCGGGATCGGCGTGACGTCCTTGATGCCGACGACCTCGATCCCCGTGTTCTGGATCGTGCGGATGGCGGTCTCGCGGCCGGAGCCCGGACCCTTCACCACCACGTCGACCTTGCGCACGCCGTGCTCCATGGCCCGCCGGGCCGCGGTCTCCGCCGCGAGCTGGGCCGCGAACGGCGTGCTCTTGCGCGAGCCCTTGAACCCCACGTTGCCGGCCGAGGCCCACGCGATGGTGTTCCCCGACTGGTCGGTGAAGGTGATGATCGTGTTGTTGAAGGACGACTTGATGTGCGCCGTCCCGTAGGCGATGTTCTTGCGCTCGCGCCGCTTGGGACGTCGACCGCCGGCAGCCGGCTTGGCCATGCTTGCGTTCCCTCTTCTCTTCTCTTACTTCCGGGCCTTCTTGCGGCCGGCGACGGTCTTCTTCGGGCCCTTGCGCGTGCGCGCGTTGGTGCGGGTGCGCTGACCGCGCACGGGCAGGCCGCGGCGGTGCCGGAGTCCCTCGTAGCTGCCGATCTCGACCTTGCGCTTGATGTTGGCGGCGATCTCGCGACGGAGGTCACCCTCGACCTTGAGGTTCTGGTCGACGTAGCTGCGGAGCTGCGCCACCTCGTCCTCGGTCAGGTCGCGCACCCGCGTGTTCGGCGAGATGCCGACCGCGTCGCAGATCTCCTTCGAGCGCGTCCGGCCGACTCCGAAGATGTAGGTGAGCGAGATCTCCAACCGCTTCTCGCGGGGGATGTCGACACCGGAGATTCGAGCCAACTCAGTACTCCTGCTTCTCGACTAGCCCTGGCGCTGCTTGTGGCGCGGGTTGACGCAGATGACCCGCACGCTCCCGTGGCGGCGGATCACCTTGCACTTCTCACAAATCTTCTTGACCGACGGACGGACCTTCATCGTGGTTCTCTCTCACTTGTAGCGGTAGGTGATCCGGCCTCGGCTCAGGTCGTAGGGCGTGAGCTCGACCTGGACCCGGTCGCCGGGCAGGATCCGGATGTAGTGCATCCGCATCTTCCCGGAGATGTGCGCGAGCACCTTGTGGCCGTTCTCCAGCTCGACGCGGAACATGGCGTTGGGCAACGGTTCGACGACCGTCCCTTCGACCAGGATCGTGTCGTCCTTGGGCTTGGCCAGGACTCTCCCACCTACTTCGTGTCGGGCGCGCGGAAAAGGCGCGCAAAAGCTTCTAGGAGCCGACCGACCATGCTATATGGTCCGACCCCTGCCGAGCAATCGGACATTTCGCCCGCGGTCGCGGACGCGCCCGGCGCGCTACCCGGGGACGGTCAGGACCTCGGGCCCGTGGTCGGTGACCGCGATGGTGTGCTCGAAGTGGGCGGAGCGCCGGCCGTCGGCGGTGATGACGGTCCACCCGTCGTCGAGCAGCCGGGTGGCGGCCGTGCCCGCGTTCACCATCGGCTCGATGGCGAGCACGTGGCCCTCCTTGAGCTTCAGGCCCCGCCCCGCCGGCCCGTAGTTGGGCACCTGGGGGTCCTCGTGCATGGCGGTGCCGATGCCGTGGCCGACGTACTCGCGCACGACCGAGAACCCGGCCTGCTCGGCGATGCCCTCCACCGCGGCGCCGACGTCGCCCAGCCGGTGCCCCTCCACGACCTGGTCGATGGCAGCCTCCAGCGACCGCCGGGTCACCTTGATGAGGCGCGCGGACTCGTCGTCGATCTCGTCCACCGGCACCGTCACCGCGGCGTCGGCGTGCCAACCTTCGATGATCGCCCCGCAGTCGATCGACAGGATGTCGCCCGCTTCGAGCACGACGTCGGCGCTGGGGATCCCGTGCACGATCACGTCGTTGGGTGAGGTGCAGACCACCGCGGGGAAGCCGTTGTAGCCGAGGAAGTTGGAGCGGGCGCCGCGTCGCTGGAGGACCTCCCGGGCGGCGGCGTCGACGTCGAGCGTGGTGGCGCCCGGCTTGGCGGCGCGGATGCAGACCTCGTGCATCTCCGCGACCACCCGGCCGGCGCGCCGCATGAGCGCGATCTGCTCCCGGTTCTTGCGGGTGATCACCGTCGTGTGGGGTCGAAGCGCCCGTCGATCTCCTTCACCAGGCGCTCCTGGACCTCGTCGCCGGCGCCCACCCCGTCGACCACCACCAGCTTGCCGAGGTTGGCGTAGAAGTCGATGATCGGCACCGTCTGCCGGTCGTACACCTCGAGCCGCGTCGCCACGGCCTCTTCGGTGTCGTCGTCGCGCTGCACCACCTGGCCGCCGCACACGCCGCACGTCCAGTCGACCTCGGGGGGCTGGTTCACGTGGTACGTGGCACCGCAGTTGCCGCAGACCCGCCGGCCCGCGATGCGGTCGAGGATCGTCTCGGTGGGCACCTCGATGTCGAGCACGAGGTCGAGCGGGTGGTCGTGCAGCACCTTCTCCAGCTCCTCCGCCTGCACGAGGGTGCGCGGGAACCCGTCGAGGATGAATCCGTCCTCGAGCGGACCGCCGGCGGCGAAGTGCTCGTCGACCACGCGGATGACGATCTCGTCCGGGACCAGCTCGCCGGTGTCCATGAAGTGCTTCACCTCGAGCCCGGTCGGCGTGCCCTGGGCCACCGCGGACCGGAAGACATCGCCGGTGGAGAGGTGCTCGACGCCGTAGTGCGCGGAGAGGAGCGCAGCCTGCGTCCCCTTGCCCGCGCCGGGCTTGCCGAGCAGGACGAGACGTACGCCGGAGACAGCCATGGTCAGGTGAGGAAGCCCTCGTAGTTGCGCATCATCAGCTGGCTGTCGATCTGCTTCATCGTCTCGAGCGCGACCCCGACCGTGATGAGCAGCGCGGTGCCGCCGAACGGGAACTGGCTGATGTCCCAGAGCGCGAACACCAGCAACGGCACGACCGCGATCGTGGCGAGGAACAACGAGCCGGGCAGCGTGATGCGGTTCAGCACCTTGGCCAGGTAGCGCTCGGTGGGTGGCCCGGGTCTGATGCCCGGGATGAAACCGCCCTGCTTGCGGATGATGTCGGCCTGCTGGGCGGGGTTGAACGCGATCGCCGTGTAGAAGTAGGCGAAGAAGATGATCAGCACCGTGTAGAAGGTGATGTACCACCAGCCCTGGTGGCTCACCAGGTTGTCGTTGATCCACTGCTGGAAGCCGGTGAAGTTGTCACCGAGCGCCGACGCGATCAGCGCGGGGAACGACAGGATGGAGCTGGCGAAGATCACCGGGATCACACCCGACTGGTTGACCTTCAGCGGGATGTAGGTGCTCTGGCCGCCGTACATCCGGCGGCCGACGACCCGTTTTGCGAATTGGACAGGGATCCGCCGCTGTCCGGACTCGACGAACACGATGCCCACGATCATCGCGACGCCGATGAGGATGATGGTGAAGAACTGGATCTTGCTGCCCTGGCTCCAGATCGCGGCGCCCTGCGCCGGGAGACGGGACACCACCGACGCGAAGATCAGGATGGACATGCCGTTGCCGATGCCGCGTTGGGTGATGAGCTCGGCGAGCCACATCACCATGGCCGTCCCGGCGGTCCAGGTGAGGACGATGAGCGCGGCGCGACCGGCGTCGAAGTGCGGGATCAGGTCCTGACCCTGGAAGCCCGAGAACCCGAGCAGACCGCTCTTGCCCTGGTGCAGCGCGAACACGAACCCGGTCGACTGGACGAGCGCGAGGCCGATGGTGACGTAGCGGGTCCACTGCGTGATCTTCTTCTGACCGACCTGCCCCTCGTTCTGCCACTGCTCGAGCTTGGGGATCACGACCCCGAGCAGCTGCATGATGATCGACGCCGTGATGTACGGCATGATCCCGAGGAAGAAGATGGCGACGTTGGTGATGGCGCCGCCGGAGAACAGGTCGAGGAAGCCGACCACGCCGCTGTTGTTGGCCTGGTCCTGCAGCTGCTTGATCGCGTTGAAGTCGACGTAGGGCACCGGCAGGTGGGCGCCCACGCGGTACACCGCGATGATGAAGATCGTGAAGACGATCTTGTTCCGCAGGTCGGGCACCCGGAACATGTTCCGCAGGCGGGACAGCATCTGGGGGCTCGACCTCCTCTCGGTGATGCGGCGGTGGGAGCGGCAGCGCTCGGGCGGGAGGCTGCGAGCTTACCGGTTGGTCAGGGCGTTTCCGCGAGCCGGGGGACGGCCGTCACCCCAGGGTGCCGGGATGATCTCGACCCGCCCACCGGCGGCCTAGATGGCCGACACCGCGCCCT
>DATBBL010000128.1:0-5772 GCA_036271015.1 Acidimicrobiia bacterium
GGAGGTGATGACCGCACACGTGTTCCCGTCGAATCCGTACGCGCTGCTCGAATAGCCGATCCCGCGCACCGTGTCGCGCACCGTGCGCTGGTAGTCGATGTCGGCGCGGGTGGAGATCTCACCCGCGACCACGATCAGCCCGGTGGTGCACAGCGTCTCGCACGCGACGCGGCTCTGCGGGTCCTGCTCGAAGATGGCGTCGAGCACCGCGTCGCTGATCTGGTCGGACATCTTGTCGGGGTGGCCCTCGGTCACCGATTCCGACGTGAAGGTCATGCTCATGCTGTTTCGCTCGCTCTCTGCGATCGCCGCTTCGTGTCCAGCAGGCGGGCGACCTTATCCAGGATGACCCCCGCCAGCTCGGATTTTGCGAGCAGCGGGAGCGTGTCGGTCCCGCCGCCGGCGTCCAGGATCACCGCCCGGTTGGTGTCGACCTCGAACCCGGCGTCGGGCTGCGAGATGTCGTTGCCGACGATGAGGTCGAGCCGCTTGCCGCGGAGCTTGTCGGCCGCGTTCTCCACCAGGTCGTTGGTCTCGGCGGCGAAGCCGACGAGGACCTGGCCCGGCCCCTTCGCCCGGCCGAGGTCGACGAGGAAGTCGTGCGTCGGCTCGAGCACGATCTCGGGGATGCCCTCGTGCTTCTTCAGCTTGCGGTCGGGCGGTTCCTTGGGCCGGAAGTCGGCGACCGCCGCCGCCATCACGATGACGTCCTGGGTCGGCGCCCGGCCCATGACCGCGTCCTGCATCTCGGCCGCGGTCTGCACCGGGACGATCTCGACGCCGGGCGGCGCGGGCCGACCGATGGTGGTGATCAGCGTGACGTCGGCCCCCCGCCGCGCCGCCACCTCGGCGATGGCGTAGCCCTGCTTGCCGGAGGAGCGGTTGGTGATGATGCGGACGGCGTCGATCGGCTCCCGGGTGCCGCCCGCGGTCACCAGCACCCGCACCCCGGCCAGGTCGCCGGCGGTGCCGATGGTGCCGAGCACGTGCTCGGCCGCGGCCACGATGTCGGCCGGGTCGGCGAGGCGTCCCTCCCCCACGTCGCCCCCGGCCAGGCGCCCCGACGCGGGGTCGACCACGTGCACGCCTCGCCGGCGCAACGTGGCCAGGTTCTCCTGCACCGCCGGGTGCTCCCACATCTCGGTGTGCATGGCCGGCGCCACCAGCACCGGGGCGCGGGTCGCCAGGAGGGTGGCGGTGAGCAGGTCGTCGGAGATCCCGGCCGCGTACTTGCCGAGCAGCTTGGCGGTGGCCGGGGCCACGATCACGAGGTCCGCTTCCTGACCCAGCCGGGTGTGCGGGATGGGCTCGGGCGAGTCGAACAGCGAGGTGCGGGCGGGTTCGGACGCCAGCGCGGAGAACGTGAGTGCGCCCACGAAGCGGAGGGCGTCCTGCGTGAGCACCGGCGCGACGTGGGCCCCGCCGTCGACCAGGCGCCGGCAGACCTCGACGGCCTTGTAGGCGGCGATGCCGCCGCTCACGCCCAGGACGATGCGCGAACCTCGCACCGGGCTCAGGGCTAGGCCGTTTCGTCGGGGGTGTCGGCGAGCGCCTCGCGCGCGGCCGCGGCATCGGCCTCGGCCTGGGCGGCGGCGGCCAGCTCCTCCTCGCTGGGGAGCGGGACCGACTCGATCTTGCCGACCTCGATCTCCTCCATGGCGATCGAGAGCGGCTTGCGCGACACCGAGGTCACCTGCGGCGGCACGATCTTGCCCAGGCCCTCACCGAGCTGGTTGTAGTAGTCGTTGATCTCCCGCGCCCGCATCGCCGAGAGCGTGACCAGCGTGAACTTGGAGTCCACCCGCTCGAGGAGCTCTTCCATGCGGGGGGTCATGAGCGAGGCACGCTGGGCCATCTTCAGGGATCTCTCTCGTCAGGGGGATTGCCGGAACGGGCAAGGATACCAGCCACCTGGGCCACCGCCCGCTCCACGTCGTCGTTGACCACCACCTCGTCGAACCGGTCGGCCTGGGCCTCCTCGGCGGCGGCGGCGGCCAGGCGGCGCTCCAGATCGGCGGGCGACTCGGTGCCCCGGGCGGCGAGGCGCCGCCGCAGCTCCTCGGGCGACGGGGGCCGGACGAACACCAGCACGGCCTCCGGGAACACGTCCCGGACCTTCAGCGCCCCCTGCACGTCGATCTCGAGGAGGACGTCGTCCCCCGCGGCCAGGTGCTCCGCGACCGGGCCGCGCGGGGTGCCCTTGAGGTCGCCGTAGACCTCGAACCACTCGACGAAGCCGCCCGCATCGCGCAGGGCCTCGAACTCGGCGCGGGTGACGAAGCGGTAGTCGCGCCCGTCGACCTCGCCGGCGCGGGCGCGTCGGGTGGTGTACGAGACCGACACCCAGAGCCCGGGGACGCGGGCGCGCAGCCCCGCGACGATGGTGCCCTTGCCGACCCCCGAGGGGCCGGCGAGCACGAGCAGCACAGCGCTCCTTGCTGTGGGAGATCGGCGGTGGTCAGGCGGTGCGGACGATCTTGGGGTGGCAGAGCAGCCCTTCGCGCTGGTTGCGACCCAGCCCGCGGAGTCGCCGGCTCTCGCTGATGTCGAGCTCCGCCATGATGCGACGCGCCTGGACCTTGCCGACCCCGGGGAGCGACTCGAGCACGCTGACGACTTTCAGCTTGGCGAGCGCGTCGTCGCGCGTGCCCTGGTCGAACAGCTCCCCGAGCCCCAGCGATCCGGCCTTGAGCTTCGCCTTCACCTCGGCACGAGTGCGGCGCGCTTCAGCGGCCTTCTCCAGTGCGGCTTGACGTTGCTCGGCGGTGAGCGCAGGGGGCAGTGGCATCCGGCTACCTCCGGGACGACGGCGGCGGCCAGTATACGCAGCAGTGCCCTTCTGACAACCGCGTCAGGCTGGGCGGCGGATGAGCGCTTCGGCCACCGCGCGCGTAATCTCTCGGGCCGCGTTTTCCGGGTCGCCGGCGGCGGTCACCGCACGGCCGAGCACGAGCCAGTCGGCGCCGCGTTCGATGGCGTCACCCGGCGTGTCGACCCGCGCCTGGTCGTGCACGGCACCTCCGGCGAGCCGGATGCCCGGGACCATCGTGCGCAGCCCGAGCGCGCGCGCGATCTCGACGTCGGTGCCCGCACACACGACGCCGTCGCACTCGGCGTCGCGAGCCGCGCGCATGCGTTCGTCACGCGCGTCGACGTGCGGATCGCTGGTGAGCACCGTGACCGCGAGCGCGAGTGGTCGTGCGTGACCTGCTTCGCGCGCGCCGTCGGCGAGACCTTCCACACCGGCGCGCAGCATGTCGACACCACCGGCCGCGTGGAAGTTGAGGAAGTCGACACCGCGGCGCCCGAGCGCGCGTGCGGCGCGGCCCACCGTGTTGGGGATGTCGTGCAGCTTGAGGTCCGCGAACACCCGGAAGCCCTTGTCCCGCAAGGCGTCGAAGGCGGCCGGGCCGGCCTCGGCGTAGAGCTCGAACCCCACCTTGGCCACGCCGAACCATGGCTGGACCCGCTGGGCCATGGCGACGGCGGCGTCGAGGTCGCCGACGTCGAGCGCAAGCGCGAGATGGTCGCGCGGTTCGTCGTTCACATCTCCTCCATTGCTGCTTCGACGTGCGGGTGCAGCTGTCCGGTCAGGTCGCGCACGCGCGTGACGTCGTGACGCGCGCACCAGTCGCGCAGCTCGTCGAGCACGCGGTAGGGCGCGCGCGGGTCACGGAAGCTCGCGGTCCCGACCGCGACCGCACTCGCGCCCGCGAGCAGCATCTCCACCGCGTCGACGCCCGACTGCACCCCGCCGGTGCCGATCACCGGGACGCCGGGGAGCGCGCTGGTGACCGTGTGCACCGCACGCAACGCGACCGGTTTGATCGCCGGACCGGAGAGGCCCCCACCACCGCCCCCGAGCACCGGACGCCGCGTCTCCGCGTCGATGGCCAGACCCATCACCGTGTTCACGAGGGTCAGCCCGTCCGCGCCCGCGTCCACCGCGGCGCGGGCGATGGTCGTGAGATCTGTCACATTCGGTGAGAGCTTCGCGAACACGGGGAGTGACGTCGCGTCCACCACGGCGCCGACGACCTCACTCGTCGCGGTCGGATCGTGACTGAAGACCGCGCCCGGATCGTGGATCGAGTGGAGGTTCGGGCAGCTCGCGTTGACCTCGATCGCGATCACGTCGGCGTCCGCGTCGGCGAGCATCTTCGCCGCGCGCGCGAAGTCGTCCACCGTGTGACCCCACACCGACGCGATGACGCGCGCCCCGGTGGCGCGCAGCGCGGGCAGGTCGTGCTCGAGCCACGCGCGCATGCCCGGGCCCTGCAGGCCGACCGCGTTGAGCATCCCCGCGGCGGCCAGGTGCAGGCGCGGCGCGGGCTTGCCCGGCCACGGCTCCGGGCTCACCGACTTGGCGGTGACCGCGCCGAGTCGGGACGGCTCGCCCAGGCGGGCGACCTCGGCGCCGTGGCCGAAGGTGCCCGAGGCGGTGACGATCGGGCTCGCCAGCGCGAGACGACCCAGCTCGACGCCCAGCTCGACCCGATCGGGCCCGTTCATACGTCGAGACGGAGCTGACCGTCGCGGTGGTACTCCTGCAGGGAGCGGACGGTGGCCTCGGTGGACTCCCACTCCACGATCCCGGCGGAGGCGGCCAGGGCGGCGGCCACGGTGGTGACACACGGGATGCCGCGGGCGGTGGCGGTGCGCCGGATGTGGGCGCCGTCGGCCCGCGGGCCCCGGCCCCGGGGGGTGTTGACCACCAGGTCGACCTTCCCCGACTGCAGCAGCTCGACCGCGTCCAACCCGGGGGTCCCGGCCCCACCGGGCTCGCCCGCGACCATCAGCTTCCCCACCACGCCGTCGACCTTCAGGCCCTCGGCCTCGAGCGCGGCCGCGGTGCCGGCGGTGGCCACCAGCGAGTAGCCGAGCTCGGCGAAGCGCCGGGCGGCGACCAGGCCCGCGGGCTTGTCTCGGTCGGCCAGCGAGAAGAACACGGTGCCCTCGCGTGGGATGCGGTTCCCGGCCGCGGTCTGGCTCTTGGCGAACGCCATCCCGAACGAGCGGTCGATGCCCATCACCTCGCCGGTGCTGCGCATCTCCGGGCCGAGCACGGTGTCGACGTCGGGGAAGCGATTGAACGGGAGCACCGCCTCCTTCACCGCGATGTGGCCTCCGCCTGCGGGCGGGCGCAGGAGGCCCTCGGCCCGCAGGTCGTCGAGGGTGGCACCGACCATGACCCGGGACGCGACCTTGGCCAGCGGCACGCCGGTGGCCTTGCTCACGAACGGCACCGTGCGGCTGGCCCGCGGGTTGGCCTCGATCACGAACAGCTCGTCACCCTTCACCGCGTACTGCACGTTGAGGAGGCCGCGTACGTCGAGGGCGTCGGCCAGCGCGCGGGTCTGGGCCTCGATGCGCTCGACCATCGCCGCGCTCAGGGTCTGTGGGGGGATCGCGCACGCGGAGTCGCCGGAGTGCACCCCGGCCTCTTCGATGTGCTCCATGACCCCGCCGATGATCGAGTCGCCGGTGGCGTCACGGATGGCGTCGACGTCGATCTCGACCGCGTCCTCGAGGAAGCGGTCGACCAGCACCGGGCGCTCGGCCGAGAGCCCGCCCTCGCGACCCAGGCTGCCGGCGGCGGCGAGCTCGTCCATCGCCGCGTCGAGGCTCTCCACGTCGTACACGATCTGCATGGCCCGACCGCCGAGCACGTACGAGGGACGCACGAGGACGGGGAAGCCGAGCTCGGCGGCGATGCCGCGCGCCTGCTCCTTGGTGGTCGCCGTTCCGCCGGGCGGCTGCGCGATGCCGAGG
>DATBBL010000129.1:0-12359 GCA_036271015.1 Acidimicrobiia bacterium
CCACCGTCCCCGCGTTCGACGGCGAGTCCGAGCCGCGCTGGGGCCTCGCGTACAGCGGTCCCGGCGGTCGACCGCGCTCCTCCCCGGAGTTCGAGGACTGAGTCGATGTGAGCGGCCACTAGATTCGGCCCCATGGAAATTCACATCGGTGTCGTCCACACGCCCAAGGAGCTCTCGCTCGAGCTCGACGGAACCGCCGACGAGGTCGTCGGCACCATCGACAAGGCGCTGGCCGGCGACACCGCAGTGGTGTGGCTGACCGACGTCAAGGGTCGTCGCATCGGCATTCCGGCCAGCCGGATCGCCTACATCGAGGTCGACGAAGACGGGGACAACAAGCGCGTCGGCTTCGGCCGGTAGCCCCACGTCGGGCGTGAGCGGACTGCTCGACCGCCGACTGCTCTTCTTCACGGGCAAGGGCGGCGTCGGCAAGAGCACCGTCACCGCGGCCACCGCGCTCCTCGCCGCCGACCAGGGCAAGAAGGTCCTGCTCGTCGAGGTCGACGCCAAGAACAACCTCACGGCGCTCTTCGAGCACGCACCGGTGGGGTTCGAACCCCGTCAGGTGCACCCGGGGGTCTTCGCGATGCAGATGGACACCGAGTCGTCGCTGCGCGAGTACCTGAAGGTGCAGGCGCGGGTGCCGGTGTTCGGTCGCATCGGGCCGATGGCGCGCGCCTTCGACTTCGTCGCCACGGCCGCCCCCGGCGTCAAGGAGATCCTCACCGTCGGCAAGATCTGCTGGGAGCTCCGCGAGTCGCTCGAAGGACGCGCCGACTGGGATCTCATCGTCGTCGACGCCGCCGCGACCGGCCATGTCATCAGCCAACTCGACGCGCCGGAGGCGATCCAGGAGCTGGTCGCGGTCGGGCCGATCCGCAACCAGACCGGCTGGCTCACCGAGTTGCTCGCCGACCCCGCGCTCACCGCACTCAACGTGGTCACGTCGCCGGAGGAGATGCCGGTGAACGAGACCATCGAGCTCGTCGCGCGCGCTCGTGAGGAGCTCAACGTGCCGCTCGGGGTGGTGATCGTGAACCGGGTGCTGCCCGAACTGTTCACCCACGCCGACGACGAGGTGTTCGAGGCCTTGCGCGCGCCCGAGGCCGCCGCGGTGCTGTCGCAGCACGCCGGCGTGGGCACCGACGCGGTGGTCGACGCGGCGAGGCTCGCGGTGTCGATGCGGCGCAGTCGTTCCGTCCACCTCGCCGAACTGCGCGACGCGGTCGACCTCCCGCTGTTGCTCCTGCCGTATCTCTTCGTGCGCGACCACGGTCTGCGGGTCACGCGCATGGTTGCCGAAGCGCTCGGTCAGGAGCTCACGTGACCGCCTCGGCGAACGCCTCTTCTCCCAAGGAAGGGCAGTCGCTCGCCGCGCTGCTCTCCACCCGCGAGGTGGTGGTCTTCTGCGGTTCCGGTGGCGTCGGGAAGACGTCGACCGCGGCGGCGGCCGCGCTCACCGCGGCGGCGCGCCTCGGCGGCAAGGTGCTCGTCCTCACCATCGACCCGGCCAAGCGGCTGGCCGACGCGCTCGGACTCGAGGCGTTCGGCAACGTGGCCCGGCGGGTGCCGCTCGACGCGTACGTGGAGCTGGGTGTCGAACCGCGCGGCGAGCTCTGGGCGGCGATGCTCGACACCAAGCGTTCGTGGGACGAGCTGGTGCTGCGCCACGCGCCCGACGAAGCCACCGCGTACCGCATCCTCGACAACCGGATGTACCACAACGTCACCAGCCGGTTCGTGCAGAGCCACGACTACATCGCCATGGAGCGCCTGTACGAGATCCACGCCAGCGGCGAGTACGACCTCATCGTGATCGACACGCCGCCCACGCGGAACGCGATCGACTTCCTCGAGGCGCCGGCGCGCATGGCCGAGTTCTTCGGCGGTCGCTTGCTGCGCTGGATCACCATGCCGTATCGCATCGGCGGTGGGCGCGGCGGGCGCATGTTCAACGCCGCCAGCCGGCCCTTCTACCAGATGGCCGACCGCGTGCTCGGGAGCCAGTTCCTCCAGGACATCGCCGAGTTCTTCCTCAACTTCCAGTCCATGTACGGCGGGTTCGTCGAACGCGCGCAGTCGGTCGAGCAGCTGCTGCACGACCGGCGCACCACGTTCGCGGTCGTGACCACGCTCGAGGGAGCACCGTTGCGCGAGGCGGAGACGTTCTGCCGCGAGCTCGCGACGCGCGGGTTCGACCTCGGGGCGCTGGTCCTGAACAAGGTGTTGCCCGACTACCTCCTCTCGCCGGACGGCGACCAGGCCGCCGACGTGATCGGTCGGGATCACGACACGCTCGCGTCGGAGCTGGCGAAGGCCGACGGTGAGCCCGACGGCGCGCTCAGCGACACCAAGTCCACGGCCCGCGTCCTGCGCACGCTCGCCGACTCGTTCCACAACTACGAGGTCGTCGCCCGGCGCGAGGCCGAGCTCCGCACCGAGCTCAGCCGGCTGGCGCCCCCCGGACCCGAGGTCGTGGTCAGCGTCCCCGCCTTCGACGCCGACATCGCCGACGTGCGGGGCCTGGCCCGCATCGGTGAGGTGCTCTTCGCCCACGGTGCGCCCGTGGTCCCGGGCGCCGGTGCGGGCGCCGATACCATCCCCCCGTGACCACGTTCTTCGAGCAGGCGCGCACCAAGACCGCCCTCTGGGGTGAGTCGCTGCGGCACGTGCAGCGCCTGGCGGCGTCGTGGCAGGCCCTCTCCGACCTCTGCTTCTCCGACCTCCTGCTGCTGGCGCCGGTGGTGGGCGAGGACGGCAGTCGCTCGGTCGTGCTGGCCCAGGTCCGGCCGACGACCGGCCAGACCGTCTACCCGACCGACCTCGTGGGTGCGGTGGTCGACGAGGTGGCGCGGCCGCTGGTCGCACGGGCGTTCCGCACCGGTGAGATGGTCGAGGGCGACTCGTCCCTGCTCGGGTCGTCGGAGCGCGCGCACGTGGAGTGCATCCCCGTGCGCCACGCGGGGTCGGTGGTCGCGGTGGTCACCCGGGAGACCCGTCCCAACCTCGGGCGCAGCCTCGGCGAGCTGGAGGAGTTCTATCTGGCTACGTTCGACCGCTTCGCGACGATGATCGCCGAGGGCAGCTTCCCGTTCCGCCAGGACGAGGACGAGTTCGAGGACGCGCCCCGGGTCGGCGACGGTGTGGTGCTGCTCGATCCCGACCTCCGGGTGAACTTCGCCAGCCCCAACGCGGTGAGCTCGATGCACCGCCTCGGCATCCACTCGTACACGTCGGGCCTGCACCTGGCGGAGATGGGCTTCGACCAGGACGCGGTCGACGTCGCCATCCGTGCGCGGCTCCCGGTCACAGAGGAGATCGAGCGGGGCGAGACCTCGCTCCTCCTGCAGGCGATCCCGCTGCTGACGGGCGGCCGGGTCGTCGGCGTGCTCCTGCTGCTGCGCGACGTCACCGACCTCCGTCGGCGCGACCGGCTGCTGCTCTCGAAGGATGCGACGATCCGGGAGATCCATCACCGGGTGAAGAACAACCTCCAGACCATCGCCGCCCTGCTCCGGCTGCAGGGTCGGCGTCTGCAGTCACCCGAGGCGCAGGCGGCGATCGAGGAGTCGGAGCGACGGATCCGCTCGATCGCCATCGTGCACGAGACGCTCTCGCGCGACGCCGGCGACGTCGTGCGCTTCGACGACATCGTGCAGCCGCTCGTGCGGGTGGTGGCCGAGACCGTCACCGGGCCCGACCGCGACCTGCGCCTGGCGGTCGAAGGTGACGCCGGGATGCTGCCGGGCGACCTCGCCACGCCACTGGCCGTGGTGCTCAACGAGTTGATGCAGAACGCGGTGGACCACGCCTTCGTGTCGGACGGGCGCACCTCCGGCACCATCTGCGTGCAGCTCGCACGCGACGACGGTCAGCTGCTGGTCGACGTGGTCGACGACGGCGTGGGCCTGCCGCCCGGGTTCACGGTGGAGCAGTCGGGTGGCCTCGGGCTCTCGATCGTCCACACGCTGGTCACCAGCGAGCTGGGCGGCACCATCGAGCTGCGCAGCGACGCCGGGACGCGTGTGCACCTCATGGTGCCCCTCCGCAAGACGGGCAGCGCGACGCTCTAGCTCGCCGTCAGCCGACCATCCGCTGCTTGGCCAGCCAGGCCTTGCGCAGCTTCCGGCGCTCCTCCTCGGTGAGGCCGCCCCAGATGCCCGCCTCCTGGTTGGTGGCGAGGGCGAACTCGAGGCACTCGTCGCTGACCGCGCACGCGGTGCAGATGCGGCGGGCGGTCTCGATCTGCTCGACCGCGGGGCCACTGCTGCCGATGGGGAAGAAGACGTCGGGATCGGAGTCTCGGCAGGCCGAACGCGTACGCCACGCGCTGACGTCCCAATCGTGCGTGCGTACCCAGGTCAGTGCCAACGCTCTTCCCCCGTTCGGTGACTCGGTCGAACTGTCCCAATTCGGCGTCCCCGGGCGAGCCTCGAGGCGCTCTGGTTTCGAGACTATTGAGGCTCGTTGCCCCGCGCAAGGGGCTGACCAGGAATTTCGCGGTTCGCGGCAGCCGGTGGCATGGTGGGTGGGATGCTCGTGCTCGCGCACCGGGGCGCCAACCGGCAGGCGCCCGAGAACACCGTTCCCGCCATGGTGCGGGCGCTCGAGGTCGGTGCCGACGGCGTGGAGCTCGACGTCCACCGCACCGCCGACGGCGCGCTGGCGGTCCGCCACGACGCGGAGACCCCGGTCGGCCTGGTGACCGCGCTCACCCGGGCCGAGCTCGCGGTCGCCCTGCCCGAGGTCCCGGTGCTCGAAGCGGTGCTCGACGTCTGTCGGGGCCGGCTGGTGAACGTCGAGGTCAAGGATCCGGACCCGCGGGCGGTGGAGGCGCTGGTGGCCCTGCTCGAGGCCCGGGGCGGGACCGACGTGGTGTTGGTGTCGTCGTTCCACCTCCCCACCGTCGACCGGGTGCGCGACCTGGCACCTGACGTCCCGTCGGCGTTCCTGTCGTTCGGCCTCGACCCGCTCGAGGCCCTCGACACCGCTCGGGAGCACGGACACGACGCACTCCACCCCGACGTGTGGACGCTGCTCCAGGGCGACCCGGCCGAGGTGGCCGAGCGCGCGCACGAGGACGGCATGAAGGTGAACGTGTGGACGGTGAACGAGGCCGACCAGCTGCTGCGTCTCCGTGACGCCGGCGTCGACGGCGTCGTCACCGACGTGCCCGACCTCGCCCGCGCGGTGCTCAGGGCGTGACGACGGTGAGGCAGTCGGGTCGGTGGGTGATCTCGAGCTGCTCCACCTCGCCCAGGTAGTCGCCGTCGACCTGCCAGGGGAACGGGGCATCGGCGCTGACCGACACGCGTCCGACGTCGGGGACCTGCACGATCTCGGGCGAGGTGGCCAGGAAGTCGATGTTGCCGACGGCCGAGGCCGCCGCCCGGAGCACGAGCGCCAACCGCAGGCTCGTCAGCACGGTGACGGTGAGCGCGGCGTCGAGCGAGGCGTCGGGCGCGATGCGCAGCGGCCGGTGACCGACGTAGGTGTACGGATCGGAGTTGGAGATCACCGCGTAGGGCCCGAGCGCGGACACGTCCTCCCGGGTGGCGGGGGCGGCCCGGAACCGGATCCGCGTCGCGCGGTCGTAGTGGCGCAGCCAGGTGTCGACGGTCGCCACCGCGAAGGCGGGGTGGGCGAAGTGCCGCTTCAGGTACGAGCGCGCTTCCATGCGGCGGATGATGGCGGCGTCGAAGCCCACGCCGAGGTGGAACAGGAAGTGCCGCTCGGTCTGCGTGGGGGCCACCGCCGCGCCCAGTCCGATGCGGCGCTGTGACCCCCGCCGGAGCGACGCCACCAGCTGGTGGGCGGCGTCCTCGGGCGCGTAGGCAACGCCGAGGGTGCGCGCGAACACGTTCGTGGACCCGCCGGGCAGCGGCGCCAGGGCCACGTTTGACCCGGCGAGCCCGCCGCCGGCCTCGTTGAGCGTGCCGTCGCCGGCGAGGACGGCGACCACGTCGTAGGCCTCCCGCACCGCCTCGCGCGTCAGCTCGACCGCGTGACCCCGGCGCGTCGTCTCCACGGTATCGGTGGCGAACGCGTCGCGCAGGATGCGTTCGACGCCCACGCGCGCGCGGGTGGTCACCGACGACGCGGCCGGGTTGACCAGGAGGAGCACGCGCACGGCGGCGAACCCTATCGTCAATACGTGATCGTCAATGCGTGGACGTCCCGCGGGTGAACGCCCGGCGCGAGCTCCGTCCGGCCGCGCTGCGCGCGCTCGACCGGGAGATCGTCGACTGCCGGGCGTGCCCCCGCCTGGTGGAGTGGCGCGAGCAGGTCGCCCGCGAGAAGCGGGCGTCGTTCCGTGACGACGACTACTGGGGCCGGCCGATCACGGGCTTCGGCGATCCGCGCGCGCGGGTGCTCATCGCCGGCCTCGCCCCCGCCGCGCACGGGGCCAACCGCACCGGCCGCGTGTTCACCGGTGACCGCTCCGGCGACTTCCTGTTCGCATCGCTCTTCCGCACCGGGTTCGCCAACCAGCCGACCGCGACCTCGGCCGACGACGGGCTGAGGCTGCACGACGCCTACATCAGTGCCGCGGTGCGGTGCGCGCCACCCGCCAACAAGCCCACGCCGGCGGAGCGCGACCGGTGCCGGCCGTTCCTGGAACGCGAGCTCGCCCTGCTGGACTCGGTGCGCGTCGTGGTCGTGCTCGGCGGCTTCGCCTACGAAGCCATCGGGCGGGTGCTGGCGGCGGCCGGCGCCCCGCTCCCCGCGCCGCGCCCGAAGTTCGCCCACGGGATGGAGGTGCTCACGGCGCGGGCCATCGTGCTCGGCACCTACCACCCGTCGCAGCAGAACACGTTCACCGGCCGGCTCACGCCGCCGATGCTCGACGCGGTCTTTGTCCGGGCCCGCGAGCTGGCCGGCGCGGTACCCTCGCGCCCGTGACCTGGTCGAAGGGAAGTCGACTGCTCGAGGGCGTCTACGTCCCGCTCGTCACCCCGTTCGCGGCCGACGGCTCGGTCGCCCTCGACGCGGTCGAGCGCCTGAGCCGCGAGTACCTCGACGCCGGCAGCGCCGGCATCGTCGCCCTCGGCACCACCGGCGAGTCGTCGGCGCTCGACGCCGCCGAGCAGCGCGCGGTGATCGAACGCTGCGCCCGCGCCTGCGCCGCGCACGACGCGCAGCTGATCGTCGGCGCGGGTACCAACAGCACCGCCAAGACCATCGCCGCGGTCGAGGCGCTCGCAGGGACTCCGGCCCTGGTCGCCGCGCTCATCGTGGTGCCCTACTACGTGCGCCCCTCGGCCGCCGGCGTGGTCGCGCACTTCCGCGCGGTCGCCGAGGCCAGTCCGGTGCCGGTGGTCGTCTACAACATCCCCGTCCGCACCGGCCGCAACCTCGGGCCGGCGGGGATGCTCGAGCTGGCCCGTCACCCGAACATCGTCGGGGTGAAGCAGGCCGTGGGTGCGCTCGACACCGACACGCTGGAGATCCTCGCCGGTGCGCCGCCCGAGTTCTCGGTGCTCGGTGGCGACGACCCGTTCCTCTTCCCCACGGTGTTGATGGGGGGCGCCGGCGCCATCTGTGCCAGCGCGCACGTCCTCACCGAGCGCTTCGTGGCGATGACCGACTGCGGGCTCGCGGCGAAGGTCGACGACGGGCGGGCGCACGCCGAGGCGCTGCTGCCGGTCGTGCAGGCCTGCTTCGCCGAGCCCAACCCGTCGGTGTTCAAGGGAGTGCTCCACGCGCAGGGTCGCATCCCGACGTCGGATGTGCGGCTCCCGCTCGTGCCCGCCTCGCCGGACGCGGTCGACCGGGCAATGGCGGCGGTACGAGCCGCCCAATAGAATCGGCACGCTCCCGTTCCGTTTCTCGAACGCGCCCCGGAGACCCCGCATGACCGGCAGCCTGAGCGTCCGCGCGCAGGATCGCGCCCACGAACGCCGGTGGTGGATCCTCGGCGTCCTCTGCTTCAGCCTGCTCGTGATCGTGCTCGACAACACGATCCTCAACGTCGCGATCCCCACCATCGTGCGCGACCTCGACGCCACCAACAGCCAGCTCCAGTGGATGGTCGACGCGTACACGCTGGTGTTCGCGGGCCTGGTGCTCACGGGGGGCAGCCTGGGCGACCGCTTCGGCCGGCGGGGCGCGCTCCAACTCGGCTTGGTGATCTTCGGTCTGGGGTCCTTGGCGTCGGCGTTCGCGAGCACGTCGGAGCAGCTGATCGCGACGCGCGCGTTCATGGGCATCGGCGGCGCGTTCATCATGCCGGCGACGCTGTCGATCATCACCAACGTGTTCCCGGCCACCGAGCGGGGCAAGGCCATCGGGGTGTGGGCGGCGACCGCCGCGCTCGCCGGAGTGCTCGGACCGCTCACGGGCGGCTTCCTGCTCGAGCACTTCTACTGGGGCTCCATCTTCCTGGTGAACATCCCGGTCGTGGTGGTCGGCATCATCGCCGGGATCTTCCTGATCCCGACCTCGAAGGACCCGTCGGCCCCCAGGCTCGACCCGATCGGCGCGGTGCTCTCCATCGTCGGCCTCACCGTGCTGCTCTACGGGATCATCGAGGCGCCGCAACACGGGTGGGGTGATCCCAC
This sequence comes from Acidimicrobiia bacterium, assembly GCA_036271015.1. Lineage (GTDB taxonomy): Bacteria > Actinomycetota > Acidimicrobiia > IMCC26256 > DASPTH01 > DASUAS01. Next base: position 8,562 of record DATBBL010000129.1, read on the forward strand.
GATCATCGGGTGCATCGCGCTCGGCTTGGCGGTGCTCGGCGGGTTCCTCTCGTGGGAAGCGCACTCCGACCACCCGATGCTCGACGTGCACTTCTTCAAGAACCCGCGCTTCACCGCCGCCAGCTTGGGCATCACGATGGTGTTCTTCGCCATGTTCGGCGCGACGTTCCTGCTCACGCAGTACTTCCAGTTCGTGCTCGGGTACACGCCGTTGGAGACCGGGTACCGGTTCCTGCCCCTCGCGGTCGTCATGATGGTGCTCTCGCCGTTGAGCGCGCGCTTCGTGCAGCGGATCGGGACGAAGCTCGTCGTCGGCACCGGGCTGTTGCTGGTCACCGCGGGTCTCGTCTCCTGGGCGTCGCTCACTGCCGGCAGCCCGTACTGGCCCGACATCATCTGGCGCCAGGCGCTCCTGGCGAGCGGCATGGCCCTCACGATGGCGCCGGCAACCGAGTCGATCATGGGCTCGTTGCCGCTGGGCAAGGCGGGGGTCGGGTCGGCGGTGAACGACACCACCCGCCAGGTCGGCGGCGCGCTCGGCGTCGCCGTCATCGGCAGCGTCCTCGCCTCGATCTACGGCTCCCGGGTGGGAGAGTTCCTGCAGGGCAAGCCGGTGCCGAGCGGCCTCGCCCAGCAGTACAAGCAATCTCTCGGCCTGGCGCTGCAGGCGAGCAAGCAGGTGCCCGGCCTCGCCCGAACCGCCATCGACGCGTTCATCGACGGGATGCACGCGGGTGTGCTCGTTGCCGCGGGTGTGGCCTTCGTCGGTGCGATCATCGCGCTCGTGTGGTTGCCCGCCCGTGCCCGCTCCGACGCTCCCACCGAGGACGTGTCCGAGCCCGCCGACATGGTCTCGGTGGATGCGTGATGGACGCCGAGGGGGTCGAGGTGGTGGAGGCGCGCCGGCCCGGCCGCCCGCGCAGCGCCGAGGCCGACGAGGCCATCCTCGAGGCTGCGGTCGAGCTCTTCGCCGAGGTCGGGCTCGAGAGCCTCACCGTCGAGGGCGTGGCGGCACGCGCCGGCGTGGGCAAGGCCACCATCTACCGCCGGTACCCGTGCAAGGTCGACCTGGTGGTGGCGGCCGCCCGGTGCTTCACCCAGGGCCCGGTGCTGCCTCCCGACACCGGCTCGACGCGCGGCGACCTGCGCGAGCTCGTCGACGGCCTGATCGAGATCCTCACCACCACACCGCTCGGGCGGGTGCTCCCGATCCTGGTTGCCGCGCGCAGCCGGGTCGCCGAGCTCGACCGCGCCTACGCCGACATCGTCGCCGAGAAGCGGGCTCGGAGCATGATCGTCGTCCGGCGGGCGATCGACCGCGGCGACCTCCGCCCCGATGTCGACCCCGAGCTGGTCATCGACTCCTACGTGAGCCCGATCTTCTACCGCTTCCTCATCACCAACGCCGCGCTCGACGAGGAGTTCGCGGCGTCACTCGTCGACGCCACCCTGCGGGCCTTCGGCAGCTAGCGCGGCGGTGCACGACTCCCGCCCGTGAGGCCTGCCGTGCGATCACGCTCGGTCTTCGCGCGGTGATCGGGCTTGCACCTGGGCTTCAGGTTGGCGTAGCTCGTCGCCCCTCCATTGGCGACCGGATCGTCATGATCCCACTCCAGGCCGTAGCGGCGATCGCAGCCGTCTTCGATGCACACCGCTCCGTCGAGTCGATCGGGGTCACCGAGCTCGAGCGCGGTTCGTAGCTCGGCCGGGATGTTGCGCCCGTAGTGGACGATGGTGTCCAGCTTCCGTCCGTCGCGCACCGCGACCTTCACGAACGCGCCCACGGCGGCTTCCCGCACGACACTCACCGGCACCGGGCCGCCTCCCACCACGTGACACAGCTCGTCGCCGTGAGTGTGGCCGCGCGCGGCGGCGCTCAGATCACAGACGTAGACGACGTCGACGCGCCCGTCCGTCCTCGCCCTGGGCCCGGCGACCATCCTCACGAATGCGTCGGCTGCGTGCACCTCGCGCGTCTCGGTGCTTCCTGCGCGCCGTGCTGCTCGCCGGCACCGATCGGCTTCGATGTCGAGGCGGTTCACGAAACGCACACCGGTCTCGGGCGGGAGCCGGAACCGGCCGGCGATCATCCCGAGCTCGTCCACCCAGTGCGTCACCGAACGCGCCCGTCGCTGCTGCGCGTGCAGCTGCTCGCGATCGCGCGCGCCCAACGTGATCCGACGAGCTTCCCGGCGCAGCCCCGCCATGCCTCGTGTCGTCGCGACCTCCAGCAGCGTCGCCTCGGCGCCGGGCTCGACGGCCACCGCGGCCGCGATCTGGTGCGCCTGTCGCAGGGAGACCTGACCCGACGCCAGCGCTTCGGCGGTCGCCGGGCAGCCCTCGACCGCGGCGATCGTCGACAACGCGGCGCGTGCCTCGGCCGGCGTTGTGCCCGAGACCCTCGCCAGCCATGCCGATCCGTCGCGACGGGTGTTGCACGCCGACGCACGGGCCGCGGCGCGCGCCGCCGCCGCGAAGCACGCGTTCGCCGCGGCCGAGAGCTCCTCGGCAATCGCCGCACAGTCTGCGCCCGACCAGCGATCAGGCTCGAACGCCGACGCGGCGCGGCGCATCTCGATGGTGAGCGCACGAAGTCGCGCCACGAGCCTCCTCCCGAACGCTCCGATTTCCCGGGAGAAAGGTCGTCACGCCCGACCTTCGCGGCGTGCCGTCATCCTACACGAACGTGTGTTCGGTGGTCAAGGGGCGATCAGGCCCTCGAGTCCCGTCAGCTCCGGCGCTCCCGCCAGGAGCTCGGCAGCTGGAAGAAGCATTTGCCCCGTGCGACCAGCAGGTCGTCGGCGTCGTACACGTGCACGTCGACGATCGCGGTCGCCTTCCCGGCCCGGATCACCTCCCCGCGCGCGGTGTACGTGCGACCCAGGGGCATCTGGTTGAGGTAGTCGACCTGCAACGACACCGTGGGCGCCCCGGAGCCGATGATTGACATCAGCGCCATGCCGGCGACATCGTCGACGAGCACCGCGATGTATCCGCCGTGGACGTTGCCCACCGGATTGCCCCACTCCGCGCTCGGCGCCCAGGTCGCCTCGCTCCGCCCGTCGGCCATCACGACCGCGGTGAGGTTCGCAGGCCGGTACGTGGAGTGCTCCGCGGTCACGGCCGGAACCCTAACCAGGAAGCTTGCTGAACGCCGCCGCGAGCAGGCGCTGTTGCTCGGCGTCGTGCACCTTGGAGCTCCCGGTGGCGGGACTCGCGCTCGGTGCGCGAGCCACGTGCTTGAGCTTGGCCCGCTCGCGCAGGACCTTGTGCAGCCGCTGGTGCACGTAGGGCCACGCGCCCATGTTCTCCGGCTCCTCCTGTACCCACCACACCTGTTTGGCGTCGGGGTAGCGGTCCAGGACCGCGAACACCTCGGCTTCCGGCCACGGGTAGAGCTGCTCGACCCGGACGACCGCCGCCGGTGCCCCGCGCGAATCGCGCTGGTCCATGAGCTCGTGCGCGATCTTGCCGGTGCACAGGATCACTCGTTGCACGGTGTCGGGCGCGCCGCGGTCGTCGAGGACGAGCTCGAAGCGGCCGTCGGTGAACGCGGCGAGCGGCGAACGCGTCTGCGGCATGCGCAGGTAGCGCTTCGGCGTGAAGCAGACGAGCGGCACGCGCTGGAGTGCGAAAGCCTGGCGGCGCAGCACGTGGAAGTACTGCGCCGCGGTGCTCGGGTACACCACACGCAGGTTCTGCTCGGCCGACAGGATCAGATAGCGCTCGATGCGTGCGCTCGAGTGCTCGGGCCCCTGCCCCTCGAACCCGTGCGGCAACAGGAGCCCCATGCTGCTG
>DATBBL010000130.1:0-7947 GCA_036271015.1 Acidimicrobiia bacterium
ATCATCAATGTCGGCGGAGGCCCGACGGACGACAAGCCCACGGTCACGCTCGAGACGCCGGGCCATCCCGACCGGGTCAGCAGCTTCCTCAACATCCGGGTCGCAGACATCCACGCCGTGTACACCGAATGGAGCGCCCGCGGCGCGCAGTTCCTGACGCCGCCGAAGCAGCGCCAGTACGAGATCCGTTGCTACATCCGAGATCCCGACGGTTACATCATCGAGGTCGGGCAAACCACCGACCCACAAGGAGACTGGTGGTCCGGCGACTGGCCGCCGATCAATGGCGGCGGACCGCACGACGGTGACGGCACGGTCGGCGTGTGATGACCGACGCCGACGGGCCCGCGAACCACCGTCCCGGCCTGCCGCTGGCGGTCGTCGTCGGCGCCGGGGGGATGGCGATGGCGATCGCCCGGCGCCTCGGCGCCTCGCACCGGGTGCTGTTGGCCGATCGGGACCGCGAGCACCTCGAACGCCAGGTGGTGGCGCTACGGTCCGAGGGCCACGAGGTCCACGGCATCACGTGCGACGTGGTGGAGCCCGACGCGGTGCGGCAGCTCGCGGCCGCCGCCGAGCGGTCGGGGCCGGTGCGCGCGCTCGCGCACGTCGTCGGCCTGTCGCCGAGCATGGCCGACGGCGAGACGGTGCTGCGGGTCAACCTCGTCGGCCCGACGCTCGTCGCCGACGCGTTCCTCGAGCTGGCGGGCCCGGGGACGGCGGCGGTGTTCGTGGCATCGCTCGCCGGCCACCTCGTCGAGCTCACGCCGGAGCAGACCGCCGCGCTCCGCGACCCGCGGGCGCCGGACTTCCCGGCCACAGTCGCCGCCGCAACCAACGGCGAGCTCAACGGGGCGACGGCGTACCAGCTCTCCAAGGCGGCACTGGTCCGCATGTGCCGCGACCGCGCCGCCGCGTGGGGCACGCGCGGTGCTCGGATCGTGTCGCTCTCCCCCGGCTTGATCGCCACGCCGATGGGCGCGCGGGAATTCGCCGCGCAACCCGAGAAGCGCCGCCTCCTCCCCCTCACCCCGCTGGGTCGGGAAGGGACCATGGTCGAGATCGCCGACGCGGTCGAGTTCCTGCTCTCCGACCGCGCGTCGTTCATCACCGGCATCGACCTGCTGGTCGACGGCGGCATCAGCACCGTGCTGCGCCCGTAGCGAACGTGCGTGCGCGCGGTCGGAGCGAGTAGGAACACGAGCCATGCACGACTTCGTCCAGAGCGCGGCACCGATCGAGCTACGCCGCCGCTGGCACGCCGAGGGCCTGTGGAACGACGACACCTTCCCGACCCTCGTGGCGCGCGGTCTCGCCGAAAACCGCGCCGGACGCGCGCGTGTGTTGTCAGCAGTCCGGCCCTACGAGGGAACCGTCGGCGAGCTGGCCGACCAGGGCGCGCTCCTCGCCGGCCTGCTCGCGGCACGCGGGGTCGGTCCCGGCGACGTCGTCGCGTTCCAGCTCCCCAACTGGCCCGAGGCCGCGTCGACCTTCTACGGGCTGCTGCAGCTCGGCGTCGTGGTCGTGCCCATCGTCCACATCTACGGGCACCGGGAGGTCGGTCACATCCTGCGTCAGTCGCGCGCCCGGACGCTGATCACCGCCGATCGGTTCGGGGCCCACGACTACCTGGCGGAGCTGGCGCGGGCGGCGCCGCTTCCCGATCTCGAGCTGGTCGTCGTCGTCGACGCACACGGTCAGTTCCCCGCGCCCGACGCCGAGAGCCTCACCTGGCGAGAGGTGCTGGCCGCGGACAAGCCGTTCGGCGCCCCCGCCACCGTCGACCCCGATGCGCCCGCGTTCGTCTGCTACACGTCCGGTACGACCTCGGATGCCAAAGGCGTCGTGCATTCGCACCGCACGTTCCTGGCCGAGCTGCGCCAGGGTGCCGCGCTGCGCGGCCCCGCGGACCCGGCCATGGTGAAGGTGCAGGGTGGCTTGTCGGGCGCGCCGGTCGGCCACGTGGGCGGCATGTTGATGCTCTTCGGCCCGGTCGTCGCGGGCTCGGGCCTGAACCTCCTCGACCGCTGGGATGCCGGCCTGGTCCTCCACACCATGGCGGCCGAGAACCTCACGTCGGGCAGCGGCGCGACGTTCTTCCTGACCTCGCTCCTCGACCACCCCGACTTCGATCCCGCGGTGCACGCCCCCCTGCTGGCGCGCGTCGGGATGGGTGGCGCGCCGATCCCCGCGGAGGTCGCCCGGCGCGCCACCGAGCTCGGCATCTCGTTGACGCGCAGCTACGGGTCGACCGAGCACCCGTCGATCACCGGGTCGAGTCACGACGACCCGGAAGACGTCCGTCTCTACACCGACGGCGCGCCGCTCCCCGGGGTGGATCTGCGTCTCGTCGACGAGGATGGGCGCGACGTCTCGGCGGGCACACCGGGCGAGATCCTGTCCCGCGGTCCCGAACGCTTCGTCGGCTACGTCGACCCGGCACTGACCGCCGCCGCCATCGACGCCGATGGCTGGTACGCGACCGGCGACGTCGGCATCCTCGACGAACGCGGGAACCTCTCCATCACCGATCGCAAGAAGGACGTCATCATCCGCGGTGGGGAGAACATCAGCGCGGCGGAGATCGAAGAGATCGTGCTGACCCGCCCCGACGTGCTCGAGGTCGCGGTCGTCGCGGCACCCGACCAGCGCTACGGCGAGCACGCATGCGCGTTCGTGCGCGTGAGCGATCCTGCTTCGACGTTCGGGCTCGAGGATCTCCGCGCGCAGCTCGACCGCGCCGGTCTGGCCCGGCAGAAGTGGCCCGAGGAGCTGCGCTTCGTGGACGACTACCCCCGTACGGCGTCGGGCAAGGTCCAGAAGCACGTGCTCCGGGCCTGGTTGCGCGACGAGTCGCGCTAGCTGCGGAACCCGGCGACGGGCCGGGCTCCGCAACCGTGCGGAGCGCGCGAACCGCTGGCGTCAGGCGGGCACGCCCACGTTCATGAGGCCGCCGAGGTTGCCGCCCATGACCTTGGCCTGGTCGGCTTCCGACAGCCCGGCGAGATCGTCGATGTAGGTGATCGGGTCCGACATGCCCTCTGCGTGCGGGTAGTCGGAGCCGAAGCACACGTGGTCGACGCCCACGAGGTCGATGAGGCCGATCGGGTCCTCCTCGTGGAACGGGTGGACCCAGATGTTGCGCCGCAGCACGTCGACCGGGTGCTCGTCGAACAGCTGGGGCTGCTGCTCGTACGCCTGGTTGAAGTGCTCGATCGACGGGCGCACCCAGTGGCTGCCGTTCTCGACCGGGAGGATCTTGATGGTCGGGAACCGGGTGGGCAGGCCGTGGCCGATGATGGCGGCGATGGTGTCCTCGATCGCCCGATGGCCGATGGTGCTCAGCGCCGCGAAGCCGGAGCCGTCCTTGAACGGGAGCATCTCGCCGCCGGGAATGCCCTCCCACTCGTTGATGTAGCGCTGGTAGCCGCTGTCGGACGCGTGCATCCCCACGAGGATGTCGGCGTCGACCACGCGCTGCCAGAACGGGTCGAACTCGGGCAACGCCATCGAGCGCGTCGCGTACAACGTGGTCACGGGCGCCGGGCGGATGAGGATCACCTTGGCGCCGCGCTCCAGCAGCCACTCGAGCTCGGCGATCGCGTTGTCGAGCAGAGCCAGGTTGATGATCGGCGTGGCGAAGATGCGGTCCTCGTAGTTGAACGACCACTGCTCGTAGATCCACCGGTTGAGCGCCTTGATCACCGCGGCGGTGGCGTACGGGTCGTCGCGCAGGCGCTCCTCCACCAGGCTGGCGAGCGTCGGCCACATCATGGCGCGGTCGATGCCGAGCTCGTCCATGAGCTTGACCCGCGGCTCGGGCGCGAAGAACGCCTCGGGCGAACGGATCGGCTTGCCCATGATCTCGCGGCGCGATTTGCCCTCCGGGTTGCCGCTCTTGAAGTACTCCTCCTGCGCGCCGGGCGCGGCCACGACGTTGAACGTCGGATTCGGGATGTACTCGCTGATCGTGCCCTTGACCGTGATCTTGGTGCGACCCTCGATGTCGATGTACTTGATGACGTTCTTGAACGGCTCGTCGACGAACTTCGTGAGCGCGTCGGGCGTCTCGTACATGTGGTTGTCGGCGTCGAAGATCGGGAAGTCGAGGATTCGTGACGGCACGGTCGCCTCCTGGCTGTGTGCGGCTGGCGGTGCGGGCGCAGATCTGAAGTTAGGCCGAGTACGATTATCGCTCAATCTGGCCCGGTCGCGCCAGCCCGGGCCCACCCGAATGTCCCACACCCGGGCGGATCGGGTGAAGTGCCGCCCGGGCGTGGCCGGTACCTCCCGAACCCGCCTCCTGCATTCGGGTCACGCCGATCTCGACACCGCGCCGTCCGGCGTGCGCCGGGGCCGACCGTGCTTCAGCTCGTACACCGAGTCGAGCGCGGTGAACGTGGCGACCGCGTCCCAGAGGTCCAGCGCGTCGTCGCCGGTCGGCGGCGACGTCATGATCGGCCCGAACACGCCTCGGGTCGCGCCCGGTGGGACGAGCACGGGAGAACCGACGTCCGGCCCGGCACGGGCAGCGGCGCGCTCGGTGGCACGACGGACCGCGAGGTCCAGCTGCGGGTCACGTGCCGCGTGCCGGATGCGACGGGACAGGTCGGCGCCCCGCGCCGCATCCTCGAGCACGGCAACGGTGGGCGACGCACCACCATCGTGCACCCGCGCGCCCCACTCCCGGTAGAAGCGCCCGCTCGCGGCGAACTCGTGCTCGGCGGCGAGGTACTCGGTGATCCGCAGGAACGCGTGACCGACCGCCACGGGGCCGGTCGCCGTCACCGCCGACGATCCGCCGTCGCCGGCGTGCAGCAGCGCGAGACTGAGCGCGCGCCACTCCAGCGGAAAGCCGCGCCGGTCGGCGACGTCGACCAGCCACCGCGAGGTCACCCAGGTCCACGGGCAGAGCGGGTCGAAGAAGAAGGTCACCGACGCCGCGGTCGGGTCGGGGACCGCGTGGAGCGTGCGCGCGTCGCCGTGGTGCATTTGCCCAGGGTGCCCGCCGCCGCGCCGGTTGAACCCCGCCGGCCGCGACGACGAGATTCTCCTGCCGCCCCGCCGGGTAGGGCATGCAGATGTCCGACCCCGAACACGCGCTCGCACCCAGCCTGCGGCGGGTGCTCCACACCCGGCCCCACGACCTCACCGGGGTGCACGCGCTCCGCGGCACGAAGGCAGCCAGTTGGCGCGACGCCCTCGAAGCACTCCTCGAGATCCATGCGCTGCACCTGGCCCCGCTCCCGACCCTCGACGGTGCCGAGCACTGGCAGCACCATCCCGAGGTCGCACGCCTCAAGCTGCAATTGGAGGCCGCGTTCCGTCGACGGCTGGAGCACCGGTGCCCGGTGATCGCGGTCGAGGACGCGGTGGACGAGCTTCGACGCGTCGCGGCGCGCGAGCTCGTGCCGCCGGTGTACGACTGGCTGGGCGACGAGGCGAGCCTCGCCGACGTCGTGGAGTTCATCGCGCTCGAGGGCGGCCCCGACGCGGGGTTCGACGACCTGGTGGCGCTGTGCCAGATCGGGATCGCGGGCCCGGCCAAGGTGACGCTCGGGGCGAACTACTGGGACGAGATGGGGCGCGGTGACCCGTCCGACGTGCACACCGAGCTCCACCACCGCATGGCCGAAGCGCTCGACCTCCCGCGCCTCACGCCGCGCGAGCTCCCGATCGAGGGCCTCGAGCGCCTCGCGCTCAACGGTCTCCTGGCCACGAATCGCGCGTGGCAACCGGAGCTCCTCGGTGGGCTCGGTCTCCTCGAGTGCCAGGCCGGACCGCGTTGTCGTCGGGTCGTCGCCGCGCTCCGCCGCGTCGGGGCACCGGCGGACGCGCTCCCCTTCTACGAGGAGCACGCGCTCGCCGACCCCCGTCACGGCAAGGAGTGGCTCGACGGCGCGGTGGCGCCCCTCGTGGAGCGCACACCGGCGTGGGGAGCACGCATCGTGCAGGGCGCGCGCTGGCGGGCGTCGGTGAACCGGCGCTTCTTCGACGCCCTGGAGCGGCACTTCGTCGGCTCCATCGAGGACCGGCTCCCGTGCCCGCGCGCGCAGGCAGCCTGATCCGGGCCGGCCGAGAGGTCGGGTTCGGGCCCGTGCGGATCGGGTTCGATGCCACCGTGCTCGCGCCCCGTCCCTGGACGATCGCGCAGAGCCGGATCGCCGCCGACCTGCTGGGTGAAGAACCCCCGGGCGCGGTGCTGGAGCTCTGCTGCGGGGCCGGGCAGATCGGGCTCGCCACCGCGGCCTGGACCGGTCGCCGCCTGGTGCAGGTCGACGACTGCGCCGTGGCGTGCCGGTGGGCGCGACGCAACGCGGCCGCGAACCGGATCCCCGTCGAAGTGCGGCACGCCGCGATGGACGACGCGCTGGAAGACGGCGAGCGGTTCGCCCTCGTGCTCGCCGACCCCCCGTACGTGCCCACGCGAGACGTCGCGCGCTACCCCGCCGATCCCCGACACGCGATCGACGGCGGTGCCGACGGGCTCGACGCCGTCCGCAGCTGCCTCGCCGCGATCACGGGCCACGCGGCGCCGGGAGCTCCGGTCGCGCTGCAGGTGCGTGGGCCGGCCCAGGCCGATCGCGTCGCCGCGGTGGTGCGGCGGGAGGGACTGCCGTTCACGGCCGAGCGCGCGCGCGTCGCGTCGCCCGAACGGGCCGTGCTCGTCCTCCGCCTGGGCGCACCGCTCGGCGCCTCATGACGGTCGCCCGACGCGTCGGGTCGACGTCGGAGCCGCCGGATTCGCCGCGAATGGCGCGAGCTGCACTCGGCCCCGCCGGTTTCAGGAGGGGGGGTGCGCATCCGCGGCGACCTCGCTAGAGTCCGACCGAGCACAACAAATGAATCGTGACCGAAGCAGCAACGACGCCGCTGCCACCCGTGAACGGTCACAGGGCTCCAGAGCGAGGACCAGGGGGGTTCACCGGTGCTGCAGTTCATCGTCGTCGGACTCGTGCTCGGGAGCATCTACGCCCTCGCCGCGTCCGGCCTCGTCATCACGTACGTGTCGACCGGCGTCCTGAACTTCGCCTTTGGCGCCCTCGCCTTCTTCATCGCCCGCACCTACTACTACCTCAACACCGAACATGGGTGGGGCATCCTCTCGTCGGCCGCGTTGTGCCTGCTGGTGGTGGCGCCGGCGATGGGCCTGTTCCTCTATCTGGCGATCTTCCGGTTCCTCCGGCTCTCGTCGCAGCTGATCAAGGTGGTCGTGACCATCGGCGTGTCGGTGGTCATCCCGGCACTGGCGGCGATGATCTTCGGCAACGAGGAGATCTTCCAGGCGCCCGGCCTGGCCCCGCAGCCGGTGAGCGTCTACCACGTGTTCGGCACCGCGGTGACCCTCGACCAGGTCATCGCCTACATCTGCGTCCTCGCCATCGTGATCATCGGCGCGGTGATCCTGCGCTTCACCGAGGCGGGCCTGAGCGTCCGCGCGATGGTCGACTCCGAAGCCATGACCTCGCTGTCCGGCAGCAACCCCTCCCGCATCGCCGCCGGCGTGTGGGTGGTCTCGACCTTCCTCGCCGGGCTCGCGGGCATCCTCGCCGCTCCGGTCATCGGTCTCGACTCGGGGAAGTTCACGCTGCTCATCGCGGCCGCATTCGCCGCCGTGATCGCGGCCCGGTTGCGCAGCCTGCCCGTCGCGGTGGTCGTCGCCCTGCTGATGGGCATCGCCGGCAGCCTCGTGCAGTACTACCTGCCCCCCGACAGTGACGTCACCGCCAACATCATCCCGAGCATCCCGTTCGCGTTCGTCGTCATCTCGCTGATCGTGAACCTGGCCCGGAGCGGCCGGGTCAACGAGGAGGAAGGGGTGGGTGGTGCGCTCGACCGGGCGATCACCCCGAACGGCGGCGCCCGGCTCGCGGCGTCGACCGACAGCGAGAACCTCTACCCGAGGCTCAACTTCTTCTTCCCGATCGTGCTGTTCGCCGGCATCTG
>DATBBL010000131.1:0-1839 GCA_036271015.1 Acidimicrobiia bacterium
AGCACGTCGACCAGCGCGATCGCGGCGTCGCTGGCCGACTTCACCGCCGCGGTGATGCCCTCACGCGTGATCGCGATCCAGTCGCCGGTGGCGATCGCGCCGCACTCGGCGACGCTGTCGCGCACCGCCCGGGTGACCTCGCCGGCGCGGATGCGGGCCGCCGCCTCGCCCATCGCGGCGCGGTTGGCGTCGAGCGCCGCATCGGGGTCGTAGGCCACCAGGGCCCCGAGCGCCTCCACCACCGCCGCGGTGGGCACCACCGCCACCGGGAGGTCGGTGAGCCCCGGCACCTGCTCCGCCACCGGCACGATGTTCTTGTTGTTCGGCAACACGATCACGCCGTCGGCGGCGCACGCGTCGACCGCCTCCAGGATCTGCGCGGTCGACGGGTTCATCGACTGCCCGCCGGCGACGACCTGCTGCACGCCGAGGCCACGCAACAGGGTGCGCAGCCCGTCGCCGACCGCGACCGCGACCACCGCGGTGGTGACGTGCTCGATCGGCGTACCGCCCGCGGTCTGGTCGCGCACCCAGCCCTCCTCTTCGCGGTCGGCCACCTGCTCCAACAGGTCGGTGACGCGGATGTCGCGGGGGCGACCCACGGCGATGCCGGCTTCGATGGCGGCGCCGATGTCGTCGGTGTGCACGTGGCAGTTCCAGAGGCCGTCGCCGCCGACGACGACGATCGAGTCACCGAGACCGCCCCACGCCGACCGGAACTGGTCGACGCGGTCGTCGTCGGCCTCGAGGAAGAACATCACCTCGTAGCGGAGGTCGCCGACGTCACCGCTCCCGTGACCGTTGCCGGCGTGGGTCCCGACCGCCACGGTGGCGTGCACCTCCTCGGCCGCCGGGAGGGGGCGCTCGGCCACGACGTGCAGGCACGCGGCCAGGAGGAGCTCGAAGCCCCGCCCCCCGGCGTCGACCACCCCCGCCTCGCGCAGCACCGGCAGCAGATCGGGGGTGCGCGCAACCGCGTCGCGGGCGGCGGCGGAGGCCCGCTCGAAGACCCCGGCGAGGGTGGTCTCCCCCTCGGTCACCGCCCGCTCGACCGACTCGGCGGCCGAGCGCACCACGGTCAGGATGGTGCCCTCGACCGGGCGGAGCACCGCCTGGTAGGCGGCGTCGGCGGCGCGCCGGAGGCCGGTGGCGACATCGGCGCCGGAGATGTCGTCGAGCGGCGAGAACGTGTCGGCGAGGCCCCGCAGGATCTGCGACAGGATCACGCCCGAATTGCCCCGCGCGCCCATGAGCGAGCCGTGCCGGATGGCCTCGCAGACCTCCCCCATCGGCGCGGCCGGCGCCGCGCCCTCGAGCTCACCCACCACCGATTCGAGGGTGAGGGCCATGTTGGTGCCGGTGTCACCGTCGGGCACCGGGTAGACGTTGAGCGCGTTGAGCTCGTCCTGGTGGGCGCGCAGGGTGTCGCGGTACGTGGACACGATCCGCCGCAGGTCCCCCGGTGCCAGCTTCTGCAGGACCGTCACGGCTGGGATGGTACTTCGCCCACTGCTATCCTCAGCCGTTCGATCCGGTCCCGAACGCAAGGGTTTCGTCATGGCGTCCGTCTGCGAGGTGTGCGGCAAGAAGCCGCAATTCGGCATGCGCATCAGCCACTCGCACCGGCGGACCAAGCGTCGCTGGAACCCGAACGTGCAGAAGGTCCGCGCCGTCGTCAACGGCGCGCCGAAGCGGCTGCACGTGTGCACCTCCTGCCTCAAGGCGGGCAAGGTGCAGAAGCCCTAGATGAGGCGAACGTCCGCGGTGCAGCGACCCTGCGACGCAGTGAGCCGTGGCCCGAGCGGCCCGGTGCCGCAGGCGCCGAGAGCGGAAGGGTAG
>DATBBL010000132.1:0-4647 GCA_036271015.1 Acidimicrobiia bacterium
ATGCTGACGGCAGACGAGATCGATCGCTTCCATGACGACGGATATCTGGCCATCTCGCGGCCCGTCCTCTCCCCGGCGCAGCTGAAGCGGCTGCACACGCTGATCGCGCCGCTCTTCACCGACCTCGAGCGCGTGCCCGACGAGTGGGTGCACGACCTCGGCGAGCCCTCGCCCGCCCGGACCTCCATCCCGGAGGTGGTGTTCACCGCCGAGATCGAGCCGCGGATCCGGATGTCCTCTGCCTACCGCACCATGCGCGGCGTCGCCGGACAACTGCTGGGCTCACCGGCGACGATCAGCTTCGACCACGCCATCGTGAAGCCGGCGCACACCGTCGCGTTCACGCCCTGGCACCAGGACTTCGCGTTCAACGTCGACGACCGCGACACCACCGTCAACTTCTGGATTCCCCTGGCGGATGCCACGCGCGAGAACGGGTGCATGCGGTTCATCCCCGGGAGCCATCTCGAGCCGACGCTGCCACACGTCACGCGGGGCTCCGACGCGCTGCACGCGGTGGGTGCGCCCGAGGAACGGATGGTCGTGTGCCCGGTGCCGGCCGGCGGGTTCACGGTGCACACGCAACGCACGCTCCATTCGAGCGGACCGAACACGACCGACACCGACCGGCTGGCCTGGGTCATCAAGTACAAGGCCGACCAACGGTCGAAGCGCGAGCAGCTCTCTCAGCGCACGCGCATCACGCTGCGAGTCGCGCGCCGAGCGCTGCCCCTGCGCGGTCCGCCGACGCCGGTCACGAGCGCCGCACCACGCTGATCGACACGAGTGCCGCGCGGCGGTCAGCCGACCGACTGCTGCTGCTGCGCGCGATCGCGATCGGTCAGTCGGAACAGCCCCACGAGCAGCAGCACCCCTCCGAGCGCGGCCGTTCGACCGAGCCCGCCCCCGTCGAGTTGCCGGTCTTCGCGGTAGCGCCCGGCGTCGACCAGCGCGGCGAGATCCGCGAGCAGGAACACCGCGGTGGTGATCCCGAACACGACCGCGGCGAGGATCCGCCGCCGGCCGAGCGTGATCGCGAGCAGGGCTGCCAACAGGGTCGGACCGACCACCGCCCCCGCGGGGCCATCGGTGGCGTCGATCAGGAACCCGATCCCGAGAGTGCCGAGCACGACGACGAGCGACGCGCCGAAGATGGAGCGCGACGCCCCCGGTTCGCTCAGCGCGCAGCCGAGGACGACGAGGCCGACGATGGCGATCGTCGCCGGGAGCGCGCCGGCGTGGGCGACCCGGCCCCCGGCGTCCACCTCGACGAAGACCCACACCAGCACGAGCCCGGTACCGGCAACGAGGAGCCCGACCGTCGCCGGGTCCCAGCCGGCTCGCTCCGCGGCGCCCAGCGCCGTGAGCACGGCGCGGTGCACCGGGCCGCCGCGCAGCAACCAGAGGCCGAGCACGACGACGGGCACGCACACCAGGTCGCCGAGGTCGAGGCCGTGGGTGTGGCCGAGCGACAGCAGCACCGGCCCGTGCAGCGGTGCCAAGCGGAACAGGACGAACCCCGCGATCAGCGCGAGCAGCCCGGCCCCGGTCCGCAGCCACGTCCCGGTGTCACGCGCCGGCGCGCCGGTCACGGACATGACGGCCCCGGCCGCTGCCGCGCCCCTCGGACTCTGCCACCACGAGGCTGTGCCATGACACCGCTTCCGTCAGCCGAGCGTGGCGGGCGAGCGTACCGTCGGTGGTGGTTCCCGCGTGCACCGACACCACGCAGAGCGGGTATCCTTCACTCTTCGCGTCATGCCCACGGACGGCGGGCGACTTCTCGGCAGGCTCTCAAGTTGCACCATTCCTGGATCGATAGGCGGCTTGTGAAGGATCGCGGGCTCCCGCAACCGACCACCGACCGGCACATCGACGCGCGGTCCGCAGCAACGGCCTCGCGCGCGCGGCGCCTCTCCAGCCGATGATCACGTTCCTCCGGCGCCTCTACCCCCTGCTCGATCGGGCGACCAAGGTGCGGCTGGTCATCGCGTGCACCGCGATGCTCTTCCTCTCCCTGCTCGAAGCCCTCGCCTTCGTCGCGCTGATCCCGCTGATGCAGCTCCTCACCGCGCCGAACATGCAGACGACGAGCAGCAGCGTCACGTTCGCGAGCGACCTCTTCGGGAACCCGTCGCCCCAGGACCTCGCGCTGATGCTCGCGGTGATCACGGTGGGCGTGTACATCGTGAAGAGCTTCGCCGCGATCGGCATCATCCGCTGGGCCACGACCTTCGCGCTCGCGGAGGAGACCGAGATGCTGCACCGCCTCATGGGCACGTACCTGAGCGCGCCCTACACGCAGCACCTCGAGCGCAACAGCGACGAGTTCGTGCGCACCCTGGAGATCTCGCTGCCGATGATCTTCCGGATGGCGATGGTCCAGAGCTTCAACGCCGTCGGCGACATCTTCTCGGTCGCGTTCGTGGGCGTGATCCTCGCGGTCTCGAACGTGGGTATCGCGATCGCCGCCGCGGCGTACTTCGGCATCGTGGTCGTCGGCTACCAGCGCGTTGCACAGCACTTCATCTCGCGAGCCGCGCAGGCCATCCACGACAAGCAGGCGAAAGAGATCCAGGCGATGCACCAGTCGCTCGCCGCGGTCAAGGACGTCAAGGTGCGCGGCGCCGAGCGATTCTTCGCCGACGAGGTGCGCGACATGCGCCGCGTGCTCATCGGCCCGTACCGCGCCGTCACCCTCTCGAGCATGACCCCGCGCTACGTCCTCGAGCTGGCGATGATGGGGGCTGCCGCGGTCATCGCGTTCGTCGCCTTCTCCACCGAACCGGTGGCCGCGGCAACGGCCACGGTCGGCGTCTTCCTCGCCGGTGGCTTCCGGATGCTGGCGCCGCTCAACAAGGTGATCTTCGCCATGTCGCAGGCGCGGGCGTCGATGCCGTCGCTCGACCAGCTGGCGGAGGATCTCCAGATGGCCAAGGCCGAGGAGGTGGCGGAGAACCTCCAGCTGACCGAGGAGGTCCACCCCAACGAGCTGCGGACCCGGCTCGCGCTGCGCGACGTGACGTTCTCGTACGTGCCCGGCGTTCCCGTGCTCGACCACGTGACCTTCGACATCGACCAGGGCGACGCGATCGGGCTCGTCGGTGGGTCGGGTGCGGGCAAGAGCACCCTGGTCGACCTCCTGCTCGGTGTGCAGGAGGCGGACTCGGGCGAGGTGCTCGTCGACGGCTGGCCCATCCACTCGGTCCGCCGTCAGTGGCAGTCCATGATCGGATACGTGCCGCAGTCGATCGTCCTCTTCGACGCCACGGTGCGGGCGAACGTCGCCTTCGGCGTCCCCGACGCCGACGTCGACGACGAACGGGTGTGGGAGGTGCTCGGACTCGCGCAGCTCACCGACGTCGTGCTCCAGCTGCCGTTGCAGCTCGACGGCATGATCGGGGAGGGCGGCGTCCAGCTCTCCGGTGGGCAGCAACAACGGTTGGGAGTGGCGCGCGCGCTCTACCACGAGCCCCGGATCCTGATGTTCGACGAGGCGACCTCGGCGCTCGACAACGAGACCGAGTTCAAGCTCACCGAGGTGTTCGAGGGTTTCAAGGGCCGGCTGACCACCATCACCATCGCCCATCGGCTGAGCACCGTCCGTCGGTGCGACCGGCTGCTCTACCTCGAGCACGGCAAGTTGCTGGGGGACGGCACCTTCGAGGAGCTCGAACGGACCAGCCCGGGGTTCCGACGACTGGTCGAGCTGGCCAGCCTCCAGCACACCTGAGTCCGTCCGCCCCTCGCGGCCCCGTGCCCGCCGACCGACGCCGGGTAGCGTCGCGACCGGGAAGCGGGAAGGCGGGTGATGGACGCGCACGAGCTGCTCGGGGTCTCTCCCGACGCGACCTCCGAGGAGGTCACCCAGGCATACCGCCGGCTCGCGCGCACGCTCCATCCGGACGTCCACGCCGGCTCCAGCCCCGAGGAGCGTGAGCGATACAGCCGGCTCATGACGCGGCTGAACCACGCGTACCGCTCGATCTCGTCTTCGCGCGCCGCGCGCGGCGTCGACGGCTGGAAGCCGCGGGGCGTCCGGGGTCCCACGCGGGACGAGTGCTCGATGTGCGGTCACGCGCCGGCGGCGTCGGTCACCTTCCGGTACCAGGAAGGCGCGCTGTTCGCCCGCCGGCGGTACTCCCTCCGCTCGACCCTGTGTCGCGACTGCGGCCGTGCAGTGGGTCGGGCACACCAGGACCGGACGCTGCGGAGGGGCTTCTGGGGCCCGACCCTGTTCGTCACCAACGTCGGCGTGGTCGTCGACAACGCGCGGTCGCTGCGGACCATCACCCGGCTCGGGCGCCCGACGCGGGCGGTCGGGGTGCGGGCGCGACTGCCGATGCCCATGCCCCCCGGCGACCCGGTGGCGTTGCGGGCCGGCTTCTGGACCCTCCCGCTGGTCGTGGTGCTCCTGGTCTTCGGCGTGATCGGCTTCCGTGCGCTCGCCGGGCCGGATCCGTCGCCCGCGGCGTCGTTCGTGCCCGGCGCCTGCCTCGTGGGCACCGATCCGTATGCGCCGGTGCCCTGCCACGACCACCACGACGCCCACGTGGTGGCGGTCGTCGATCGCACCGGGAAGTGCCCGGCGCCGACCCATGCGTCGGTGGTCGAGGGACGGGGCGTCCTGTGCGTCCGACCCGCCGG
>DATBBL010000133.1:0-2813 GCA_036271015.1 Acidimicrobiia bacterium
GGCCGTCGCCGACCGTCGCCGCGCACTGGGCCACGCCGCTCGGTCTCGTGTTCATCGACGGTGGGCACGCGTTCGACGTCGCGCTCGGCGACTACGAGGGGTGGGCCCGCTTCGTGGTGCCCGACGGCCTGCTCGTGTTCCACGACGTGTTCGAGGATCCCGCCGACGGCGGGCAGGCGCCGTACGAGGTGTGGCAGCGCGCCGTCGCCGACGGCTTCACCCCCGTCTCGAGCACCGGCTCACTCCGAGTGCTCCGCCGCTGACCAGCGTTTCGGCGTCGAAGTTGCGGGGCGGTTTCATGCGGTAGCCGCGACGAGCTCTTTGAGTCGTTGGGCGGGAGTTTGCCATCCGAGGGTCATGCGGGGTCGGGTGTTGAGGAGCGCGGCGACGAGGTCGAGGTCGTCTTGGCTGTGGACGCTGAGGTCGGTGCCTTTGGGGAGGAACTGTCGGACGAGCCCGTTCCAGTTCTCGTTGGTGCCGCGTTGCCAGGGTGAGCGCGGGTCGCAGAAGAACACGTCGATGTCTGTCGCGACGCTGAAGACCTGGTGGTGGGCGAGCTCGGCGCCTTGATCCCAGGTCAGTGACTGCGTGAGACGGTCGGGGAGGTGACTCATCGCGACCGCGAGACGTTCGGCGACGTGAGCGGCGTCGCGACTGTCGAGCTTGACGAGCAGGCCGAAGCGGGTGCTGCGCTCCACCAACGTGGCAGTGGCGCTGGCGCCGTTCTTGCCGATGATCAGATCGCCTTCCCAATGGCCCGGCACAGCACGGTCGGCGACCTCGGCCGGCCGTTCCGAGATGTTGACCATGCCCGCGATGCGCGGATGACCTCGCCGCGACCCGCGCTGGGGGAGCCGCCGCACGCGTCCGGATCGCAAACAGCCCAGCAACTGCTTGCGGAACTCGCCTTTGGCTTGCACGTAGAGGGCTTGATAGATCGCTTCGTGCGACACCCACCACTGTGGCTCGTCGGGATGCTCAGCACGTAGCGACCGCGCGATCTGCTGCGGCGACCACCGGTAACGCACGAGCAACTCCACGACGTGGTCCCACAACGGTGGACGTTCCTCGAACCAGCGTTGCTTGGGTCGCCGTGCCAGCTCGTCAGCTCGCGCTTGGCCCGCAAACGCTCGATAGGCAGCCCGACCACCGTTCTCGCGGATCTCACGCCAGATCGTCGAACGATGACACCCCAGCCGTGTTGCGATGTCCTGATCGGATGCACCCCGATCGATCCCAACGCGGATCTCTTCACGAGCCTCGAGCGTCAAAACACCCTGGCGTGGCTTGCGGTCGCGTAACACGACCACAGCCTCCTCTGCGACACGCGCACACACCGTCCGCTTCGAAATCCCAGCCAATGCGGCCGCTTCCGCGTACGTCGCACCCCGCGACACCGCCACCAACGCGACCCGCACCACCGACCACGGCAACCTCGCTCGCGACATGCCACACTCCCATCACCAAGGGAGCTGTCGCGGTCACCATCTGAGGCCGCCCGTGAAGAACACGTAGCAGCGACGCAACCTCGCGAGGGGTGGGGTCAGGAGAGCTTGGTGATGACCTCGTCGCCGAAGCGGTGGATGCCGTCGAGGGCTTCCTTCGACGACGCGAAGGGGCGGACGCACACGCGATCGACGCCGGCATCGCGGTAGCGGTCGACGTCGGCGAGCGACTCGATGCTCCCGCTGAGCGTGAGCGTGGTCGTGCCCTCGCGGCCGGCGGCGGCGCGGCGTTCGTTGATCTCGGCCAGCGCGCCCGGAAGCTGGTCGAGCGAGTGGTTCATCGGGATCCAGCCGTCACCGACCAGCGCGGCTCGTCGCTTCGCGGCCGCGCCGTCGCCGCCGATGACGAGGTGCGGTTGCGGTTGCTGCACCGGCTTGGGATTGAACATCACCGGCCCGAAGTCGAAGAACTCGCCGTGGTACTCGACGACGTCTTCCGACCACAGACGCCGGCAGATCTCGATGGTCTCGTCGACGCGCCGGCCGCGCGTCGCGAAGTCGAGTCCGGTCACGTCCCATTCCTCTTCGAGCCAGCTCGCGCCAATGCCGAACTCGACGCGCCCGGCCGACAGCACGTCGAGCGTCGCGATCGCACGCGCGGTGACGAACGGGTGCCGGAGGCCGATGTTGTAGACGTTGGTGCCGAGGCGCACGTTCTTGGTCGTCGCGGCGATGGCGGCCAGCGCCATCAGCGCGTCGAACGCGGGTGTCTGCGGCGGGATCGGGGGGTGCGACTCGCCGGCGTGGGGGCTGCCCTGCATCGCCACCGGAAACACCAGGTGCTCCGGCAACCACACCGATTCGAAGCCCGCCTCCTCGGCCGCCTGCGCAGCCGCGGTCCAGAACTTCACGTTGACCACTGCGAGCATCACGCCGATCTTCATGGCGCGCGAACCTACGGTGATTGGTGAGACGAGTTCCAATCTGGTGATGGATCGACCCCGGTAGTGTCTCGCCAATGGCCGACGAGCTCGAAGATCCGCCGACGTTGTGGGAGTTCGTGTGCCGGCGCGCCGCCGCCACCCCGGACCAGGTCGTCCTGGGCGACGAGGCGGGACGGCGCGTGACCGTCGCCGAGTTCCGCGACGCGGCCGAGCGGATGGCGGCGGGCCTCTACGCCGACGGCATCGGTCCGGACACCGTCGTCAGCTGGCAGCTACCCACGACCATCGACACCCTGGTGCTCCTGGTCGCGCTGGGCCGACTGGGCGCGGTGCAGTGCCCGATCATCCCGATCCTCCGCGAGCGCGAGGTTCGCTACATCACCAACGAGGCCCGCACCGAGGTCCTCATCGTGCGGCCGCAATG
>DATBBL010000134.1:0-18937 GCA_036271015.1 Acidimicrobiia bacterium
GCACGACTCCGAGCGCATCGCCGGGTTGCTCGCGGCCGACGGCATGGAGGCGACCGACGACCTCGAGTCGGCCGACGTGGTGGTGCTCAACACCTGCTGCATCCGCGAGAACGCCGACAACAAGCTCTACGGGCACCTCGGCCGGCTGAAGCGGCTCAAGGCCGACCGGCCCGATCTCCAGATCGCGGTGGGCGGGTGCCTGGCGCAGAAGGACCGCGAGCTGATCGTCGAGCGGGCCGGTCACGTCGACGTGGTGTTCGGCACCCACAACCTCGCCCATGCCGCGTCGCTGCTCGAGCGCGCCCGCGTCGAGGGCCCGGTGGTCGAGATCCTGGACGAGCACGAGGCGTACCCGTCGGCGTTGCCCGCCCGGCGCGACCAACGGCACTCGGCCTGGGTCACCATCCAGGTCGGGTGTGACAACTCGTGCACCTTCTGCATCGTGCCCATCGTGCGCGGACCCGAGATCAGCCGGCGGCTGGGCGACATCGTGCGCGAGGTGGAGGAGCTGGCCGCCGACGGTGTGCGCGAGGTCACCGTCCTCGGGCAGAACGTGAACTCGTACGGTCGCGACCTCGGCGCCGGCCAGTACCGCCCCCAGTTCGCCGACCTGCTGCGCGCCCTCGACGCGGTCGACGGCATCGAGCGCATCCGCTTCACGTCCCCTCACCCGAAGGACCTGCGGCCCGAGACCATCGCCGCCATGGCCGAGTGCGTGGCGGTGTGCGAGCACCTCCACCTGCCGCTGCAGTCCGGCAGCGACCGCACACTGGCACGCATGCACCGTGGCTACACCGCCGACCGCTATCTGCGCCGCCTGGCCGACGCGCGGGCCGCCATCCCCGACCTCGCGGTGACCACCGACCTCATCGTCGGGTTCCCCGGTGAGACCGATGCCGACTTCGCCCGCACGCTCGAGGTGGTCGACGCCGCCGCGTACGACGCCGCCTACACGTTCGTGTTCTCGCCCCGCCCCGGTACGCCCGCGGCCGGCATGACCGACGACTTCGTGGCGTCCGAGGTGGCGCAGGAACGGATGAGCCGGTTGGTGGAGGTGGTGGAGCGCCACGCGTTGGCGCGGCACGAGGCGCGGGTGGGGCGCATCGAGACGCTCCTGGTCGAGGGGCCGTCGAAGAAGGATCCCGACGCGTGGTCGGGGCGCACCCGCCAGAACAAGCTCGTGCACTTCGCACCGGGCGCGGAGGCGGCGGAGGTCGGCG
This sequence comes from Acidimicrobiia bacterium, assembly GCA_036271015.1. Lineage (GTDB taxonomy): Bacteria > Actinomycetota > Acidimicrobiia > IMCC26256 > DASPTH01 > DASUAS01. The sequence continues at coordinate 1,221 of DATBBL010000134.1, forward strand.
GTGGTGCCGACGTGCGCATCACCCGCGCCGCGCCGCACTGGTTGCGCGGCGACCTGCTCGCGGTGGACCCCGCGCCCCGTCGGGCCCGCATCCGCATCCCCGTCACCGCCGCGTCGGCGTGACTGCACCGCACCTCGCGATCGTCGGCCCCACCGCGTCCGGCAAGTCGGCCCTCGCACTCGAGGTGGCATGCGCGTTCGGCGACGTCGAGATCGTGTCGATCGACTCGATGCAGGTCTACCGCGGCCTCGACATCGGGACGGCGAAGCCCACCCCGGCCGAGCGCGCCGCGGTCCCGCACCACCTGGTCGACGTGGCCGATCCCGGCGATGAGTGGTCGGTGGCACGGTTCCAGCGCGAGGCCCGCGTCGCGATCGCCGACATCGAGCGTCGCGGGCACCGCGCGCTGCTCGTCGGCGGCACCGGTCTCTACGTGCAGGCGGTGATCGACCCCCTCGCCATCCCGCCGGAGGATCGGGCGGTGCGCGACGCGCTGCTCGCGCGGACCGCGACGCCCGTGGGACTCGCGGCCGCGTACGACGCGCTGCAGCGCGCCGACCCCGCCGCCGCGGCGCGCATCGAACCCGGCAACGCCCGGCGGGTGGCGCGGGCCCTCGAGGTGCTCGAGATCACCGGGCGACCGTTCTCGTCGTTCGGCGCCGGTCTCCAGGAGTTCGGGCCCCCGGTGTTCCCGGTCCGCATCGCCGGCGTGTGGCTCCCACGACCGGTCCTCAACGATCGCATCGAGCGCCGGTTCGCGCTGATGCGCGCGGCGGGCCTGGTCGACGAGGTGCGCGGCCTCGCCGGTCGGGGAGCGCTCTCGCGCACCGCCCGGCAGGCGATCGGGTACCGCGAGGTGCTGGCCCACCTCGACGGTGAGATGCCCGTGGTCGACGACGCGTTCGCGGCCGCGGTCGTCCGCACCCGGCAGTTCGCGCGTCGCCAACGCATGTGGTTCCGGCGCGACCCCCGGATCCGGTGGTTCGGGGCGTCGGGGAATCCGTGTTCGATCCTCCCCGCGCTCCTGGCAAGCTGGAGCGCATGAGGACCATCCGGCTGTCGAAGCTGCACGCCACGGGGAACGACTTCCTCGTCTGGTCGTGGCTGCACGCGCACGCCGGGATCGCCGGGATCGACGCCGCGCAGGCCGCCGCGCTGTGTGACCGTCACCGCGGAGTCGGCGCCGACGGCTTGATCGTGATCAAGCCCGGCGCCGAGGGCGCCGACGCGGCGATGGTGCTCTACAACGCCGACGGCAGCGTCGCCGAGATGAGTGGCAACGGCATGCGCGCGCTCGCCTGGGTCGCGGCCCGCGAAGGTCTCGGCCGCAACGGCACCCTCACCGTCGACACCGGCGCCGGCCGGCGTACGGTCGACCTGACCTTCCGGCCCGGCACGAGGGAGGTGCTCGCGGCGACCGTCGACATGGGGCCGGTCACGTTCGACCCCGCCCGGATCCCGCTCGCCGCGCCGTCTCCCTTCGACCTCCGGGCCGACTACCACGGCACGCACTACGAGGGTGACGCCGCGGGGATGGGGAACCCGCACCTCGTGCTGTTCGTCGACGACCCCGCCACCGCGCGGGTCACCCAGCACGGTCCGCACCTCGAGCACGACGACCGCTTCCCGCGTTGCACCAACGTCGAGTTCGTGCGCGCCACGCCGGGCGCCACCGACGAGCTCGACATGCGGGTCTGGGAGCGCGGGGTGGGGGAGACGCTGAGCTGCGGCACCGGCGCGTGCGCGGTCGCCGCCGTCGCCCACCGGCGCGGCTTGGTGGGGGAGCGCGCCGTCGTGCACGTTCCCGGTGGCGACCTCGTGGTCCAGCTCGGCGACACCATCCACCTCGGCGGCCCGGTCGTCCACGTGTTCGACGTCGAGGTCGAGCTGCCCGAAGCGCAGCTTCCCGAGACGCAACGCTCCGGGACCCCGCTCCCCGGGATCGGCGCCTGATGGCCCGCCGGCGGCTCACCGCCACCGAGGTCGACCTCGGTGTCGTCCGGCAGCGCGCGCTGCTCGTCGGCACCGGCATCGGCACGCGCGACGTCGAGGCCGCGGAGGCGTCGCTCGAAGAGCTCGCGCTCCTCACCGACACCGCCGGCGCGGAGCCGGTCGAGCTGGTCCTGCAACGGCGCGACCTCCCCGATCCCGCCACCTACATCGGCTCGGGGAAGGCGCGCGAGCTGCAGGACCTCGCCGACGCGCTCGACATCGACCTCGTGGTCTTCGACGACGAGCTCACCCCGGCGCAGCAACGCAACCTCGAGCGCCTCTTCAACGTCGACGTGGTGGATCGGGTCGCCCTGATCCTCGACATCTTCGCCCAGCACGCCCGCAGCCAGGAGGGCATGGTGCAGGTCGAGCTCGCTCAGCTGCGGTATCGCCTGCCCCGACTGCGCGGTCGCGGGAACCAGCTCAGCCAGCAGGGCGCGGGGATCGGCACCCGCGGTCCCGGTGAGACGCAGCTCGAGGTCGACCGTCGGCGCATCCTCTCGCGCGTGTCCAAGCTGGAGCGCGACCTCGACCGTCTGGCCAAGAACCGCGACACGCAACGCAAGGGCCGCCGTCGCAGCGCGTTGTCCACCCTCGCGCTGGTCGGGTACACGAACGCGGGGAAGTCGACGCTGCTGAACCGGATGACCGGCGCCGACGTGCTCGTCGAGGACCGGCTGTTCTCCACCCTCGACCCGACCACCCGCCGGCTGCGCCTGAGCGGCGGTGAGACGGTGCTCGTCTCCGACACCGTGGGCTTCGTGCAACGCCTGCCCCATCAGCTGGTCGAATCCTTCCGGTCGACGCTCGAGGAGGTCGTCGACGCCGACCTCCTGCTGCACGTGGTCGATGCCGGCTCGCCCGACGCCGAGCAGCAGATCGTGGCCGTGCACGCCGTCCTCCGCGAGATCGGGGCCGACGCGGTGCCCGAGCTCCTCGTCCTCAACAAGGGCGACGTCGCCGCGCCGGGCGACGTGAAGGCGCTGCTGGGGGCCCATCCGGATGCCGTGGTGGTGTCCGCGATCACCGGCGAGGGGGTGACGGTGCTCTTGGACACGATCGGTGCCCGCATCCGGGCGCTCGCTCCTATCGTGGAGCTCCTGGTGCCGTACGAGCGGGGCGACGTGGTCGCCGCGCTCCACCGTGAGGGCGAGGTGCTCGTGGAGGTGCATGCCGAGGGCGGGACCCGGGTCCGGGCGCGGATCCCGGGCGTCACCCTCCCCCGCTTCGACGACTTCATCGTGACCCACCGACTCTGACGTGGACGCCGACGCGGGTGGGCAGCCCGACGCACGGCTGCTGGATGCGCTCGAGGTCGCGGTCGTGGTCTTCGACCGCGACGGCAAGGTGGTGCTCGCCAACCGCCGCGCGCGCGACGACCTCGCCGCGATCGGCGAGTCGGTCGACGACGACGGCGTCTTCACCTACAGCTTCGAGCTGGTCGACGAGCACGGGGACGTCCTGCCCACCGCCGAGCTCCCCTCGGTCCGGACGCTGCGCACCGGCGAGGTGCTGACCAACTTCGTGATGGGCCTGCGCTCGAGCGGCCGGGGCACCGCGTGGGTCATGGTCGGCACGTCGCCCGTCCTCGCCGACGACGGGGCCGTGACCGCGGTGATCTGCACGTTCTTCGACATCACCGAGCAGCGCAATGCGCAACAGGCACTGCGGGCGTCGGAGGAGCGGTTCCGTCTCCTGGCCGAGAACGCCGCCGATGTGGTGTACCAGGTCCGGGTGGGGCCGTCGCCACAGTTCGAGTACGTGAACCCGGCGATCGAGTTGGTGCTCGGGTACGAGGCGGAGGAGCTCTACGACAACCCGAGCCTGGTGATGAAGATCACGCACGAGGACGACATCGACCGGCTGCACGAGTTGGGCGCGGTCGGGGTCGACTCCGTGCAGTCGGTGCAGCTGCGCATGACCCGGCGCGACGGGACCATGATCTGGACCGAGCACCGGTTGGTGCCGATGCGTGACGCGGAAGGCGCGGTCACCGCGATCTCGGGCATCGCGCGCGACGTCACCGCGCTGAAGGTGAAGGAGGCCTACCTCAGCCACCGGGCGCTGCACGACCCGCTCACCGGTCTGCCCAACCGCGTGCTGCTCCTCGACCGGCTCGAGGCCGCGCTGGCGCGCCTCCGCCGCCATCCCTCGTTCCTCGCCGTCCTCTACCTCGACCTCGACCGCTTCAAGACCGTGAACGACAACCTCGGCCACGAGGTCGGCGACCGGCTCCTCCACGTCGTGGCGCGCCGGTTGCAGGACACCCTGCGCCCGTCCGACAGCGTCGCCCGCCTCGGCGGCGACGAGTTCGCCGCCATCCTGCCCGACCTCGGTGACGCCCAGGAGGCGGTCCAGATCGCGGAACGCCTGCTCGCCGCGGTCTCCGAACCGGTCGACCTGGGCGAGGGCGATCTCGTCGCCACCGTGAGCATCGGCGTCGCCGGCGGTGGCGACGGTGGTGCCAGCGCGGCCGAGCTGCTGCGCCGGGCCGACTTCGCCATGTACACGGCCAAGGACCGGGGCCGGGCCCGGGTCGAGTCCTACGACCACCTCACCGGGGCCGACCGGCCGGGACCCGAGCCCCGAGGTGGCGCGGCACCCGACCGTTAACCTCCGCTGATGGCCTTCGTCCCGCCGCCGTACCCGCACGATCGCCTCGGCCCGGTCCGCGCGGCCGCGGCGGCGGTGCCCGGTGGCATGGTCGACGCGTCGGTCGGCACACCGGTCGACCCGATGCCCGACGTCGTCGTGCGCGCGCTCGCCGACGCCGCGCCCGGTGCCACCGGCTACCCACCCACCATCGGCAGCCTCGCGTTGCGGGAGGCGGCGGCGGCGTGGATCGCGCGCCGCTTCGGCTGCGGCGTCACCACCGACGAGGTGATCCCGTGCATCGGCACCAAGGAGCTGGTCGCGTCGCTGCCGCGCGTGCTCTCGCTCCGCGATCCATCACGCGACACCGTCTTGTACCCGGCGGTCTCGTATCCCACCTACGCGATGGGCGCGCGGCTCGGCGGGCTGCGGCCGGTGCCGGTGCCGGTCGACGAGGGCTGGCACCTCGACCTGGCGCGGGTCGACCCCGCCGACGCGGCGCGGGCGCTGGTGCTCTGGCTCAACGACCCCGCCAACCCCACCGGGGTCACGGCCACCCCCGCGCGGATGCGGGACGCGGTCGAGTGGGCCCGGGCGCGGGGGGTGGTGGTGGCGAGCGACGAGTGCTACGCCGAGTTCACCTACGACACCGACGGTGTCGCGACCGCGCCGGTGACCGCCCTCGACGCGGGCCCCGACGGCGTGCTCGCGGTGCACTCCCTGTCGAAGCGCTCGAACATGGCCGGGATGCGCTCGGGCTTCGTCGCCGGCGACCGGGCGCTGGTCACCTACCTCGGCGAGGTGCGCAAGCACGGCGGGCTCATGATGCCGGCGCCGGTGCAGGCCGCCACCGTGGCCGCGCTCGGCGACGACGAGCACGTCGCCGAGCAGCGCGCTCGCTACGCGCGCCGGCGCGCGGTCGTGCTCCCGGCGCTCGAGGCCCGGGGGCTCGTGCACGACGGCGGCTCGTCCACCTTCTACCTGTGGCTACGCGACCCCGACCGGGGCCGTGACGGCTGGGCCATCGCCGACGACCTCGCCACCACCGGCCTGGTGGTCGCGCCGGGCGACTTCTACGGCGACGCCAGTACCGACCACGTACGCGTCGCGCTGACCCTCACCGACGACCAGGTGGACCTCGTGGCCGAGCGGGCGACCGCCGGTATCAACGCCTGACCGGGTCGGCGCGACCTCTAGCCTGAACCCATGGCCGAACCGCGGGACGCGCTCGAGAAGACGATCACCGCACTGTGGGAGGGTCGCGACGACCTCTCCTCGGTGCTGCCCGACGACGAAGCCCGCGCCGCGGTGCACCAGGCGATCGAGCTCCTCGACCGCGGCGAGGCCCGGGTGGCCGAGCTGGTGGACGGTGAGGTGGTCGTGCACGAGTGGTTGAAGTACGCCGTGCTGCTGCTCTTCCGCCTCTCCCAGATGGAGACGATCGAGCTCGGCCCGTTCGAGTACGCCGACAAGATCCCGCTGAAGGGCGACTTCCGACGCCACGGCGTGCGCGTGGTGCCCGGCGCGTCGGCACGGTGGGGCTCGTACCTCGCGCCGGGCGCGGTGATGATGCCGAGCTACGTCAACATCGGTGCGCGTGTCGGCGCCGATTCGATGGTCGACACCTGGGCCACGGTGGGTTCGTGCGCGCAGATCGGTGACCGCGTGCACCTGTCGGGCGGGGTGGGGATCGGCGGGGTGCTCGAGCCGCCGCAGGCCGCGCCGGTCCTGGTCGGCGACGACAGCATGATCGGCTCCCGCTGCATCGTGGCCGAAGGCGCCCGGGTCGGCAACGGCGTCGTGCTCGGGGCCGGCTGCATCCTGACCGGGTCGATCCCCGTCATCGACGCCGAGACCGGCGCCGAGCTGTCGCGCGGGATCGTGCCCGACTGGTGCGTCGCCATCTCCGCCACCCGGGCGCGCACGTATCCCGGCGGGGAGTTCGGGTTGCCCTGTGTGCTCGTGGTGAAGCGCCTCACCGAGGGCGAGCGCCACGACAAGTCGAAGCTCAACGAGATCCTGCGCGACCACGGCGCGGCGACGTGACCAGCCCTTCGGTGGCGACCTCCGTGGTCGACGTCGACGCGGGCGATCTCCTCGCGCTCACGACCGCGCTGGTCGGCGTCCGCTCGGAGAGCCACCACGAGGCCGAGCTCGCCGACCTCGTCGAGTCGCGCCTCCGGGCACGCGCGCCCTCGCTCACCATCGATCGCATCGGCACCAACGTGATCGCGCGCACGATGCTCGACCGCGACCGCCGGGTCGTCCTCGGTGGTCACCTCGACACCGTGCCCGCCAACGCCGGCAACGAGGTGCCGAGCGTCGACGGCGACGTCCTCCACGGCTTGGGCTCGGCCGACATGAAGGGCGGTCTGGCGGTGCTGCTGCGTCTGGCCGAGGTGCTGCACCGCGACCCGTCGCCGGCCCGCCACGACGTGACCCTGGCGTTCTACGAGTGCGAGGAGGTCCGCGACGAGTTCAACGGGCTGGGCAAGGTGTTCGCCGCCCGGCCCGATGTGCTGGCGGCCGACTTCGCGGTGCTGCTCGAGCCCACCGACGGATGGGTCGAAGCCGGGTGCCAGGGCGTGCTCGTCGCCCGCGCCGGGTTCGACGGCGAGCGCGCCCACGCCGCCCGCCCGTGGATGGGCCGCAACGCCATCCACCGCGCCTCCGTCGTGCTCGCCCGCCTCGCCGCCCACGAGACGGACGTCGTCGACGTCGACGGGCTCGAGTTCCGGGAGGCCTTCCAGGTGGTCGGCATCGAGGGCGGCATCCCCGACAAGCACAACGTCGTGCCGGACCGGTGCACCATCACCGTGAACCGCCGGTTCGCGCCGAAGTACTCGCCCGAGGACGCGGAAGCACAGGTGCGGGTGCTGCTCGAAGGCGCCGACGACGTCGAGATCATCCAGGCGCAGGCCGCGGCCCCGCCGAACCTCACCGACCCCCTGGTCGACGACTTCGTGCGCCGGCTCTCGCTGCCGGTGCGACCCAAGCTCGGGTGGACCGACGTCGCCCGCTTCGCGTCCCGGGGGATCCCCGCGCTCAATTTCGGCCCTGGTGACCCGACCATCGCTCACACCCAGGGCGAGCTGGTGACCCGGGCGTCGCTCGAGCAGGCGTACGCCACGCTCGCCGGGTTCGTCGGGGTGGCGTAGGGAGGCGCGATCTCGGGTAGGCCAGCGAGATGTTCCTGATCTCCGGTCGCTTCCGTCGTTGGGTCCTCCTCGCCATCGCCCTCCCGCTCGCCGCGTGGCTGCTCGCCCGCGTGGCCGACCGCATCGGACGGTCCCGGGGGGAGAGCACGATGACGCGGGTGATGCGCGCGCCGCAGAGCTGGCGCGACCGCCGCCGGGCCGTAGCGTGACGTGGTCGTTCGCCGGTTGATCGAAGGTCAGAGGCGCCGGAGGAGCGAGACGACCTTGCCGTAGATCGTGACGTCGCGCGGGTCGAAGACCATCTCGTCCATCGTCGGGTTCTCGGGCCGGAGCACGATCTTGTTGCGCCGCCGGAGGAACGTCTTGACCGTCGCCTCCTCGCCCGGGATGCCGGCGATGACGGTGTCGCCCGGCGCCGCCTCCGGCTGCTGGCGCACCACCACGTAGTCGCCGTCGAAGATGCCGGCCTCGATCATGGAGTCGCCCCGGACCCGGAGCATGTAGAGGACGCCGTCACCGGTGAAGTCCTCGGGCACCGGCAGCGTCTCCTCGATGTTCTCCGCCGCCAGCACGCCGGTGCCCGCGGCGACGTCGCCCACCAGCGGGACGTGGCGCACCGGTCGCCGCTCGATGGGCGCACCCGACTCGACGTCGAGGTGGACCTCGAGGGCGCGGGGCTTGGTGGGGTCGCGGGTGAGGTAGCCCTTGTCCTGCAGCGCCGCCAGGTGCGCGTGCACCGTGGAGCTCGACGAGAGCCCGACCGCCTCGCCGATCTCCCGGACGCTCGGGGGGTAGCCCCGGTGACGGACCTCGGCGTCGATGAACTCGAGGACCTGACGCTGGCGGGGGGTCAAATCGGTCATCCGGCGACGGTACCACGATCGTGTGTTCGGGGCAAACACCCGTTCGGATTTTCTCGCCCGGACCCCTTGACCCCGAACAGGGGTTCGTGCGACGCTGCGAACATCCGTTCGGTGCCGTCGGGATGACTGTCACACCCCCGTGGTTCGCTCTCGATGCGGGCCGAGCGCACGAAGCGCAGATCAGGAGCAGAGGCCAGTGAGCCAAGCAGCTGTCATCACGATCACGACCCGGGCCACGGCACGGCAGCGACCCACGACGCTGCCGCGCCGCCACGCCGTCGCCACCGGCGGGGCCCGGGTCGTCAGCCGCGCCACCTATTGGCGTCGGCGAATCCTCGTCGCCGCCCTGGCGGTGGCGCTGGTGCTCGTGATGGCGCAGGCGGGTGCTGCGCTCGGGGGTTCCCTCGCCACCCCCGAGCGCCGCCCAGCCTCCGCGTCGGCATCGGCCCCCACGTCCGGCCGCAGCACGGTCGTCCGCCCGGGCGACTCGCTGTGGTCGGTGGCCGCCCGCCTCGCGCCCGGCGCCGACCCCCGGCCGGTGGTGGACGCGCTGGCGTCCGCCCGCCACGGCACCGTCCTGACGCCGGGGGAGACCATCGAGTGGGACGGCTGAGCCCCGGCCCACGCCCCGTCGCCCACGGCGGCCCAGGTACCCGCTCCGGCGGGCGGCCGGGCCGCCGTGGCTGCGCCCGCCGCGCCGATCGCGCCGATCGCGCCGCACGAGCCCGCCGTCCGCGCAAGACTCCGGCCATGCAGAACAACCATGACAACTGGGGCCGGTGGGGCGACGACGACGAGCGTGGCTCGCTCAACCTGCTCACACCGGAACGGGTCCTGGCGGCGACGCGCGCGTGCACCACCGGCAAGGTGTACAGCCTGTCGCTGCCGATCCAGGAGGCGGGGGTGCCGATCTTCGACTACCGCGGCGCGCCCCGGCGGTACTCGCTCACGAGCGCGAGCGATCATGACCCCTACGCGGAGTTCGGCGCCGCGCCGGGCGTCGGCTCCAACGAGGACATGCTCGTGTTCGCCTCGCACAGCATCACGCACATGGACGCGCTGTCGCACGTGTTCACCGAGGAAGGGATCTACAACGGCTTCCCGCGCGACGACTTCAGCACGCAGCACGGAGCGGCGCACTGCGACATCCGCGCCACCGGCACCTTCGCCGGGCGCGGCATCCTGCTCGACCTCCCCGCGCACCAGGGGGTCGACTGGCTCGAGCCCGGTCACGTGATCGACGGCGCGCAGCTCGAGGCATGTGCCCGGGCGCAGGGCACCGAGGTGCAGCCCGGCGACATCGTGCTCGTGCGCACGGGCTGGCTGGACTTCTTCGCCACCGGCGGTGCCGAGTTCGCGCAGCCCGGGCTGGGCGTCGACGCGGTGTCGTTCGTCGACGAGCACGAGATCGCCGCGGTCGGTGCCGACAACGCCGCCATCGAGTGCATCCCGTTCGACGGGGGCGTGTTCCTGGCCGTCCACATCGAGCTGCTGGTCAAGCGGGGCGTCACGTTGATGGAGCACCTGCAGCTGGGCGAGCTGGCGGCCGACGGGTGTCACGAGTTCCTCTTCAGCGTGGGCGCGCTCCCCGTCACCGGCGCGGCCGGGAGCCCGATCAACCCGGTGGCGATCGGGTGATCGCGCCGCCGCGCCGGCGCGCGTCGCGCGGGATACGGTGGCCGGGTGCGCTGCCCGTTCTGCTCGGCCGACGACGACAAGGTCGTCGACTCGCGCCCGGCGGACGACCTCGCCGCGGTCCGCCGCCGCCGGGAGTGCCTGGCCTGCGGGCGCCGGTTCACCACCTACGAGCGGGTGGAGGAGCTGCCGCTGGTGGTGGTGAAGCGCTCGGGGGCGAAGGAGCCGTTCGACGTCGAGAAGCTGCGGGGCGGCATCGAGCGAGCGGTGGCGGGGACCGTCATCGACTCGGCCGCGGTCGAGGCGCTCGCCCACGAGATCGAGGAGCGGGCCCGGGCGGCCGGCGCCGAGGTGAGCTCGGAGATGGTGGGCCTGGCCGTCCTCGAACGGCTCCGCCAGCTCGACCCGGTGTCGTACGTCCGGTTCGCGTCGGTCTACAAGGGCTTCGAAGACCTGGGTGACTTCGAGCGCGAGGTGGTCGAGCTGCAGAAGTCGACGGCCCCGAAGCGGCGCCCGCAGTAGCCCCTCCGGTTTCCCCCGCGAAACCCTTGCAATCACATCGCTGTAGTTCTACCTTTGTCATCCCACCCCATGTGGGGCGGGAATCCTTCCGAACCACAATATGTTGTGGTTATGTTGTGGTTTTTCGCGTCCCTCGAGAGCCCCCAGGAAAGCGAGACACGCATGGCACTGGCGCCGGAGCAGGTCGGGATCGGTATCCGTCGGCACTTCACCGAACCGGGCGTCCACCCGTACGACACCCTCGAGTGGGAACGACGCGAGGCGCGGATCCCGAACTGGAAGGACGGCACCGACGCCTTCCTGCAGCCCGACGTCGAGTTCCCGGTCTCCTGGTCGCAGAACTCCACCAACATCGTCGCCCAGAAGTACTTCCGCGGCACCCTGGGCACGGAAGAGCGCGAGACCTCGCTGCGCCAGGTGATCGACCGCGTCGCCGACACGATCACGTCGTGGGGCGTGAAGGACGGCTACTTCGTCGACGAGCAGGAGGGCGCCGCCTTCCGCAACGAGTTGAAGTACCTCCTCGTCACCCAGCGTGCGGCCTTCAACTCGCCGGTGTGGTTCAACATCGGCGTCAAGGGCGTGCCGCAGCAGTCCTCGGCGTGCTTCATCCTCGCCGTCGACGACACCATGGACGGCATCCTCAACTGGTACCGCGAAGAGGGCACCATCTTCAAGGGCGGCTCGGGGTCCGGCATCAACCTGTCGAACATCCGCTCGTCGCACGAGCACCTGAAGGGCGGCGGCACCGCCAGCGGCCCGGTGAGCTTCATGCGCGGCGCCGACGCGTCGGCGGGCACGATCAAGAGCGGCGGCAAGACCCGCCGCGCCGCCAAGATGGTCATCCTCAACACCGACCACCCCGACATCGAGGAGTTCATCTGGTGCAAGGCCACCGAGGAGAAGAAGGCGCGTGCGCTGCGCGACGCCGGCTTCGACATGGACCTCGACGGCAAGGACTCCCACTCGATCCAGTACCAGAACGCCAACAACTCGGTGCGCGTCACCGACGAATTCATGCGCGCGGTCGAGGCCGACGCCGACTGGAACCTCGTCGGGGTCACCAACGGCAAGGTCTACAAGACCATGAAGGCGCGCGACCTCTTCCGCCAGGTGTCGCAGGCGGCCTGGGAGTGTGCTGACCCGGGCATGCAGTTCGACACCACCATCAACCGGTGGCACACCGCGCCCAACAGCGGTCGCATCAACGGCAGCAACCCGTGCTCGGAGTACATGCACATCGACAACTCGGCGTGCAACCTCGCCAGCATCAACCTGCTGAAGTACCTCGACGACGACGGAACCTTCGACGTCGCCGCGTACCGGCACACGGTCGAGGTGATGTTCACCGCGCAGGAGATCCTCGTCGGCAACGCCGACTACCCGACGGAGAAGATCGCGGAGAACAGCCGCCGGTTCCGTCAGCTCGGGCTCGGGTACGCCAACCTCGGCGCCCTGCTGATGGCCCAGGGGATGCCCTACGACTCCGAGGGCGGCCGGGCGTGGGCGGCCGCGCTCACCGCGTTGATGACGGGCCACGCCTACGCCACCAGCGCCCGCACCGCGGGCCGCATGGGGCCGTTCGCCGGCTACGCCGACAACGCCGACGCCATGAACAACGTCCTGCGCATGCACCGGGCCGAGGCGGCCAAGATCGACGAGGACCTCGTGCCGCCGGAGCTCCTCGGCGCCGCGCAGCAGGCGTGGGACGAAGCGGTCGAGCTCGGTGAGACGTTCGGGGTGCGCAACTCGCAGGCCACCGTGCTCGCACCCACCGGCACCATCGGCCTGATGATGGACTGCGACACGACGGGGATCGAGCCCGACCTCGCGCTCACCAAGGCGAAGAAGCTCGTCGGCGGCGGCACCATGATGATCGTCAACCAGACGATCCCGCGTGCGCTGACCAACCTCGGCTACTCCGACGACGAGTCGGAGGCCATCGTCGCCCACATCAACGAGCACAAGACGATCTTCGGGGCGCCGCACTTCAAGGCCGAGCACCTGCCGGTGTTCGCGTGCTCCATGGGCGACAACACCATCCACTACATGGGTCACGTGAAGATGATGGGTGCGGTGCAGCCGTTCATCTCGGGAGCCATCAGCAAGACGGTCAACATGCCGGAGGACGTCTCGGTGGAGGACGTGGAGGAGCTGCACCTCGAGGCGTGGCGCCTCGGCCTCAAGGCCGTCGCCCTCTACCGCGACAACTGCAAGGTCGCGCAGCCGTTGGCCACGCAGAAGAAGGGCGGCGAGACGGGTTCGCCCGAGGCCGCGATGTCGCAGGTGGTCGAGCGCATCGTCGAGCACGTCATCGTGCAGGAGCCGGTGCGCCAGAAGCTCCCGCGCATGCGCAACTCGAAGACGTTCTCGTTCCGGGTGGCCGACTGCCACGGGTACGCGACCGTCGGCGAATTCGAGGACGGTCGTCCGGGCGAGGTGTTCCTGAAGGTCGCCAAGCAGGGTTCGACGCTGGCCGGGATCATGGACGCGTTCGCGATCTCGCTCAGCCTGGGCCTCCAGTACGGCGTGCCGCTGGAGGCGTTCGCGGAGAAGTTCACCAACATGCGCTTCGAGCCCGCGGGCATGACCGACGACCCCGACCTGCGGATCGCCACCAGCCTGGTCGACTACATCTTCCGGCGCCTCGTGGTGGAGTACGTGCCGTACGAGACCCGGCGCGACATGGGCGTGCTGACGGTGGGGGAGCGCACCCAGCCGACGCTGCCGGGGGTCGAGGAGGCGGCGATCGCCAACGAGCCCGCGTTCCCCGAGCTCCCGCTGGAGGACCGTGCGCCGTCGGCCGCGATCACGCCCGCGTCCGAGCCCCCGCTGACCCCGGGCACGCACGTGATGCGCGCGTCGGAGACCGTGCTCTGCCACGTCTGCGGCGACATCATGCAGCGCGCCGGCTCGTGTCACGCCTGCCCCAGCTGCGGCGCCACCAGCGGCTGCTCGTAGTGCCGAGCACAGAGGCCCGGGGGCGTTCCCCGGGCCTCTGTGGTACACATCGCCGGTGCCGGTGAAGATCACGATCAGCTTCTCGGATCCCGTGGATCCTGACGCGTTCGTGCGTCACTACGTCGACGTGCACGTGCCGCTCGTCAAGGCGCTTCCCGGCCTCCGGGCCTTCGAGTACGGCCGTGCGCTGACGAACTTCGACGGTTCACCGCCGGACGCGTTCTGGGTGATCTCGATGACCTTCGACGACGAAGCCGCCATGCACGCCGCCTTCGACAGCCCGGAAGGCGCGGCGACCATGGCCGACATGCCGAACTATCGGGCTGGCTCGATGAAGTCGGTGGTCAGCGAGATGCAGTAGCGCGTCCGCGGACGCGCCGGCGCTTCTGCATCGCCGCGTCGTCGGCCATGTCAGCGCGCCTCCCGTACCGGTGGGAGCATCTGGTGCACCGCCCGCAGAACGATCGAATGCGGCACCTGCCAGACGTCGCGTTCCTCGAACGGCCACGCGTACGTCAGCGCTCCCTCGCGCACGCACTCGAGCAACCCGGGCGCGCCCAACTCCCGTGCCGACCACTCGTAGAGCTGTTGCAATCTCGGCACGATCACTCCGTAGTCGACGAGTCGTCCGAAGCCGAGCTCGGCATCGAGGTAGGTCTCGACGCCGTCGCGGAGCGGATACTCGGCGGGCAGGATCCGCGACAGCTGCAGGAAGATCCCGGTCATTCCGAGTCTCGGGTCGCCGAGCAACGGCGCGAGCGAGCGGAGCCATCCGAGGGACAGGCGCGGTGCCGCGACCAGCGCATGGGTGAACAGCACCCGGCAGAGCACGACGTTCATGAAGAAGCGCTCGGGGGCGTTCTCCGACTCCGCCAGGTGGCGGTGCTCCAGGAAGCCGGCGACGACGCTGCCGTTGTGCGCGCGGTACCAGGCTGGGGCGGTCGGGTCGTCGACGAACGACATCCAGAGCTCGACGGTGGGCGACGAGACCGGGCCCGGCAGGTTCCCACTCCGCGCCACCGCCTCGCAGCCGTCACGGAGGATGCGTTCGTTGACCGCCCGCCACCACGGGCTGCCGGGGCGCGGGCCCGAGGCTGGTCGCAACACACCTCGCTGCAGTTGCCAGCGCATGAACGACGCCGCGGCGCGGCGAAAGGGAAGATGGTGCGGCGCGTCGCCGAACGGACCCCGGTAACAGCGCTCCATCAGCGCCATCCGGCCCACCGGATCGTCGCGGACGGAGCCCACGATCTCCTCCGCCCACGTGGCGGCACTCACGTTGCCGCTCATCGTGAACTGCACCGAACCGATCGCCGCCTCCATCTCGGAATCGTACTGAGGTGCCTCGACCTTCGAATCCGGGGACCGACCCTCCGCGATCAGCTCTCCAGGAAGGTGAGCAGGTCGTTGTTGAGCTGGTCCTGGTGGGTCGACGTCAGGCCGTGCGGTGCGCCCCGGTAGTAGATGTCCTTGGCGTCCGGGATGATGCGGGCCGAGCGCTCCGAGTTGTTGACGGGGACGACCTGGTCGTCGTCGCCGTGGATGAGGAGCGTCGGGACGTCGAACCGCTCGAGGTCCGGCGTGAAGTCGCTCTCGCCGAGCGACACGACGCACTCGTACGAGTTCTTCAGGCCCGACTGCATCGATTCGCGCCAGAACTCGTCGAGGATGCCCTGCGAGACCTTCGCGTCCGGCCGGTTCGCACCGTAGAACTGCATCGCGAGGCCTTCGTAGAACCCCGACCGGTCGGCGAGCAGGCCGCCGAGGATCCCGTCGAACGCCTCCTTCGGCAGGCCCACCGGGTCGGCGGCGGTCGGCGCGAGGTGCGGCGGCACGCCGGAGATCAGGGCGATCCTGGCGACCCGCCCGGTGCCGTGCCGCCCGATGTAGCGCGCCACCTCGCCGCAGCCCGTCGAGTGACCCACCACCGTCACGTCGTGCAGGTCGAGCGTCTCGATGAGCGCGGCGAGGTCGTCGGCGTAGGTGTCCATGTTGTTGCCCGACGACGGCTGGCCGGAACGGCCGTGGCCGCGGCGGTCGTGGGCGATGGTCCGGAAGCCGTGCTGGTTGAAGAACATCATCTGCCCGTCCCACTGGTCGGCCGACAGCGGCCACCCGTGCGAGAAGGTGACGACCGGGCCGTCGCCCCAGTCCTTGAAGTAGATCTCGGTGCCTCGCTGACGGTGATCGTGCTCATGGGCTCTCTCCCTGCGAGACGGGTTGGCCAGGCTGACGATCGCACGGGAGGGCCCCGGGGCGAGTCCGTCGAACACCCCAGTCGGTCCCGGGCCCCCCGAATCCCTGGTGAACCGTCGGTGCACGATCCGCGGGACTTCCACGGATGCGAACGCCCGTCGATCGGCGGATGCTGCGTGGAAGGCGATCCCGATGGGAGGTCCGATG
This sequence comes from Acidimicrobiia bacterium, assembly GCA_036271015.1. Taxonomy (GTDB): domain Bacteria; phylum Actinomycetota; class Acidimicrobiia; order IMCC26256; family DASPTH01; genus DASUAS01. The sequence goes on from DATBBL010000134.1 coordinate 17,347, forward strand.
GACACGCACACGTTGGAGCCGGCGGCTCGGGCATTCGCCGACGCGACCGCACAGCCCCCGTTCCTCTACGAGCTCGGGCCCGAGGGCGCCCGGAAGGTCCTGGATGACGTCCAAGCTGCGCCCATCGCCAAGCCGGACGTCGACGACACCTGGATCACCGTGCCCGCGGGCGTCGGCGACGTCGCGGTCCGCATCGTCAAGCCGGTCGGTGCACCCGACCGCCTCCCGGCGGTGCTGTACGTGCACGGCGGCGGCTGGATCCTCGGCAACGCCGGCACGCATGATCGCCTCGTGCGCGAGCTGGCGGTCGGGGCGAACGCGGCGATCATCTTCGTGGAGTACGACCGCTCCCCCGAAGCGCAGTACCCGGTCGCCATCGAACAGGCCTATGCCACCGCGCGCTGGATCACCGAGCAGGGCGATGCTCATGGCCTCGATGCGTCACGACTGGCCGTCGCGGGCGATTCCGTGGGCGGCAACATGACCGCGGCGCTCGCGATCCTGGCCAAGCAGCGCGGCGACGTCACCTTCGTGCACCAGTCGATGTACTACCCGGTGACGGACGCCGCCCAGGACACCGACAGCTACCACGAGTTCGCCGACGGTCCGTTCCTGACCGCCAAGAACATGGCGTGGTTCTGGGACGCGTACTGCCCCGACGAAGGGAAGCGATCCGAGATCACCGTCTCGCCGCTGCGCGCCAGCCCGACGAGCTCGCCGACCTGCCCGAGGCGTTGGTGATCGTCGACGAGAACGACGTCCTCCGGGACGAAGGTGAGGCCTATGCCCGCAACCTCGTCGACGCCGGTGTGCGCACGACCAGCGTCCGTTTCAACGGCGCCATCCACGACTTCATGATGCTCAATCCCCTCCGAGAGACCGCCGCCAGCACCGCGGCGATCGAGCAGGCGATCCGCATCCTCCGCAAGGCCCTCGGCACCAACTAGTCACTCACCAAGGAGATCGTCATGAACCAGCCCTCCGCACCGGACACGATCGTCCTGGTCCACGGCTTCTGGGTCACCCCCCGGAGCTGGGAGCAGTGGATCCCCTACTACGAGGCCAAGGGCTTCCGGGTGCTCGCGCCCGCGTACCCGGGCTTCGAGGTCGAAGTCGAAGCGCTGAACGCCGACCCGACACCGGTCGAGGTCCTGACCGTCCCGGCGATCATCGAGAAGCTCGAGTCCGTGGTCGGTGCCCTCGACACTCCACCGATCATCATGGGTCACTCGGCCGGCGGCGCGTTCACCCAGGTGTTGCTCGACCACGGGTACGGCGCCGCGGGCGTCGTCATGGACTCGGCGCCGACCGAGGGCGTGCGCGTCACTCCGGCCGCGCAGGTGCGTGCGAGCTGGCCGGTGCTCAAGAACCCCGCCAACCACCACAAGGCGGTCAGCCTCACGTACGACCAGTGGCACTACGCGTTCACCAACACGTTCGACGACGACGAATCGCACCGGCTCTACGAGCGGTACGGGACGGGTCCAGGATGTCGCCGAGGCCGAAGGCGGCGTGCTGCTCGGACATGGTTCCTCCTCGTGCTCCGGATCGATGAGCACACGCTCGCAGGTTCGGCCGGCGATCGAATCCG
>DATBBL010000135.1:0-7389 GCA_036271015.1 Acidimicrobiia bacterium
GGTTGAAGAAGTACTCGGCGTCGCCGAGGCTGTCGACGAGCGGGGTGAGGTGGAACAGCGTCCCGATTCGGGCGCGCGGCATGGGGGCTCCTGTCTTCCTGACCGGGCCGGATCGTAGGTTCGGGAGCGCGGGCAACCCCACTGCGAGCGTGGTATCCATCGTGTCGACCACCAGGCCGCAGCCCTCGGGAGTGCCCGTGACCATCGAGCCCACGTGACCGCGTTCTTCCATCGCTTTGGCCAGCTGCACGCATGGGTCTACCGCCACTGGGGCCGTCTGGGCCGCCGCTTCGCGTGGATCCCGTGCCTGGTGCTGGTGAGCACCGGCCGAAACTCCGGGCAGCGGCGCGAGTCGGTGCTGGTGTACGCCGATGACGGCGACGACCGGGTCGTGGTGGCGTCGAACGGGGGTGCCGATCGCGCGCCGGGCTGGCTGTACAACGTGCGCGCCGATCCGTCGGTCGACGTGCACGTCGGCAACGAGCGCTACCCGGCCACCGCGCGCATCGTCGACGCCACCGATCCCGACCACGCCCGGCTCTGGCAACTGGTCAACCGTGTCAACGGGAACCGCTACGACGCGTACCAGGCGAAGACGACGCGCCCGATCGCGCTCGTCGTTCTGTCGCGGGCGTCCTAGGTTCCGCTCCACCGCGGCGGCCGCTTCTCGACGAACGCCCGCGGACCTTCGCGCGCGTCGTTGCTGTCGAGCACCTTCCGGCTGAGGCGCGCCTCGATGCGGTACGCCTCCTCCATGGTCCCGACGGCGAGGCCGCGGAGCGCGCTCTCCTTGGTCGCCGCGATGGCGAGCGGCGCGTTCGCGGTGATGCGCGCGGCCCAGTCGCGGGCGCGCTCGATGAGCTGGTGCCGGGGCACGATCTCGTTGAGCAACCCGAGCTCCAGCGCGCGCGTGGCGGGGATCGGCTCGGCGGTGAGCAGGAACTCCATCGCCGCCGGCCACGCGATCTGGCGGGGGAGGCGAGCGGTCGTGCCGCCGCTCGCGAAGATGCCCTGCCGCGGCTCCAGCATCCCGAACACCGCCTCCGGGCACGCAATGCGGATGTCGGTGCCGTTGAGCAGCTCCATGCCGCCCGCGACACACGGCCCGTTCACCGCGGCGACGATCGGCTTGTAGATGTCGAGGTCGCGCAACACCGCCTCGGTGCCCGAGCGGAAGCGCTCGCGGTCGCCGGGCCCGGCGGCGGTGAGCAGCGGGATGTAGTCGCGCAAGTCGCCCCCGGCGCAGAACGCGTCGTCGGTCCCGGTGACGATCGCCAACCACGCGTCGGAGTCGTCGCGGAACCGCTTCCACGCCGCCGCCAGTGCATCGAAGTGCTCGAGGTCGAGTGCGTTGCGGCGCGCCGGTCGGTCGATGGTGATGGTGACGACGTGGTCGTCGACGTCGTAGTGGATGGGCACGGTTCCTCCTGCGCGCGAGCGCGTGTGTCGACTCGTGCGCGCGCGTAGGGCGAAGGGTATCCAGGCCGCCGACGCTTCGAGCCGCCGAGGGACGCGGTACGGGGCTGGCTGGCGTACGCTGCCGGACATGGCCGACACCCACGACTTCCTCTCCGCCTCGCAGCACCTCGGCGGGCTCGAGCAGCTCGACGTCCCCGCACTCGAGCTGCTCTACACGCTCGAGTGCAGCGGCGAGGACTTCTACAACCTGCTTGCCGACCGCATCGGCGACGAGCGCGCCGCCGAGCTCCTGCGTCGCAACGGCCGAGAGGAGCTGGGGCACGCGCGCCGTGTGAGCCGCGCCATCGCGATCAAGCTCGGGCACGACTTCGAGCCGACGGCCGAGCAACAGCAGCGGTACCCGATCGAGCTCCCGGACACCATCGACACCGCGATGTTGCCGGCCATCGTGGCCGGGGAGCAGGCGGGCGACACCGGCTACCAGAAGTGGGCGGACGCCGAGCCCGACCCCGAGGTGGCGCGGTTGCTGCGCCTCAACGGCCGCGAGGAGACCCTCCACGGTGAGCGGGTGACGCAGGTGATGGCACTGCTCGGTTCACCCACCACCTGACCGACCCATCGTGCGGCGTCGGGAGGTCGCCGGGAGCACGGGGATCAGCCTCGCGATCGGTGGCTTGGCCCCGATCGCGGTCGGTGCGCTGCTCGTCCCGTTGCGCGACGAGATCGACAACGCGAATCTCGCCCTCATCCTCGTGCTCGTCGTGGTCGTCGCCGCGATCCTCGGCGGGCGCGCCGCCGGTGCGCTGGCCGCGGTGACCTCGACCCTCGCCTTCGACTTCTTCCTCACCAAGCCGTTCCTCTCCGCCCGGATCGACAGCGCCGACGATGTCGAGACCGCGCTCATCCTCCTCGCGGTCGGCTTGCTCGTGGGCGAGGTGGCGGCCCGAGGACGCCGCGCCCGCCGCGATCACGAGGCGGCGGCGGAGAACGTGTTCCGGGTCCACCGGGTGGCCGACGACATCGCCCACGGGGCGCCGCTGGCCGCGGTGCTGCAGCAGGTCCGGACCGAGCTGCTCGACCTGCTCGGGCTGTGGGACTGCTGGCTGGAGCTGCGGCCCTTCAGCTGGGTACTCCCCCGCATGGACCGGGGCGGCACCGTCGAGGGCGACGAGCACGAGTGGCTCGACGGCGGCTTCGTCCTCCCGCGCGACGGGGTCGAGCTGCCGGTGTTCGACCGGGGCCGGGAGGTCGGGCGGCTCGTGCTGATCGGCGACCCCGAGGTCGCGGTGAGCCTGGAGGAACGCGTCCTGGCGGTGGCGCTCGCCGACCAGCTGGGCATCGCGATGGCCATGGCGGGGCCGGGCGACGTCGACGGGCTGGCGGTCGGACCCGACAGATAGTGGTCAGTGATGTACACCTCGCCGTGTAGGTGACAAGCTCGACGGCGGGGGAGGTGCATCGATGGTCGGGGTGTTGAAGCGGTTGTTCGTCGGGCGTCCGCTCGCCACGACCCAGATGGAGGAGCAGCGCCTTCCCAAGACCATCGCGCTGGCGGTGTTCTCGTCCGACGCGCTGTCGTCGACCGCCTACGCGACCGAGGAGATCCTCTTCGTCACCGCGCTCGGCGCGTCGAGCCTGGCCCTCGGCCTGAGCAAGCTGGTGCCGATCGCGATCGTCGTCTGCGTGCTGCTGGCGATCGTGATCGTGTCGTACCGCCAGGTGATCTTCGCCTATCCCAACGGCGGGGGCGCCTACGTCGTGAGCCGCGAGAACATCGGCGAGTACGCAGGCCTGGTCGCCGGTGCATCGCTGATGGTCGACTACGTGCTCACGGTGGCGGTGTCGATCTCCGCCGGAGTGGCGGCGATCATCTCGATCCCGGCCTTCTCCGGCCTCGCCGACCAACGGGTGCCACTCGGGATCACGCTCATCGCGCTGATCACCCTGGCCAACATGCGCGGGCTGAAGGAGTCGGGACGCCTCTTCGCCATCCCGACGTACGTCTACATGCTGATCCTCGGCGCGTTGATCGTCATCGGGCTGGGACAAGCGTTCTTCGGCGACACCAACCCGGTGCCGTTCGACGCCAAGGCGTTCGACGGGACGCTCCAGGGCGGCGGGTCGCTCGGCATCTTCCTGCTCCTGAAGGGCTTCTCGTCGGGTGCGGTCGCGCTCACCGGGGTGGAGGCGATCTCCAACGGCGTACCCGCGTTCCGGCGACCGGAGTCGAAGAACGCCGCCGCCACGCTGGTGTGGATGGGCGTCCTGCTCGGATCGTTGTTCCTCGGGATCTCGGTGCTCGCGCACCACCTCAAGCCGTACCCAAGCCACGATCGCACGGTCATGGCGCAGATGGGCCTGGCGGTGTTCGGGAACGGGCCTGCGTTCGTGATCCTCCAGTTCGCCACCGCGGCGATCCTCACGCTCGCCGCCAACACCGCGTACAACGGGTTTCCCAGCCTCTCGTCGATCATCGCCAGGGACGGCTACCTGCCGCGTCAGCTCAGCCACCGGGGTGACCGGTTGGTGTTCTCGAACGGGATCATCGTGCTCGCCGCCGCGGCCGCCGGCCTGCTGGTCGCGTTCAACGGGCTCACCAACGCGCTGATCCCGCTCTACGCGGTGGGCGTGTTCACGTCGTTCACGCTCTCGCAGTGGGGCATGGTGCGCCATCACCGGCGGCTGCGCCGACCGGGGTGGCAGCGCAACGTGGCCCTCAATTCGGTCGGAGCACTGGCGACGCTGATCGTGCTCCTCATCGTCGCGATCACGAAGTTCACCAGCGGCGCCTGGGTCCCGATCATCGTGATCCCGCTCATCGTCCTGGTGTTCAAGGGCATCCGCAGCCACTACGACGCGGTCGCGGAGGGCCTGCGCGTCCCGCCCGAGTGGTCGCCGCCCCGGCAGCGCCACGGTGTGGTGGTGCTCGCCCACGAGGTCGACACCGGCGTGCTCGACGCGGTCGCGTACGCGCGGTCGACGGCACCCGACCACCTGGTCGCGGTCACGGTCGTGGCCGATGTCGCCGCCGCCGAGCAGGCGGAGAAGCAGTGGCAGCGACGGGAGGTCGACGCGCCGCTCGAGATCGTGCGGGCGCCGTCGGGCGACGTCACCACCGCCACCCTGCGCTACATCGACGAGCTCGAACGGCGGTGGGTCGACACCAAGGTGACGGTCGTGATCCCCGAGCTCTACGTGGCGCACTGGTGGCAACACCTGCTCCACAACCAGAGCGCCCTGGTGTTGAAGGGGCGGCTGCTGTTCCGGGCCAACATCGCGGTGACGTCGATCCCGTACGGGTTCATCGACGCCGGTTGACCCCGACCGCCTCGACCGCCGCCACCGCCCGGCGGGTCGGCGGCAGGTCGGCGAGGTCGGCCGCCGCCCGTTCCAGCTCCTCCCGCAGGCGACGCGCCTCGGGGGTGTCGACGGCGAAGCGCCAGCGCCGCACGCGCTCGGCCACCGCGGGCTGGGTCGGATCGGGCGCGATCCCGGTGGCCGCGAACACCCGGCAGTCGTAGGCGCGGCACGTGCGCGGCCGGTGCTCGTAGATCGTGCAGCCGCGCTCCCCGAGCATCGGGCAGCGCCCGTGCTCGTCGTACCCGAGCACCACGTGACCCTTCGGTCGCCCCGGGGCCCGAACGCGCAGGGCCGCGGGCACGTGCGCGAGCGTGTCGGTCTCGTCGGGCTCGATGTGCACGAACTGCGAGGACGTGCAGCACGCAGTGCACCCGTCGCACGGCACGTCGGACGCTCCCTCGCCGCGCAGGACGGCCTGCATGCCGGCGAGCCACGACGACAGCTCGCCGGCGGGCAAGGGCGTGTCGGTCACGCCGCGAGGGTAAGCCCGTCGGGTCCGCGGGCCAGCTTCCAGCCACCCTCATGGCAGGCGACGTGGTGACGCCGGCACAGCAATGCGCAGTTCTCGAGGTTCGTCTCACCGCCGTGCAACCAATGGACGAGATGGTGGACGTCGCACCACGAGGCGGGTGCGCGGCAGCCCGGATACTGGCAGTGCTCGTCGCGGATGCGCACGAGCCGTCGGAGCCGCGGTGGCACCATCCGCGTGCGGCGCCCGTAGTCGAGGACCTCCGAACCGGTGCCCATCACCACGCGGCTGAGCGTGCAGTCACATGCGAGCCGCTCGAGCGTGACCCGCGGGATCGGTCCGAAGCCCTCGATGTCGCAGCGGAGCGATTCGAGATCGGTCAGCGGATGACCGGCGAGCACGTCGTGATGCGAGAGCACGTCGACCGCCGGCACCGCGCGCTCCGGCGCGTCGCCGCGACACAACTCCACCAGCGCGTCCGCCCAGCGTTGCGCGCGCGTCCGCACCGGGGACGCATCGTTGGGATCCGGCGGGACCTGCGCCTCGAGTCGTTTGCCGAGGATCGCCGCCGCCTCGGCGTCGAGGAAGCCGGAGACGACGCTACCGCCGGTCGTGGGTGACAGGGTGAGGCCGCGCCGCTCGAAGGCAAATGCTGCGTCGCGACGCGCGAGGACGTCGTCGGCGAGCAGCGCCCAACGCCGCGTCGCCTGCGGAAAGTCCTGCACCTCGACGGTGGCGGCGGCATCGAGCAGGCTCGCCTCGTGCTCCGAGTACAGCTCCTCGCGCCGGTGCGCGGCGCGCGCCAGGAGCTCGACGTGCGGCACCGTGACCTCTCCCGCCTCGAGCGCCCTCGCGGTCTGTTCGTGGCGCCCCAGGAAGCGTGCCGTCCGCAAGAGTCCCGCCGCCGCGTTGCGCACCAACCCCGTCTTCGCGGCCAGCCAGGACACGCCGCCGAGCGCCGCCTCCTGCCACGCGTCGACGGCATCACAGTCGGCCACGGCCCGGAGCACCTCGCGGTCGATGCGCTCCTGCACGACACGCAGCTCGATCAGTCGGTCGGTGCGCGTCGCCGCCGACCACGACGACCGGTCCTCGGCAGCCAGCCGGTCCAGACCCTCGCGAACCAGGTCGAGCGGGTCGGAGATGCCGGACACGAACATACGTTCGATACGAGCACATCCCGCCCGGGAGTGCAAGGGGCAATTTCGCGCTCCGGAGCGTGGGTCAGTCGGCGCCGTCGCCGGCGGGCACGCTCACCGGCGAGGGCGCGTCCCATCCCGGCAGGAGTCCCAGCTCGGCGGTCAGCTCCTGACCCTCGATCCACTCCCCGTTCTTCTCCCGCGCCTCGGGCGCGGTGCAGAGCCACGCGGCCGCCGCGCCGATGACGTCGGCGGGCGCGCCGGCGTCGGCGTCGAAGCCGAACGCGCCCATGTCCTGGATCATGCGCTCGGTGGTGACGAAGCCGGGATGGAGGTTGTAGGCGAGGATGCCGTCGCGCTCGTGCTCGAGCTTCACGATGCCCACGAGCCGGTGCACCGCGCCCTTCGACATGCCGTACCCGAGTCCCCAGCCACCCTCACCGGCGGCGGCGGGCGGGTCGCCCCGGCCCGCGCCGGAGGTGATCGTCATGATGATGCCGCTCTTGCGCTCGATCATCTGCGGCAGCACCAGCTTCGTGAGGATGATCGGGGCCATGACGTTGCCCTCGAGGTGCTTGTCGAGGAGCTCCACCGGCGTCTCGAGCAGGCGGTCCATGTGGCCGGGCCCGATGTAGCGCGCGTTGTTGACGAGCACGTCGATACGACCCCATCGCTCCATCACGGTGGTGACCGACGAGCCGAGCGTGGTGCGGTCGGTGATGTCGAGGAACACCGGCATTGCCTGACGACCCTCGGCCACGACCAGCGCCGCGGTCTCGTCGAGTGAGCCCGGCAACGGCGTGGTGTCCGAGCGCTTGACCGTCGACGAGTGCTCCCGCGCCTCGCCCTCGTGCACGGTACGGGCGGCCAGGGCGATGTCGTACCCGGCCCGGGCGAGGTGCACCGCGATGGCCTTGCCGATGCCCCGACTCGCCCCGGTGACGAACGCGACTCCTCGAGCCTCAGACATTGCGCTTCCCCCTCATCGGTTGCTGCTTCAGT
>DATBBL010000136.1:0-5865 GCA_036271015.1 Acidimicrobiia bacterium
GACGACGGATGGGCCGCGCTGCTGCCCGTCGACTCCGACCGCTCGGCCCGGCGCATCCGCGACGCGCTCCGGGCCACCCGCGCTGTCGAGGTCGCGGTCGTGATCTCCGACACCTTCGGGCGCCCCTGGCGCCAGGGTCTCACCGACGTCGCCATCGGGGTCGCGGGCCTCGCCGCGGTCGTCGACCTGCGCGGCTCCACCGACGCACGGGGCCGTGAGCTGCAGGTCACCGAGGTAGCAGTGGCCGATGAGGTCGCGGGGGCAGCGGAGCTGGTGATGGGCAAGTCGGCCGGCGTTCCGGTCGCCATCGTGCGCGGCCTCGACCCGGAGTGGTTGCGCGAGAGCAGTGTGCGGGAGCTCGTGCGCGCCCCGGCCGACGACCTGTTCCGTTGAGCCCGCGGCGATGAGCAGCGGACGCGTCCCCGCGTTCCTGGCCGCGCGCCGGTCGATCCGCGCCTTCCTCCCCGACCCGGTGCCGCGCGACGTCCTCGACGGGTTCGTCGAATCGGCGTGCGCGGCGCCCGCGCCGCACCACTCCCGCCCGTGGCGATGGGTCGTCGTCGACACCGACGACGCCAAGCAGCAGCTCGCCACCGGGATGGGCGAGCGGTGGCGTGACGACCTCATCGGCGACGGCGTGCCGCCGGCGCGCGTCGAGGACCTCGTCGCCGCGTCGCACGCCAAGATCACCGGCGCGCCGGCCGTCGTGCTCGGCTGCCTCACGTGGGACGGGCTCGACCGCTACCCGGACGAGGCGCGGCGCCGGGCCGAGTGGGGCATGGCGCTCCTGTCGCTCGGCGCTGCGGTCGAGAACCTCATGGTCGCGGCGGCCGACGCCGGGTACGCGTCGTGCTGGGTGGCGGCGCCGATCTTCTGCCCCGAGGCGGCACGCGACGCGCTCGACCTGGACCCCGAGTGGCTCCCGCACGCCATGGTCGTCATGGGCGTGCCCGACCCTGCGTACGTGGGCCGCCCCCGACCGCCGGTGCCGCTCGAGGAGCTGCGCACCCACCGCTGACCCCGCGGTTGTCCCGGAACACTCAGGGGAACCTCACTAGCATCCGGGCCCGGGGATGGCGGAGTCCCCGGAGCTGGCGGAGAGGGGTGGGGCAGGCGTGCGATCCGAGCACGAGGTCGGGCGGCGGAGCGTGATCAAGCTCCTCGTGGCCGGGGGCGTCACCGCCGTCGCGGTCACCGCCGGCGTGGTGCCACGCGGTCCGCTCGCCGCGTGGGCCGGACGCGCCGCGCCACCGGACCCCGATGGGGTCGCGGCCCTCGGCCGCGCGTACCTGCGGCGCCACCCGGGAGAGTCGCACGCCACGCTGCTCCTCCGCGAGCTGCCCGATGTGCGGTCGGCGCACCCGGTGCGCCCGCAGCTCCCCCGGCTCACGAGCACCATCGTCTCCGACTTCGACGCCGGGCGGGTCGTCAACGTGGACGGTTGGGAGTTGGCCCGGACCGAAGCGCGCGCGGCCGCGGCCATCGCCCTGGGTCGCTGACCGGTGCTCCTCGACGCCCGCCAGATCGCCCCCGGCTCCACCCTCACCGCCGACGTCTGCATCATCGGCGCGGGCGCGGCGGGGATCACCCTGGCGCGGGCGCTGGCGGGGTCCGGCCACACCGTGCTCCTGCTCGAGAGCGGCGGCTTCGAGCCCGACGGCGCCACGCAGGCCCTCTACCAGGGTCGCTCGGTCGGCCTCCCGCTCGACCCGATCGCACACCAGGGCCTCGACGCGCCCCGCCTCCGCTACTTCGGCGGCACGACGAACCACTGGGCCGGCTACTGCCGGCCGTTCCCCGAGCTCGACTTCGAACCGCGCAGCTACGTGCCCCGCTCGGGCTGGCCGATGGCGCGCGCCGCGCTCGATCCCTATTACCTGGTCGCGCAGGACGCGTGCCGGTTGGGGCCGTACGACTACGACGTGTCGTCGTGGGAGGCACGCGGCGCGCTCAAGGTGCCGATCCTGAACTCGGAGACGACCCCGCACACCATCGTCCAGCTCACCACCGAGCCTCGCTTCGGCGTCCTCTACCGCGACGAGCTGGTGCAGTCGCCGGCCATCCAACTCGTGCTGTGGGCGAACGTCACCCGGCTCGGGCTCGCCGACGACGGCAGCGCGATCAGCACCGTCGACGTGAAGACGCTCTCCGGCAACGCGTTCGGAGCGGTGGCCACGGCGTACGTCGTGGCGACCGGAGGGCTCGAGGTCCCGCGACTGCTCCTGGCTTCGAACGACAAGCGACCGGCCGGCATCGGGAACGAGCACGACCTCGTCGGCCGCCACTTCATGGAGCACGTGAACGTCGCCGGTGGTCCGGTGGCGTTGACGATCGGCGAAGCGGAGATCGCGCCGTACACACCGACGCCGCTCGCGGTGGACGTGGGTGGCGCGCCGCGCAGCATCGCGCTGCAGTCGGTGCTCCTGCTCTCGCCGGAGGTGCAGCAACGCGAACGCGTACTCGCCTGCGAGGTGACGCTCGAGTTCCCGTTCGCGCCCGACGATCCGCGGGTCGAAGCGCTCTTCCCCGGCACGCGGCACGGGATCGAGCTGCTCGAGGCGCAGGGCGTCACCACGAAGACCGTCGCCACCGCACGCGTCCTGTGCGAGCAGGAACCCAACCCATTGAGCCGGGTCACCCTGACGCGCACGAAGGACGCGCTCGGGATGCCGCAGATCCAGCTCGACTGGCGCATCACGCGCGACGACCGCCTCAGCATGTTGCGCACCCTGCGCCGGGTCGGTCGCGAGATCGGCGAGCGAGGCTTCGGCCGGTTGCGGGTCGACGTCTCGGGCTACACCAACGGCGACCCGGCACCGGGCGACGACATCGACTACGAGGTGAACACCGGCTCGCACCACCTCGGCACCGCGCGCATGAGCGCGGACCCGTCACGCGGCGTCGTCGACGCCGACGGCAAGGTGCACAGCGTCCCCAACCTCTACGTCGCGGGGAGCGCGGTGTTCCCCACGGGAGGCGCCAATACGCCGACCCTCACCATCGTCGCCCTCGCGCTCCGTCTCGCCGACCACCTCGCATCGGTGGTGCCGGGCAGCGCGGTCCCGGTGCCGGAGCCCGAAGCGGCCATCTCCGACGCGCCGGTCGAGCCCACCGGCGACGGCTCGGGCGTCCCGGTCACGGATCCGGTCAACGCCTCCTGACCCTGCTGACAGGCGCGTTCCGTCCCGCGTCCATCCCGCGCGCCAGCGGCCCTGTGGAACATCGCATTGTGGTTCCGCAGAGCTTCTCGGCCAGTTTGTCGGTTCGGGCGCACCAGGCGGATGTACGGATCGCTCAACACGCACCTCTGATCGTGTACGACGCCGTTCAGGAGGGGATTTGCGCCGTGGTCGATGAGGCGCGGACCGCCGGTTGGTACGCCGACCCGACGGGCCGATTCCAGTATCGGTACTGGGATGGGGCGACGTGGACCGACCAAACGTCGTCGGACGGCGAGGTCACGACGGACCCGCTCTTTGCGCCCCCGGTTTCCACGTCGGCGACTCTTGCGGCGGATTCGCCGTTCACCTGGCGTGCGACACCGCTCGATGGGTACGGCCAACGCGCGACCCGGATCGAGCACCTCGAACGAATCCTCGACGCGCTCGATGACGTCGTTGCTCGCCTCGAGGCGCTCGAGCAGACCGTCGCCAACCGGGCCGCGCTGGACCTGATCACCGAGCTCGCCAAGGTGCGCTGACGTCTGCGCATTAGTTCGGGCTCGCCGCAGATCCCTTCGTCAATCGTGCCCGCGACCGTCCTGGTCTTCGGTCGGCGGCAGCATGGGCGGCGACTCGTCGCTGGCGCTCGGCCCGGCAGCATCGAACTCTGAGACCACGTCGCGGAGTTCGGCGCTGAGGTGCTGCTTCACGCGCAGGAACTCGCGGTAGCCCTGACCCGCCTGGCGAGCAAGCTTCGGAAGCTGTTCCGGGCCGAGGACCACCAGGGCCACCAACGCCACGATCACGATGTGGACCGGCGAGAACGCACCATCGAAGGGCACGCCCAACAGCGTATGACGGGCCCGGGCCCGCGGCGGGCTCGCCTGCTGGACTGGCGGCTCATGCTCGCCGTGGTCGGTTCGGCCATCGTTGTGTTCGCGGCGACGAACATCGATGACCTCGTCGTCATCACGGTCCTGCTCGGATCGAAGCACGTCGACCGCCGACAACTCCTCGTCGGCCAGTACCTCGGAATCTCCACCCTGGTCGCGATCAGCGGCATCGCCGCCATCGGACTGGTCGTCGTCCCCGACCGTTGGGTGGGCCTGTTCGGCATCATCCCGCTCGCGCTCGGCGTGCGCGGCCTGCTCCACCACGGCACCCACGGCCCCGTTCTGGTCAAGACCACACTCGGTGTCGCAGGCATCACCATCGCGAACGGAGCCGACAACGTCAGCGTGTACACACCCATCTTCCGACAGGAAGGGTGGGGAGACACACTCGTCTACCTCGCCGTGTTCGCCGTTCTCGTAGCGGTTTGGGTCGCCATCGGGGCGTTCCTCGCGTCGCGGCCATCCATCGCCCGAATTCTCGACCGATGGGGCCACCGCATCGTGCCGATCGTCTTCATCGCGATCGGCACCATCCTGATCCTCGGCACCATCAGAGACTGACCGCTCTCTCGAGGCAAGCGAGGGAGCGCGGGAAAGCCCGCTCCACCGTTTGTACTCGAAGCGGTTCTACTTCTGGAGCTGCGGGGTGAGTCCGTCGACGTCCATCTCGTAGTACTCGTTGTTGGACCACGGTCCGACGGCGCCCTCGACGACCTCGCGCACCGCGTCGACCGATTCGCCTTCCCAGATGCAGATGCCGAGTGCATGGTCTTCGGTCGCTGCGTGGATCGGCAACGCAACGTGCGCAGGAAGCCCAGCTTCGAGCGCCTTCGCTTCGGCGGCCTGAAACCCCTCGGGATCGTGGATTCGATGGATGACCGTCACAAACATGTGCCCCCCGATTCATCGGACTGTGCGCGGACGCGCGCCGCATTCGTACCACTCCTGATGACGGCTCGCTCGGGGAGCCGTGGCGTCGCGACCTCAACCGTCGCGGTCGCGGAACCAGTCGATGGTGCGTTGGAGGCCGTCGTCGAGCGCGGTCCAGGGCTTCCAGCCCAGGTGGATGGCGGCCCGACCCGGGTCGAGCGCCGACCGCAGCAGCTCGCCCGGCCGCTCGGGGGCGTGGTTGGGCGGCTCGGGATAGCCGGTGAGCCGCCCCATCGCCTCGTAGAGCTCGAGCACACTGGTCTCGACCGACGTGCCGATGTTCATCAGCAGCCCGCCGCCCTTCTCGGTGGCGCGCACGAAAGCGTCGACGACGTCGTCGACGAAGACGTAGTCGCGCGTCTGACCGCCGTCGCCGTACACCGTCGGCTGCCGGCCCGCGAGCATGAGCCCGGCGAAGATGGCGACCACGCCGGCCTCGCCGTAGGGATCCTGGCGCGGTCCGTAGACGTTGGCCAACGCGAGCTCGGTGTACTCGAGCCCCCGCACCTCCCGGTAGTAGTGGAGGTAGTCACCGGCGGCCTTCTTGGACACGCCGTAGGGCGAGATCGGCCGCTGCGGGTGGCTCTCGCGCACCGGCAGGCTCTCGGGGATGCCGTAGAGCGTGCCGCCGGAGCCCGCGAACACCACCTTGCGCGTGCCCGCGGCGAGCGCCGACTCGCACACGTTGAGCGAGCCGAGCACGTTGATCTCGGCGTCGAACAGCGGCTTGGCCACCGAGACGCGCACGTCGAGCTGCGCGGCGCGGTGGAAGATGACTTCGGGCCGGCGGTGGACGACGAGGTCGGTGAGCTGCGGCGACCGCACGTCGAGCCGGTGGAAGCTGAACTTGCGGCTGCGCTGCGCCCGGGCGTCGGTGAGGT
>DATBBL010000137.1:0-2230 GCA_036271015.1 Acidimicrobiia bacterium
CTGCGGCCCGCGATCGCGGCCGCGGGTGCGGTGGTGTTCCTCTTCACCTTCACGTCGTTCGGCGTGATCCTCATCCTGGGCGGTTCGCGGTTCTCGACCCTGGAGACGGAGATCTACCGGCAGACCGCCCAGCTGCTGAACCTGCCGCTGGCCGCCGCGCTCACCATCGTGCAGCTCGTCGCCATCGTGGTGCTGCTCCTGGTGACCGGGTGGATCGAAGGCCGCCGGAGCGTCGCGCTGCGGTTGCGCTCGGCGCGGGAGACCGTCCGCCGCCCTCGCACCACCGGCGCGCGCGTCCTCCTCGGGGCCAACCTCGCGCTGATGTTCCTGCTGCTGGGCGTGCCGCTGCTGGTCCTCGTCGAACGGTCGCTGCACCCGCCCGGCGGCTACGGCCTCGAGTTCTACCGCGCCCTGGGCGAGGTGCACGCGGGCAGCACGTTGTTCGTGCCACCGGTGGATGCCATCACCAACTCGCTCCGGTTCGCGGCGACGGCCACCGTGCTCGCGGTGGTCGTGGGTGGGTGCGGGGCGTTCGCGCTGGCGGCGTCGCGACGGCGCGGCCTCGACACGCTCCTGTCGCTCCCGCTCGGTGTGTCGGCGGTGACCGTCGGCTTCGGCTTCCTCATCGCGCTCGACCACGCGCCGTTCGACTTCCGCGGCTCGTCGTGGCTGATCCCGATCGCGCAGGCGCTCGTGGCGGTGCCGTTCGTGGTGCGCATCGTCACCCCGGTCCTGCGCGCCATCGACCCGCGCCTCCGGGAAGCGGCGGCGACGCTGGGCGCATCCCCGGCGCGGGTGTGGCGCGAGGTCGACCTGCCGATCGCGGCGCGCGCGCTGCTCGTGGCGGCCGGCTTCGCGTTCGCGATCTCGCTCGGCGAGTTCGGCGCCACCGTCTTCATCGTGCGTCCCGACACCCCAACGTTGCCCGTCCTCGTGTTCCGGTTGCTCGGCCAACCGGGTCCGCTGAACTTCGGCGCCGCGATGGCAGCCAGCGTGATCCTCATGGGCCTCACCGTGCTCGCCATCTTCGGCATCGAGCGCTTCCGGGTCGGCTCGGTGGGCACGTTCTGATGTTGCGCCTCGAACAGGTCACGGTGACCTACGACGGGTTCACCGCGGTGCAGCCACTCGACCTCGAGGTCGCCGACGGCGAGATCGTCTGCGTGCTGGGCCCCAGCGGGAGCGGCAAGAGCTCGCTGCTGCGCGCGGTGGCGGGATTGGAGCCCGACGCGACCGGACGGGTGTGGTGGGACGGTACCGACCTCACCCGCGTCCCACCGCACCGGCGCGGCTTCGGATTGATGTTCCAGGACCACGCCCTGTTCCCCCACCGCGACGTCGAGGGCAACGTGGCGTTCGGCCTCCGCATGCAGCGACTCCCGCGCGCCGAGATCGAGACTCGCGCCGGCGCGGCGCTCGCGCTGGTCGGTCTCACCGGATTCGAGCACCGTCGCATCACCGAGCTGTCGGGCGGCGAGCAGCAGCGCGTCGCGCTCGCCCGCGCGTTGGCGGCCGCACCGCGCCTCTTGATGCTCGACGAGCCCCTGGGCGCGCTCGACCGGGCGTTACGAGAGCGGCTGGTGACCGAGCTGCGCGCGCTCTTCGTCCGCCTCGGGCTGACCAGCCTGTTCGTCACCCACGACCACGACGAGGCGTTCGCGCTCGCCGACCGGCTGGTCGTGATGCACGAGGGCAGGATCGAGCAGGTCGGGAGCCCGGTCGAGGTGTGGCGGAAGCCGGCAAACGCGTTCGTCGCCCGCTTCCTCGGGTGGAACGTCACCGCTGCGTTCCTCGACGGCCCGATCGCGGTGCGCGCCGACGGCCTGGAAGTGGTCGACGCCGTCGACACGCCGGTCTCCCGGACGGTCACCGGAACGGTGACCGCGCGCACCTTCCGGCGCGAGCACTTCCTCGTCGACGTCGACCTCGACGGTGCCGAAGGGGAACGCCTCCAGGCCGAGGTGCCGCTGGACCATCCGCGGGTTCCCGACGTCGGCGCGGTGGTCGGGGTGCGGCTCGTTCCCGGCGCGGCGGTGCCGTTGCCCGGATGACGGTGTCCCGTCGGTGGCGTTCCCATCACCGCGACGTGACCCCGAACGGGTCAGTATGGCCGCGCCCGCGCGGCAGAGCCGGGGCGGCACCCCCTCGGCAGGATGAGAAGGTGCCGCGCGCCCGGCTCGCTCGGGTCAAGCCATTCCGCCCGCCCCGAATGGGACAAGTGGAGCACCTG
>DATBBL010000138.1:0-10950 GCA_036271015.1 Acidimicrobiia bacterium
CCGCCCGTCGAACCACGGCTGCTCGGCGATCCAGTCGGCGGTGGCCCGGCCGTCGGGCGCCTCGGCGAAGTAGCTGTGCGAGCCCCCCGAGCCGTCGGTGCCGCGACACGCCTGGAGCACGTACCGGTAACCGCGGGCCGCGAGCTCCGGGCCCGCGCCCGACGCGATGCCCTTGCGGCCATAGGGCGTGCGCTCGAGCAGCGTCGGCGCATCGTCGACGCCGACCGGGTGGTACACGTCGGTGAGCAGCACGACGCCGTCGGGCATCTCGACCTTCACGTCGCGTTCGGTCTCGACCTCGTTGCTCCGTGGGCGCATCCCCGCAGTGTGGCGCGAGCGCCCGAGCAGCGTCCAGCAGGCCCCGCTACGTTGCTGCGCCATGGACCTCGGATTGAACGGTGCAAAGGTCGTCATCGCCGGCGGCACGAAGGGGATGGGCCTGGCGGCGGCGGAGTGCTTCGCCGACGACGGCGCCGACGTCGCGGTGCTGGCCCGCGGCCAGGAGGGCCTCGACGCCGCCCTCGCGTCGCTGCGTGCGCATGGGAGCCCCGGCCCCCTCGCGATCCGGACCGACCTCACCGACGGCGCGTCGATCGACCGCGCGTTCGCGACCATCGGTGAGCGGTGGGACGGCGTCGTGAACTCGTTGGTCAGCGCCGCGGGACCGGTCGAAGTCGGTCAGGGCACCATCGAGACGGTGTCCGACGACGACTGGATGGCGACGTTCGACATGGGCACGATGAGCGCAGTGCGGTGCGCACGCGCGTGCCTGCCGCTGCTGCGCGCGGGCGAGTGGGGTCGGATCGTCATGGTGTCGGCGCACTCGACGAAGCGACAGACGCCCGGGTTGATCGCGTACACCGCGTCCAAGGCGGCGATGACCAGCGTGAGCAAGAACCTCTCCGCGTTGCTCGCACCCGAGGAGATCCTGGTGAACACGGTGTCGCCGGGCACGTTCCTGTCGCCCGGTCTGCGGCAATACCTCGACGCCCTGCCGCCCGAGCGCGGCATCGACGCCGGGAACCTGTACGACGCGATGCGAGCGATCGCCGAGGACTACGGCCACCCCGCCCAGATGCCCCGGGCCGGCGATCCGCAGGAGATCGGCGCGGTCATCGCCTTCGTCGGATCCCGCCGCAACAGCTACATGACCGGAGCCAACATCAACGTCGACGGCGGCTCCGACTTCACCTGACGTGCGCGTCCTCCTCCTGCTCGTTCTTGTCGTCCCCCTCGTCGTCCGGTCGGAACCGGCACCGAAGCCGTCGGCGGACACCGTCCTCGCAACGCTGCCGGTCAAGGGCCGGGCCCCGAAGACGGGGTACTCGCGGGAGCAGTTCGGTCCCGCGTGGGCGGACGTCGACCGGAACGGCTGCGACACCCGCGACGACATCCTCAACCGCGATCTCGCCGACAAGCAGTGGCGACCGGGCACCCACAGGTGCGTGGTGGTGGCCGGTCGCCTGCTCGACCCCTACACCGGGCGACTGCTCGTGTTCGCCAAGGCCGACGCGGAGGCGGTGCAGATCGATCACGTCGTGTCGCTGTCGGACGCGTGGCAGAAGGGTGCGGCGGGCTGGTCGTTCTCCCGTCGGCGCGCCTTCGCCAACGATCGGCTCAACCTGCTCGCGGTCGATGGCCCCACCAACTCGCAGAAGGGCGACGGCGACCCCGCGACGTGGCTTCCGCCGCGGAAGTCGTACCGGTGCCGGTTCGTGGCCCGGCAGGTGGCGGTGAAGGCGCGATGGCGCCTCTGGGTGACGCAGGCGGAGCACGACGCGATGGCGCGAGTCCTCTCGCGTTGTCCGGAGCAGTCGACCCCGGGGTCCGGTGGGAGCGCGATCACCCCATCAGGATGATGAACCCTCGCCGAGCGTGACATCATCGTCGAAGCGCGCCGTCGCCATCCCGACCGGCGAGAGAGGGGCCTCCGTGGCACAACGTCCACCCGAACCCGAGAGCAGACCTCGCGTGATGGTGAGCGTGACGCATCTCGGCGAGACGCTCGAATCGCTCGAGCAGGTGTTCGACGACTTCCGCGACCCGCGCCAGGAGTGGCGCCGGATGGTGTCCGAGCTGCTCGGCACCTTCTTCCTGGTGTTGGTGGCGGCGGGTGGCGGCATGATGGGCGAGGCGTTCCCGAACACCATCAGCCGCACCGCCGCGGTGGTGGCTCCCGGGCTGATGGTGCTCGCGATCATCTTGTTCATGGGTCGGATCTCGGGCGCGCACCTCAATCCGGCCGTGAGCGTCGCGTTCGCGCTCCGGCAGGACTTCCCGTGGTGGCGCGTCCCGGGGTACATCGTGATGCAACTCGGGGGGGCCGCGCTCGCCGCCTGGTTCCTCCAGGCGGTCGTGCACGTCTCGGCGTCGTTCGGCTCCAACTACCCCGCATCCGGCTTCTCGAGCGGCGACGCCTTCTGGATGGAGCTGATCCTCACGTTCGGGCTCGTCAGCGTGATCCTCGGCACCGCGTCCGGCGCGCAGAACCTCGGCGTCATCGGAGCGATCGGTGTCGGCGCCTACATCGCCCTGGCGGGGCTCTGGGGCAGCCCGATCTCCGGTGCCTCGATGAACCCCGCCCGCACGTTCGGCCCTGATGCCGTGGCCGCCAACTTCCAGGCGTACTGGGTGTACGTCGCGGGACCGCTCGCCGGCGCGGTGGTTGCCGTCGGCGTCGCGTTCGTCCTGCGGGGCCGGGGCGGGGGCCGCGCCGGCTCGGGCGCGGCCCAGGGCGGCCTGTTCACCGAGTTCTCCGACCCGGACAAGGACTGACACCGCCGCGACGACATCACGGGCAGACTGCACCGGTGCTGGAACGATGGGTGCCGGGGATCCGGTTGGTGCGGTCGTACCGTCGCGAGTGGGCGCGTGCGGACATCGTGGCGGGAATCGTGCTCGCCGCCATCCTCGTGCCCCAGGGCATGGCATACGCGGAGCTCGCCGGCCTCCCACCGGTCACCGGCCTGTACACCACCATCGCCTGCCTGGTCGGGTACGCGATCTTCGGGCCGTCGCGGGTGCTCGTGCTCGGGCCCGACTCGTCGGTCTCGCCGCTGATCTTCGCCGCCATCACGCCGCTGCTCGTCACCGGTGACCCCGACTCCGCGATCGTCCTCGCCGGCATGCTGGCGGTGCTCGTCGGGCTGATCGAGATCGGGCTCGGCCTCGGCAAGCTCGGGTTCGTGGCCGACCTCCTGTCGAGCGAGGTGCAGGTCGGGTACATGAACGGGCTCGCGGTCACGATCATCGTCGGCCAGCTGCCCAAGCTGTTCGGGTTCTCGACCGACGCCGACTCGTTCGTCGACGAGCTGCGCGCCTTCGTGAACCACCTCGACGAGACCGAGGTCGCGGCGCTGCTCGTCGGGGTCGGCGTGCTGCTCGTCCTGCTCGTCCTTCCCCGCATCACCCGGATCGTTCCCGCGGTCCTGGTTGCGGTCGCCGGGGCGACGATCCTCTCCGCCGTGCTCGACCTCGCGTCGGACGGGGTGTCGACGGTGGGCGCACTCCCGAGTGGGCTCCCGCACCCGTCCCTCCCGTGGTCGTCGCTCAGCGACGTCGGCCCGTTGCTGCTCGCCGCCATCGGCATCGTGCTGGTGTCGCTCACCGACACCATCGCCACCGCGTCGAGCTTCGCGGCCCGCCGCGGCGACGAGCTCGAGCCCAACCAGGAGATGATCGGCATCGGCGCGGCCAACGTGGCCGCCGGCTTCTTCCGGGGCTTCGCCATCTCCACCAGCGGGTCCCGCACCGCGGTCGCCGAGCAGTCGGGCGCCAAGAGTCAGGTGGCCGGCGTCGTCGGCGCGGCACTGCTCGTCGTGCTGCTGCTGTTCTTCAACTCGCTGCTCGCCGACCTGCCGCAGTCGGCACTGGCGGCGGTGGTGATCGGCGCCGCGCTGTCGCTCGTCAACCTGTCCGCGCTGCGCCGCTACGGGCGGGCCCGGCCGTCATCGGTGGTGCTCTCGCTCGTCGCCAGCCTGGGGGTCATCGCGCTCGGTGTCCTCCAGGGCATCGTGGTGGCGATCTTCCTGGCCGTCCTGCTGTTCTTCCGGCGCAGCTGGTGGCCCCACGGGGCGGTGCTCGGGCGCAGCGACACCATCGAGGGATGGCACGACGTCGACGACCTCGAGGGACCGACGGAGGTGCCCGGCGTGGTCGTCTATCGGTGGGAGGCCCCGCTGTTCTTCGCCAACGCGGGCGCCTTCCGGCAGCAGGTCCGGAAGCTCGTCAAGGCCCGCGAGCCCGCGTGGATCGTGATCCAGTGCGAGGCCATCACCGACATCGACGTCACCGCGGCCGAGATGCTGGAGCAGCTCGACTCGGAGCTCAACGCCGCCGGGCGGCACATGGCGTTCGTCGAGCTGCGCAGCCGCCTCCAGGACCTCGTGCGCCGCCACGGACTCTTCGAGACCCTCGACCGCGACCACTTCTACCCGAGCATCGACACCGCGTTGCACGCGATCGGCGAGCCGGACTGACACGGGGCGGTCAGCGGGTCAACCGAGTCCGAGCCCTTCGGTGGAGGCGGTCGGCCGGATGTCGGGCAGCCGGCGCATGCGGAACC
The DNA here is from genome assembly GCA_036271015.1 of Acidimicrobiia bacterium. GTDB lineage: Bacteria > Actinomycetota > Acidimicrobiia > IMCC26256 > DASPTH01 > DASUAS01. Next base: position 4,565 of record DATBBL010000138.1, read on the forward strand.
CGTTGACGACGCCGATCGCGCTCGCGAGCACCGGCACCAACAGGGCGAACTGGAGCGAGCGGTCCCGCGCCTCCGAGTTGATGTGGAGGATCTCCGCCCTGACGTCTGGAGGTTCGTCGACGAGCAACGCCTCGAGCTTGGAGTTGCTCATCACCTCGGCGTCGTCTTCCAACTTGGTCGAGATCGCCTGCTGCTGGGACGGCGGGATCACGGAGCTCGACTCGACCAGGTTCGTGAACGCGAACGAGAGCGCCGCCAGCATGATCCCACCCGCCACCGCGAGCCCGAACGACAACCCGAACGATCCACCCGCGGAGTTCACGCCCGCCGCCTCGCTCACCCGCTCCTCTTCGATGGGACTGAGCGTGTAGTTGTTGAGCTGCGAGACGAGCAGGCCCAGACCGGACCCGACGGCCAGGAGCGGGAGCGCGAGAGCCCAGCCGGAATCGGCCCGGGGCACGATCGGAACGAGCGCGACCAGGCCCAGCGTGCTCAGCCCGAAGCCCACGAGGACGACGTCGCTGGCCCGCCGGGTTCCCGATCGACGGCCGGCGAGCAAGGCGACGAAGAACATGCTCAGCGAGAGGGGCGCGAGCGAGATCCCGGCCTCCAGCGCGTTGTACTCCAGCGTCATCTGCAGGAAGATCGGCAGGGTGATCATCGCCCCGCCGAGCGTGATCTGCTGCAGCGTCTGCTGGGAGATCCCGAGACGGAAGTGAGGGAACCGGAACAGGTCGGGGTCGAGCAACGTCACCTTCCCGGCGCGGTGGCGGGTCACGAGCCACCAGGCGAGCGAGCCCAGGGCCAGCGCGCCCAGTGCGATGAGCGCGAGCACGAACTCGCCGCCCTCCTGCCACACCAGGATGCCGAGGACGACGCCACCCATGCCGACGACCGAGAGGGCGGCGCCGACGACGTCGACCTTGCGCGATCCCGTGTACTCGACGTCGCGCACCATCTTGATGCCCGACAGCACCACCACGATGACCACCACCTCGAGCGCGAACCCGACCCGCCACGACAGGAACGTCGTCACGAACCCACCGAGGAGGGGTCCGACGGCCGCCGCGATGGCCGCCGACGCGCCGACCAACGCGTACGCCTTCTTGCGGGCCGGACCGTCGAAGTTGCCGTGGATGAGCGACTGCATCGCGGGGAGGAGCAGCGATGCGCCCAGGCCGCCGATGATCGCCCAGAAGATCACGACGGCGGTCAGACTCTGCGCGAGGGTCATCGCCACGGCGCCGACCGCGTAGGCCAGCAGGCCGAGGACATAGGCGCGCTTGCGCCCGATCAGGTCGCCGACCTTGCTGCTGATCAGGATGAAGGCGGCCGAGACGAGCGCCTCCAGTGCGATCGCCGACTGCACACCGCTGACGGTCGTGTGGAGATCGTGCACCACCGCCGAGATCGAGACGTTCATCAGCGACGTGTCCACGACCAGCACGAACATCGCCGCCGCCAGGAGCAACGCGAGGCGCGAGCTTCCCGCGCCCCCTTCGACACCCGGTGCGTCTTCGCTGTCCATGAGCCCCCTCGGCCGAGGATCAGTACCGCTCGGGAACCTCGCGCGCGGCGAGGTCCTCGGGCGCACCGTGCGTGCGGACCGTGCGCTTCGGTAGCTCGACCTTCTTCCGATGCGGCGCCTGGTACGGGACGTGCTCGAGCAGGTGGGTGATCACGTTGAGCCGGGCGCGCTTCTTGTCGTCGGAGTGGGCGACGAACCACGGCGCCCAGGCCGTGTCCGTGGCCGCGAACATGTCGTCACGCGCCTGCGAGTACTCGTCCCACTTCCCGTACGACTCCAAATCCATGTCCGAGAGCTTCCAGGTCTTCCGGGGGTCGTCGATGCGGCTCTCGAGGCGACGCGTCTGCTCGTCGGGGCTCACCTCGAGCCAGTACTTCACGAGGTGGATGCCCGCGTCGACCATCGCCTTCTCGACCGCCGGCACCTGCTCGAGGAACCGCTTCGACTGCTCTTCGGTGCAGAAGCCCATGACCCGTTCGACGCCGGCGCGGTTGTACCAGCTCCGGTCGAAGATCACGACTTCGCCGCCGGCGGGGAACTGCGAGATGTAGCGCTGCACGTACATCTGCGACTTCTCGCGATCGGTGGGCGCGGGAAGCGCGACCACCCGGAACACACGAGGACTGACCCGTTCGGTGATCGCCTTGATGGTGCCACCCTTCCCCGCGGTGTCCCGACCCTCGAACACGATGCAGACCTTGGCGCCGGTCGCCTTCACCCATTCCTGCATCGCGACGAGCTCACCGTGCAGCCGTCGCAGCTCGCGCAGGTACTCTTTCTGCTTCATCTTCGTGACCGGCGACGTTCGCCCGGAACCGCCACCGTCCTGGTGACCCTTCTCGTGGTGGTTGCCGTGGTGCTTGGCCACGTCGATCGCCTCCTCAGGGGGTCGGCTGCTCGATGGACGCGCGCGCGGGAGCGACCGCCCGCTCGACGTCGAGCGTCGGGGGTCCGGGTGCGCGCCGGCGACGGATCCACTTCCCGACCTCGATCACGACGGGGAGCGCCAGCGCGAGCCCGATCGCGGTGAGCCAGCGCGGACCGTTGAGCGAGGTGGTGAGCAGACCGCGTTGCAGGCTGGGGAGCTGGGTGGCGAGGAAGATCATGGCGATCGGGACGACGGCCACCGCGAGGGCGACGAGGATCGGCGGTGCGAGCCCGCTCGCCGGATCGCGTCGGTTGGTCAACGCGTTGAACACCGTGCCCAGGCCCATCACCACGAACGTCATGGTCAGCGACGCGGAGGCGTGACTGGTGCTGGGGTCGTCGGGTCCGGCGACCAGGGGCACGAACGCGGCGGTCGCCAGGACCGCGCCGTAGACGATCCAGAGGATCACCGCGGTGCGATTGGTGATCGGCAGGTTCGGATCCCGGGGCGGCCGGTGCATGACGTCGGGATCGCCGGGATCGATCGCGATGATCACGACGCCGGCCACGGTGACGAAGAGGAGCAGGTAGATGACCATCAGCGGCGTGAGCGCGACACCCTCGTTGACGTCGAACACGGTGGCGGCGACGAACAGCACGACGAGGGCCAGCAGCTGCGTCATCTGGAAGCGGACGTAGGAGACGATCTTCTCGTAGATGCGGCGGCCGATCCCGACCGCGTTGACGAGCGTCCCGAAGTTGTCGTCGGTGAGGATCATCCGGCCCGCCTGCTTGGTGACCTCGCTCCCGGACCCCATGGCGACGCCGATGTCGGCCTGCTTGAGGGCAGCCGCGTCGTTGACCGCGTCGCCGGTCATGGCGACGATCAAGCCCTCCTCCTGCATCACCCGGGCGAGGCGGAGCTTGTCCTCGGGCGAGACCCGGCCGAAGACGTGGAGCTGCGGGAGCCGTCGGGTCAGCTCGTCGTCGGACAGCTCCTGGAGCTCGCTCCCGCTGATCGCGCCGGGCCCGAGCCCGAGCTCCTCGCCGATGGCCTTCGCGGTGACGGCATGGTCTCCGGTGATCATGCGCACGTCGATGCCGGCGCCGATCGCGGTGTGGACCGCGGCCTTGGCCTCGCTGCGCAGAGGGTCGATGATGCCGACCAGGCCGACGAAATCGAGGTCGCGCGTCAGCGACATCGGATCGGTGCGCATCGCGTCGAGCTCCGCGTCGTCGACGAAGCGCGCCGCGAACGCGAGCACGCGCAGACCCTGCTCTCCCATCCGCTCGTTGGCGGCGTCGATGTCGGACTGCATCTCCGCGATGGGGACGTGGGTGTCGCTCAGCGGGCCGCCGGCGCGGGCGCAGCGCGCCAGGACCACGTCGGGACCGCCCTTCACCAGCTGCACCACCCGCTCGCGCCCGCCCAGCACGGCTCGGTGGAACGTCGCCATGAACTTGTACTCGGAGTCGAACGGCACTTCGGCGAGCCGGGGGTACGTCCGGCGCGTCTCTTCGTCGTCGACGCCGAGCTTGGCGGACAGCACGACCAGCGCGGCCTCGGTCGGATCGCCGACCACGGCTCCGTCATCCGCGACGGTGGCGTCGCTGTCGAGCACCATGCCGAGAGCAAGGTTGGTGAAGTCCGGGAGCGGAACGCCGGCGACCGACTTGATGGCGCCCGTCTTGCGGTACCCCTCGCCCTCGACGGAGAACCAGCCGCCGTTCGCGTAGATGACCGACACCATCATCTGGTTCAGCGTGAGCGTGCCGGTCTTGTCGGTGTTGATCGCGCTGGTGGCACCCAGCGTCTCGACGTCGGTCAGGTTCTTCACGATGGCCTTGGCGTCCGCGAGCTGCTTGGCGCCCAACGAGAGCAGGCCGGACACGAACGCGGGAAGGCCGGTCGGGATGGCGGAGATCGCCATCGCGGTGCCCAGCAGGAACAGCTCCTGCGCGTCCATGCCCCGGGCGAGCCCCACCACGAAGATGAACGCGACCGCGGTCCAGGCGATGACTCCCAGCACCCGGGTGAGGGAGTCGAGCTCCTTCTGCAGCGGCGACCGCGTTCGCGTCACCGAGGTCAGCATCGTCGCGATCTGGCCCATCTGGGTCTGCATCCCGGTCGCGGTCACGACCATGGCTGCTGTCCCACGGGTCACGGAGGTGTTCTGGAAGAGCATGTTCGATCGGTCCCCGAGCGCGACATCCGGGCTCGGCAACACGCCGGCGTCCTTGCCGACTGGCGCGCTCTCCCCGGTGAGCGCCGCCTCCTGCGCCTCCAGCGTCGCCGAGTGGAGGAGCCGACCGTCGGCCGGAACGATGTCGCCCGCCTCCACCTGCACGATGTCGCCGGGAACGATGTCGACCGCCGGCAGCAGCGCGAGGGTGCCGTCACGCACCACCTTCGCCTGTGGGACCTGCAGGTTCGAGAGCGCGTCCACGCTCGCCCGCGCCTTCAGCTCCTGCCGGGAACCGAGGACCACGTTGAGGAGGATCAGCAACCCGACCAGGATCCCGGTGGCGACCTCGCCGATGGCGAAGCTCACCACCACGACCGCAACCAGCATGATGTTCATCGGATTGCGGAACTGGCCCACCGCGATGGCCCACACCGACGGCGGCGCTTCGCTCGCGATCTCGTTGGGCCCGAACTGCTCCCGCCGACGCGCAGCCTCGGCCGCGCTCAGCCCCGACGCGGTGTCGGTCCCGAGCGAGGCCGCCACCTCGGCCGCGTCGCGGGCGAACGGCGGCGTCGACGCGGCCGCCGGGGCCGGGACTGCGAGATCCGGTTGTGCTTCCACTCGCGCGACGCCTCCTCGGCGGCCGTTCGACGCATCATCGCAGCTGCCGAGTCGGAGAGTACGCCCCGACCGGGGAGCGCTCCTTCGTGTGTGGGTGAGATGTCACGCCGACGAGTGCGGAATGCAGCACCAATGCGCGCTCTTGACGTCGCCGCACGCCGCGCAGATCATGCGTAGTCCAACAACACCGCGGAGCCCCGGCTACGCCACGCGCGGCCGGGGCTCCGTCGCGTCCGGACGCCGTTCGGAGGGCGCGGTGCTCGGCATCCGCGCCGCCGCCCCGGCGTGGGTTTAGCGTTCGTCGTTGCGGAGGCCCCAAAGGGCTACTCCGCTGACGAAAGGGGGAATTTGGTCATGGTCGAAACACGGGTACGCCGAGGGCGCGGGACCGGCTGGATCGTCTTCGCGGGGATCGTGATGATCCTCGCGGGCGGCAACATGGCCATCAACGGTCTCTGGGCCCTCCACGCGAGCAATCAGATCGAGAAGTCGTTCGGCGACACGCTGCTGTTCAGCAGCAGCAACCTCGACACGTGGGGATGGATCTACCTGATCGTGGGTGTTGTGGTCGTCGTCGCCGGGTTCTTGGTGTTCTTCCGTGCGGCGTTCGGGATGTGGATCGGGATCATCGCCGCCATGGTGCAGGCGTTCTTCGCGTTCTTCTGGATCTTCTCGCCGTACTGGCCCGCCGCGCTGGTCATCCTTGCTCTCGACCTGGCGGTGATCTACGCGCTCAGCCCGAGGAGCGAGGAAGCCGAATACGTCTGATCCGCGCCGACGACGGTGGTCGCGCCGGTCACGATCCCTCGTCCTCGCGGTCCAGGATCTTGGATTTGGCGGTGCTGAACTCGGCGGCGGTCAAGCTGCCCGCCTCGTGGAGCTGCGCGAGCTCTTTGAGCTGGGCCAGCATGTCCGGGCGCGCCGGCGGCGTGGGAGTCGGCGTCGGCACGCGCCGCGTCGAGAGGTACGCCTCGTGCAGCTGTTGGTTGTGGAGCGCCTGCTGTTCGCGGCTTCTCGGAACCGCGTAGGGCATCCAGGTTTGACGGGGCCGAAGGAGGAACAGCACGCCTAGCCCCCTTGCGTCACGACGCGGCGAGGATCTTCGCCTTCTGGGCGTCGAACTCGGCGTCGGTGAGGATGCCCTGTGACTTGAGCTCCGCGAGCTCCTTCAACTGGGTGACCAT
>DATBBL010000139.1:0-15988 GCA_036271015.1 Acidimicrobiia bacterium
CATCGCCGATGCCACCGCCCCGGCGCCGTAGAAGTACGACGGCGTCGCCTCGAGGTGGACGGCGCGGCCGCCCGCGTGGGCGAAGTAGCCCTCCCACACCGAGGCCGGCGCGAGCGGCTCCCCGTAGCGCGGCGGGAGGAAGTAGCGCGTCTCCTTGATCGACGACGGCGCGACGTCGGGATGCGTCGACAAGGAGACGAACAGCGAAGTGGTGCCCGCCTTGTTGACACCCGCGATGATCACGTCGGTGCGCTCGACCGCCACTGGCGTTGCCCTCCGAGGCCGACCCGGTGGTGACCCGTCGAAGTTAGGTCACGAACCTGTGAGCGCGATGAGCAGCGCGTCCGGGTCGGGTGCACGAGAGTCCGCGGCGTGCGTCGCGGCTCGGGCTAGCGTCCCCCGTGCCTTGATCACCACGACCGTCTACGTCATCGACACGTCCGTGCTGCTGGCTGATCCACTGGCCGTGACGCGCTTCGCCGAACACGAGGTCGTGCTCCCGCTCGTGGTCCTCACCGAGCTGGAGGGCAAGCGGCACCATCCCGAGCTGGGGTGGGCGGCACGGCGGTCGCTCCGCCTGCTCGAGGACCTCCGGAACCGGCACGGGTCGCTCATCGAGCCGATGCCCGTGAACGACGAGGGCGGCACGCTCCGCGTCGAGCTCAATCACCAGGATCTCGGGGCGCTGCCGCAGCCGCTGAGCGCCGACGCCAACGACCACCGCATCCTCGCCGTCGCGCTCAGCCTCGGCCGCGATGGCCGCGAGGTCGTGGTGGTCAGCAAGGACCTCCCGCTCCGGCTCAAGGCGGGCGTGGTGGGCCTGGAGGCCGACGAGTACCGCAACGAGCTCGCCACCGACTCCGGCTGGACCGGGTTCCTCGAGCTCGAGGCCTGGGGAGCGGTGATCGACGAGCTCTACGACCAGCGCGTCGTCGACTTTGCCGAAGCGCGCGACCTGCCGTGTCACGCGGGCGTCGCGTTGCACTCGGGATCGCAGTCGGCGCTGGCGCGCGTGCAGGCCGACAAGCGCCTCCACCTCGTGCGCCCCGACCAGTCGATGTTCGACCTGCGCGGCCGCTCGGCCGAGCAGCACATCGCGATCGACATCCTGCTCGACGAACAGGTCGGCATCGTCAGCCTCGGTGGGAGCGCGGGGACGGGCAAGAGCGTGCTCGCGCTTGCGGCCGGGCTGGAGGCCGTGCTCGAGCGCCGCACGCATCAGCGGGTCGTCGTGTTCCGCCCGATCTACGCGGTCGGAGGGCAGGATCTCGGGTACCTCCCGGGTTCCGAGACCGAGAAGATGGCGCCGTGGGGCGCCGCGGTCACCGACGCGCTGGAGTCGATGGTCGGCCGCGAGGTCATCGAGGAGGTGATCGACCGGGGGCTGCTCGAGGTGCTCCCGCTGACGCACATCCGGGGCCGGAGCCTCACCGACAGCTTCGTCGTGATCGACGAGGCGCAGAACCTCGAGCGTTCGGTGTTGCTCACCGCGCTCAGCCGGCTCGGGCGGGGGAGTCGCGTGGTGCTGACCCACGACGTCGCGCAGCGCGACAACCTGCGCGTCGGCCGCCACGACGGCATCGTGAGCGTCATCGAGACGCTCAAAGGCCACCCGCTGTTCGCGCACATCACGTTGACGCGCTCGGAGCGGTCGGCCATCGCCGCCCTGGTCACCCAGGTGCTCGACGGCTGACCGCTCCGAGCGGTTGATCGCGAGTGGGTTGCGCCGGCTTCAGCTCGACTGCGAGGTCGAGCGGGTGGTCAGCGTCGCCTTGGTCGTGTTCGACGTCCCGCCACGCGTGTAGGTGATCGTGATCTGGTCGCCGCTCGAGTGCTGCTGCACCGCGTTCCGCACGGCCAGCGGGGTCGTCACCTTCGTGCCGTCGATGGCGGTGATCACGTCGCCCTGCTTGAGGCCGGCATCGGCCGCGGGGCTGCCGCTCTGCACCTCGGTCACCGCGACACCGTTGTCCGCGGTGCCGACTGCGACGCCGAGGAACGCGCCGTTGGTGGTCGACTGACCGCCACCGTTGCTGTTCCCGTTGCCGTTGCTGTTGCCGTTGCCGTTGCCGTTCCCGTTGTTGCCCGGCAGCTCGTTCCCGTTGGGGAACTGGCGGCCGTTGCCGAAGGGGCCGTTGCCGTTCCCGTTCGCGTTCCCGCTACCGGGGAACACGCTGGCGTTCTGGCTCGAACCGGAGTCCGACGACGAGTCGCCGATGGCGTAGCCGATGCCGCCGAACACGAGCGCGGCGATGATCGCGGCGGCGACGAGGCCGACCCACTTCGGGATGAAGATCCCGGCCGGGCGCTCGGCCGGTGCTGACGCGGCCGGAGCGGCCGCAGCCGCCGGTGCGACCGGGTTGGCCTGGGTCGCCTCGGGCTGGCTCGGTGCCGCCGCGACGTCGTCCTCGTCGCCGGCCGGCTGCACCGCAGCGTCGTTGGTGAGGGGCTTGGTCTCCGCGGTCGGTGCTTCCTCGGGGGCGGCCGGTGACGGCTCCCCTTCGGCGTTCGGTGTCTCGTCGGTCATGTCCGGATCCTCCCCGGGGTCGTACTCTCCCGACGCTCATGGTGGCGGGGAGGGGCTGAGAGGTCGCTGAGCGTGGTGACTGGGGATCGCCCGGGGTCGGTGCTGTTACGTTGGCGCCCTTGGCGATCGACCTCGGGCTCGAGGGTAAGCGGGCGCTGGTCACCGGCGCGGGCATCGGCATCGGGCGGGGCATCGCCAGCTGGCTGGCCCGCGCCGGCTGCGACGTCGCGCTCGCCGACAAGGACCCCACCAGCCTCGACGAGGCCGTGGCCGAGGTGGCCGGCGCCGGCGCCGGCATCCGCGTGATCGGGCTCGAGGCCGACCTTCGCCGGCCCGACGCGGTCCGGGGCCTGGTCACCCGGGTGGTCGACGAGCTCGGCGGCCTCGAGGTGGCGGTCAACAACGTGGGCTCGCTCGCGGGACGTTCGCCGGACCTCTTCGTCGATCTCGACGACGAGGCACTGCGCGACATCGTCGAGCAGAACCTGTTCGTGACCATGTGGTCGTGCCACGCCGAGGCGCGGGCCATGGTCGACACCGGCACCGAGGGTGTGATCGTGAACGTCAGCTCGGGGGAGACCTCGCGCGCCGCGGTGCGCATGGCGCCGTACGGCGCGGCGAAGGCGGCGATCAACCACCTGACCGAGACCCTCGCGGTCGAGCTCGCACCCCATGGCATCCGGGTGCTCGCCGTGGCGCCGGGCACGACGCTCACACCGGTCGTGAAGGCCGCCCTGTCCGACGAGACGGTCGAGCGGCTGGTGGCGGCCCACCCCCTCGGGCGCCTCGGCGAGCCCGACGACCTCGGCCGCCTGGTCGTCGCGCTCGCCTCCGACCTCGGCCGGAGCGTCACCGGCCAGCTCGTGTTCGGCGACAACGGCGCCCAGCTCGCCCGCAACCGTCCCTGGCTCTGACCCCTGTTTCTCCGTCGCGCCGAATCGCCGGGCGAATCGGTGGACCGCGCGCCGAATCGGTGGGCGATTCGATCCCACGGGGTGGAGGTGCTCTCCCCGGTGAGTGCTCCGGCGCCGTCCGACCGTCACCCGCGCCGGCGCCGCCGCCGCCCCATCCCGGACCCTGGCGGCCCGGCACCGCCCCTCCGCCTCTCGCTATGGTGCTGCCCGTGATCGTGGTCGTGGCGGCACTCAAGGGCGGGGTGGGCAAGACCACCACCTCGGTGTACCTGTCGGCGGTGGCGGTGGCGGGCAACCGCACCGTGACCCTGGTCGACTCCGATCCCCAGGCCAGCGCGGCCGACTGGGTCGAGCACGCCGCCGACGAGGTGCTGGAGTCGGTCGAGGTCGTCGAGGCGCCGACCGAGCGCCTGCTCACCAAGACCCTCGATCGCGTCGACCACGAGGACATCGCGTTCGTCGACACCCCGCCCGGCCACGAGCGGCTGTTGGCCAAGGCGCTGGAGCGTGCCGACGCGGTGGTCATCCCCACCCGCGTGGGTGGTGTCGAGACCGCCCGGGTCGAGGCCGTGCTCGACATGGTGCCGAAGCGGCTCCCCGTCGGCCTGGTGATGGCGTCCGCCCGCACCTTCACCCGCGACTACCAGGACACCGTCACCATGTGGGTGGAGGCCGGAGTCCCGGTGTGGGGGGCGGTCCCCGAGCGCGTCGGCATCGCGACCGGGCCCGACGGCTGGCTGTCGATCGAGGGCCTGGAGTGCTACCGCGAGGTGTGGCGAAAGCTCCGGCGGACGGCGCGCGGCCAGTAATTCGAGGGCACCGAGGGGTACCCTCACGGTATGGACGTCGGACCCGTTGAACTACTCATCGTCCTCGCAGTGGTGCTCCTCCTCTTCGGCTCCAAGAAGTTGCCCGAGCTGGCACGGGGCATGGGCACCGCGGCGAAGGAGTTCCGCTCCGGCCTGCACGATGAGTCGGACGAAGCGCCCGGCACTCCGGCCGTCCCCGAGACGACGACCGAGAAGGCGCCGGACACCCAATCCTGAACTCGTCAGAGAACGCGCCGGTCGATCGCGCACGCGAGGTCGTTGCGCGCCGCCACGCCGGTCGTGACCACCGTTGGGCGAACGTGATCGGCAGGATGTGGAGCGTCCGCGCCTAGCGCATTGAGTGGTGCCGAATCCGGCGCTGCACGAGTCGGGTCGATCGGACGGTCTCGCCCGTATCCTCGTGCCATGCCTGATTCCGATCGCAACCCCCACGCCGGCCGGCCGTTCACCGACGACGACGCCGCCATCGCCGCCGCGCTCGACGACGTGAGCGTCCCCGCCCTGCTGTGCTCGATGGTGCACCTCACCGGCGACCCGGCGTGGATCCGCGGCGACCTGCGGCCCCACGCCTCGGCGCTCAACGACTACCAGGGCTCGATGACCGACGACGAGATGGCGGCGGCGCGCCGCCGGGCACTCCCGGCCATCATCGCCTTCCGCGACGCCGGGTGCGTGCTCCCGCCGCCACCGTCGGACGAGCTGGTCCGGGAGATGATGGCGTTCCTCGCCTGCGGGCCGGTCGCCGACGACGTCGTGCCCATGTTCCTGGAGGACCTCCACCTCGACGGCGCCGACGCCCGAGCCATCACCTGGGGCGACGAGATCCCCGCCGACGTGCGTGACGACTCGCACGTGATCGTCATCGGGTGCGGCGAGTCCGGCTTGCTCGCCGGGATCCGCCTCGCCCAGGCCGGGCTGCCCTTCACCATCATCGAGAAGAACGGCGGTCCCGGCGGCACGTGGTGGGAGAACCGCTACCCGGGTGCGCGCGTCGACATCGGCAGCCACTTCTACTGCTACTCGTTCGAGCCCGCCGACCATTGGACCGAGTACTTCTCGCAGCACCCGGAGCTCCGCGCCTATTTCGAGCGGGTCATGAACGCGCACGAGCTGGAGCGACACTGCCGGTTCGACACCCGCGTCGAGGCGGCCGAGTACGACGACGAGACCGGCCGTTGGGCGGTGACGATCACCACGCCCGACGGTGCCACCGAGGTGCTCGACGCCCGCGTGGTGATCAGCGCGGTGGGCGCGCTCAACACGCCGCGCATGCCGGACATCCCCGGCATGGACGACTTCGAGGGTCCGTCCTTCCACTCGTCGCGTTGGGATCACTCGGTCGACCACCGCGGCACGCGCTTCGCGCTGGTCGGTGCCGGGGCGTCCGGGTTCCAGATCGCGCCCACCATCGCCGACGAGGTCGAGCAGCTGACCGTGTACCAGCGCACCGCGCAGTGGATGTTCCCCAACCCGAACTACCACCGCCAGGTGCCCGACGGCGACCGCTGGGCCATCCGGCACCTGCCGTTCTACGGGCGCTGGTTCCGGTTCCTCACCTTCTACCCGGGCGCCGGCCTCGCCATGGATCGCTCACGGATCGACCCCGAGTACGACGACGGCGGGCTCGCGGTCAGCGCGACGAACCGCGCCACCCGCGAGCTGTTCGCGGAGATCATGCGGGCGCAGCTCGGCGGCGACGCGGAGCTCGAGGCGAAGGTGATCCCGGAGTATCCGGTCACCGCCAAGCGCATGCTGCAGGACAACGGCTCCTGGTTGGCGTGCCTCCGGAGGGACAACGTCGAGCTGGTCCGCACCGGCATCGAGCGGATCGTGGCCGACGGCATCGTCGATGTCGACGGCACGTTCCGTCCGGCCGACGTCATCTGTTACGCCACCGGGTTCCGGCACAACGACTTCCTCTGGCCGATGCGGATCACCGGGCGCGGGGGAGTGGTGCTGCGCGACCAGTGGGGCGACGAGCCCGCCGCGTACCTCGGTATCACGGTGAAGAACTTCCCCAACCTCTTCTGCTTGTACGGGCCGGGGACCAACCTGGCGCACGGCGCCAGCCTCATCTTCCAGTCGGAGTGCCAAGTCGACTACGTGATGCAGGCGATCCACGAGCTGCTCCTGTCCGGGCACCGCTCACTGGAACCGCGTCCCGAGGTCCACGACGAGTACCGCGAGCGCTACCAGAGCGAGATCGCGCAGATGGTGTGGGCGCACGAGTCGGTGAAGCACTCCCACTTCAAGAACCCACAGGGGAAGATCTTCACCATCTCGCCGTGGCCGATCCCGACCTACTGGACCTGGACGAAGACGTTCGAACCCAAGGACTACGTCTGGGCCTGACCGCCGCCCGCGCTCAACCGCCCGGGTTGTGGTGGGCGATGAGCTCGACCCAGGTGACGCTCGACGGGGGTTCGGTGACCCCGCCCTTGGCCAAGGCCTCGCCCAGGCGACCCTCCATGAACCGGGCCTGGTGCTCGGGCGTGTCCCACACCTCCATCACGACCAGGTGCCCGTCCTCGTTCAGGCCGCCGGAGTGGCTGACGAGCCCATCGGGCCAGTCGCCGGCCCCGGTGCTCGGGTCGATGCCGAGCGCGTCGTTCACCGCCCGGTACTCCTTCTCGGTGACGCCCTCGAACTCCAAGATCAGTCCTGCTGCCATCGCGGTCCCTTCGGTTCGCCCTCCCGCCTCGGGGCATCCTTCCAGATCCGCCCGGGCCGCGCTCGGGAGTCGGAGGAGGGGCCCCCGGTTCAGAGGGTGGTGGGACGGTTCACGAACCGGCGGGCCGACGGCGACCAGAACCAGCCTCCGCCGGCCTTGGTCCCACCGTCGGTCGGGATGTTGTGCCCGGTCACGAAGCTCGACAGGTCGGACGCGAGGAACAGCGCGGCCCGCGCCTGGTCCTCGGGCCAGCCGAGGCGACCGACCGGAGCCCACGACTCCCACAGCGAGTCGTACTCGCTGACCGGCGCGTAGTCGACCTGCGGCGACTGCGTGAGGTCGGGGCCGATCCCGTTGACGCGGATGCCGTGGCGGCCCTGCTCGACGGCGAGGCAGGTGGTGAAGTGCGCGACCGCGGCCTTCATCGCGCCGTACACCGGCTCCCCCGGGTACCCGCGGAGGCCTTCGACCGAGTGCACGTTGACGATGGAACCACCGCCGCGCTCGATCATCGGGTCGAGGAATGCGCGGGTCACCGTGAAGAAGTGGCGCAGGTTGATCTGGTACATCGCGTCCCACGACTCCGGTGTCGACCTCGCGAACCGCACGAGCGGCCGATAGTCGCCGACGTTGTTGACCAGTACGTCGACGCCGCCCTGCTCGGTGACGACCGTCTCGGCGAAGCTCGCGACCTCGTCGTCGACCCGCACATCGACCACGTGTGCACACGCGGTACCGCCGGCGTCGGTGATCTCGGCCTGCTTGCGCTCGGCGCGCTCGGGATCGATCTCGGCGATCTCGACCTTGGCGCCGTGCTCGGCGAACAACCGTGAGATCGCACCGCCGATGCCATCGCCACCTCCGGTGACGACGGCGACCTTGCCGTCGAGCAGCTTGGTCCAGTCGGGGATGACGGGGACGTCCGTGGGTTCCTGAGCCATGCCGGGACGGTACCGCGAAACGATCCGGATCCCTCGGGGGCCAGAGGGAGCCGGATCGTCTCGGCGGGGCGGGTTCGGAAGGGGCGTTCCGAAGGGGCTTGCTGATCAGAGCATCGTCCGTCTCGAGCCCGCGCTCGATCCAAGGGATGGCAAGGAAAGGCAAAGGAACGGTGAAGGGCGGCGCGGGCACGTTTGCCCGCCCGCGGGGGCCTGCGCCAGTATCGCCCGCGCCGTCACCGCGGTTGCGCAGGGAGGTCGTCGGATGGCACGCATCGCAGCGGTCGAGATCCCGGGCATCGATCCGAGAGGCCTCGATCAGGCCCAGCGGGTGCAGCTGGGCGTCGGTGGCATCATCGCCCATCGCCCCGAGATCGCGGCCGCGTTGGGCTCGGTGACCGACGCCATCAACCACCAGGGCACGCTCCCGCGCCGACTGGTCGAGCTCATCCGGCTCCGCATCGCGTTCCACAACCAGTGCCGCAGCTGCATGGCGATCCGCTACGACGAGGCGGTGCAGGACGGCGTCACCGAGACGCTCGTCTGCTCGCTCGAGCGCCCCGCCGACGCCGACGACCTCACCGACGCCGAGCGCGCCGCGCTGCGGTTCGCCGACCTGTTCGCCACCAACCACCTGGCCATCGACGACGCGGTCTACGACGACCTCCGGCAGCACTTCACCGAAGGCGAGCTGGTCGAGATCGGGTTGAACTGCGCCATCGACGTCGGCGTGGGCCGGCTGACCGCCACCTGGGACGTCACCGACGATCTGCCCGACGACTTCCGTCTCTCCTACACCGAGACCGCGACGCCCTGGAACGCCGCATCGCCTCTGATCGTCGGTTGACGAGCCCGTCGGGGTCGGTACCGTCACGGCACTCTCGAGACTGGAGCGAGCATGCCGAACTGGGCGGAGCAGGTCACCGCGATCGCCACCGTCGTCCTCGCGATCGGCGCGGTCGGTGCGATCGGCGCCGCGATCTTCGCCGGCCAACAGGTGCGCGAGGCCCGCATCGGTCGCCAGGCGGAGGTGGCGGCGGACTTCTTCCGACGCTGGAGCGACGACGACATGGTGGAGACCCGCCGCCTGGTCGCGTCGTACGCGTCGCCGGACGCACTGCGCGACGCGCTGCTGCGGCACGTCGCCGCCAACGACACCGAGGCGTACGTGCTCTTCCGTGAGCTCGACTACTTCGAGCAGCTCGGCGCGATGGAGCAGCACGGCGGCTTCGACTTCGAGCTGGTGCGCCTGCTGCTCGGCCACCGGCTGATCGACCGGTGGGAGCTCTGGCGGCCGTCGATCGACGCGTTGGGTGGGCCGCAGGTCTACCCGTTGTTCGACCACCTGGCGCGCAAGATGCAGCAGGCCCTCGCGGCCGGCTGACGCGGCCGTTCCCGCTCAGGCCCGGAGGTCCCGCCGGCGGAGGCCCGCGACCGCGACGACGGTGAACACGATGGCCGCCAAGCCGAGGACCACGAGCCCGCCGACGTCGACGCCGTTCGTGAGCGGGTCGTGGCCCGAGTAGTAGTAGAAGGGCGAGAGGTACTTCAACCAGTCGAGCCCGTCGACGAGCGGCGCGAAGCCGTTGATCAGGAACCCCACCACCGCGAACGCGCCGGCGCCGCCCGCGGCGACCGCCTTCAATCCGGTGAGCGCGGCCAGTGCGAGCGCGAGCGCGCCGATGGCGAACCCGAAGAACGCGAGCTGCAATGTCATGGCGCTGAGGTTTCCGGCCGAGATCCCGCCGCCGGCCACCGCGACCCCCGCGAGCAGTCCGATCCACGTGCCGACCGCGACGATCACGACGACCGTCGCGACCGCGCCCGCCTTCGCGAGCACGAGTCGTCCGCGTTCGATCGGGTGCGCGAGGACGAGCGCGAGGATGCCGCCCTCTTCTTCGCCGGCGGTGATCGCGACCGCGGCCGCGATCCCGGAGGCCGCGATCACGAGCGGTCCGTAGATCGCGCCGATCTCGCTGCGCATCCAGCCGGTGATCGTGCTGTAGTCGGCACCCCCGAGCAGGTTGGCGACGCCCTCCGGCACATGGAGCTTGCCGATGCTGTCACCGACGGACGGGAAGAGCGCGCCGACCATCAGGATCACCGCCGCCATGCCCACAGCCGCGAGGCACGCGCTCAGCGCACGGAGGCGCAAGGCCATGGCGAACACGGCGCGGCTCACGTCGAGCCCTCGTCGCGGTAGAAGCGCAGGAAGACCTCCTCGAGGTCCGCCTCGCGACTGCGGATCGATTGCACGTCGTAGGCGGCGATGGTCTTGACGATCGGGTCGGCCGCGCCTTCGAACGCCACGACGAGGTGCTGACCATCGGCCTGTACCTCCTGCACGCCGGGAAGGTGGCGAAGGGCGTCGGCTGGCGGGGGCGTCCCGTCGAACTCGACCTCGAGGCGCTGGACCGCGACGTCCCGGAGGTGTTCGAGCGTGTCGACCACCACGAGAGCTCGGGCTCGTGCATGAACGCTTGCACGAGACCGAGCTTCTGCCGGTTGCCGGTCGACAGCTCGCGCACCGGCCGGTCGAGCGGCGCGTCGAAGCGCGCCGCGAGCTCGTCCCGGACGCGCCGGTCGACGCCGCCGCGCAGCTCGCCGAAGAAGTCGAGGATGGTCGCGCCGGTCAGCCGCGGGTAGAGCTCGAGGTCACCGGGGAGGAAGCCCACCCGGCGGCGGATCTCCAGGCTCTCCGTGCGGGTGTCGAGGCCGAGCACGGTTGCCGAGCCGGACGTCGGCCGGATGAGGTCGAGGAGCAGGCGCATCGCGGTCGACTTCCCGGCGCCGTTCGGACCGAGGAACCCGAACACCTCGCCGCGTTCCACGTCGAGGTCCAGCTCGAACAGGCCGTGCCCCTGGCCGAAGTCCTTCGAAAGGCCGTTGGTGCGGATGGCGGTGTCGGGCACCGAACCACGCTACGCCGGGCGCACGAAGCCCCGGCACGGGGCCGGGGCTGTCGCGGTGGTGCTCGCCTGTTGGCGCGAGTGTACGCAGGTCACTCCACGCGATCGCGCCGTATCTCGTGCCACGCCTGCCGAGTGATGCGCAGGATGAGGATCGTGATGGCGAGGCCGACGACCGGGTCGGCGCGAGGTATGCCGATCGCCACCGCAGCGGCGGCGACGACGACGCCGAGCGAGACGAAGCCGTCGATGCGTGCGTGATGGCCGTCGGCGAGCAGCGCCGGGCTGTCGAGTCGTCGGCCGGCGCGGAGGCGCACGTGTGCGGCCGCCTCGTTCCCGAAGAACCCGATGACTCCGGCGATCGCCAGTGCGGCGAGGTGGTCGGGTGGCCGCGGTTCGAGCAGACGGTCGACGGCTTCGACGCCGGCCACCATCGCGGAGGCGAAGATCGTGGCCACGACTGCATAGCCGGCCCACCGCTCGCCGCGTCGGCTGCGGAGAAAGAACGCGATCCCGAGGGGGATGGCGGTGAGGGCGTCACCGCCGTTGTGGATCAGGTCGGCGAGGAGCGCGACCGATCCGCCGGCGACGAACACGACCGCCTGGATGGCGGCGGTGACGGCCAGGACCCCGAGGCTGAGCGCCACCGCACGCAGGCCGGCGCGCGACCGGATGATCGCCGGCTCGACCAGTCCGTGGCTGTGCCCGTGGTCGGGCGCCACCGGGTGTGCGTGCTCGTGCGGGTGCGGGTGCTCGTGCCCGTGCCGCTGGCCGGCGTCGACGTCGGCCGAGCGGAACGGCAGTCGGGGGTGTCGGTGCGGACCACGGTGCTGGTGCACGTGGGTCCAGCGGCCGTGGCGGTGCTCGAGCGCACAGGTCACGGGCGGTGCTCCTCCGGTCGGGGTCGGGCCCGCCAGCCGTCGACACCGACAGTAGGGCGGGGATGACCACTCTGTGTAGTATTTCGACCACCAGTCACGAATGGGGTCGGCGCCGCGCGTTGACCGTCCAGGTCCCAGCGGGCGATCTCCGACGTCGAGCGCGCACCGGGGCTGGGCACCGCGGTTCGCGAACGTACGGGGGCAAGGTCACGGTGGAGACGGGGCAGGAGAACGGGCCGGGAGCAGACTGCGAGGTGCGGGCCGGCGGGCGGGCTCCGGACTGGCTCGACTCGGCGCGCAAGGCGGTCCGCTTCGCCCACGCGCGGGCGCTGTTCGCGCTGCACGCGGTGTCGGTCGGCCCGCTGCCCCAGGTGTATGGACGGGTCGGGTTGCGGTGCCAGGGCGAGCTGCGGATCGGGGAACGACTCGTGATCGACGGATGGCCGCTCGCCACCAAGATCTCGGTCGGGCGTGAGGGGCGGTTGGTCGTCGGCGACCGCGCGTTCATCAACTACGGCGTCGACATCAACGCGCAGTCGAGCATCGTCATCGGCGACAACGTCCGCATCGGCCCGCTGGTCAGCATCGTCGACGACGCGATGCACGAGGTGACGCCCGGTCAGCGCCGACGCGCGCCCATCACGGTCGGGGACAACGTCTGGATCGGCCGTGGCGCGGCGATCGGTCCTGGGGTCACGATCGGGGACCACGCCGTCATCGGCACCAACAGCGTCGTCACGCGCGACGTGGCCGCGGCGACGGTGGTCGGCGGATCCCCCGCCACGCACATCCGCGACATCGACGTGCCCGCGGACTGGCGGCGGCGCTAGGTCGTCGCGATGGTTCGCGACCGAGGTGGGCAACGCCGGCGCCACGACGCGGACGCGGGGGGTGATCGCGAGGCGCTCGCGGCCAAGGCCGCGTTGCGGGAGCGGATCTGGGCGGACCTCGACCGGCCCGGTGTCGCCCGGTTCCCGAAGCCGGCCAATCGGATCCCGAACTTCGTGGGCGCGGAAGCCGCGGCGCGGCGGCTGGCCGACACGGACGAGTGGGCGGGGGCATCGACCTTGAAGTCGAACCCCGACTCGCCGCAGTGGGCGGTGCGTCAGCTCGCGCTCCGGGACGGCAAGGTCGTGTACATGGCGGTCCCCCGGCTCGCCGAGCACGATCCCTACTTCCTCCTGGACCCGGAGCACCTCGCCGACGATCCGCGGACCGCCAGCTCGATCAAGGGCGCAACGCGCAGCGCGCGCACGGTCGACGTCGACGAGCTCGAGCCGGTGGGCCTCGTCGTCACCGGCTGTGTCGGCGTCGACGAGGCGGGCGCTCGGCTCGGCAAGGGCGGTGGCTTCAGCGACCTCGAGCTCGCGGTCGCCGCGGAAGCGGGCCTGGTGGACGCGGACACCGTCGTCGTCACGACGGTGCACGAGCGGCAGGTGCTCCCACGCGGCGACGTGCCCACGACGGATCACGATCTCCACGTCGACATGATCGTCACGCCCGAGCGTGTGCTGCGATGCCCGCGCCCGCGCGGCTGGACGCTGCCGCACATCCGCTGGGAGGACCTCACCGAGGAGAAGATCGCGGCGATCCCGTTGCTCGGACGACTCCGGAGCTGATCACCGGGCCGCTCGCCGGCGCGCGTCGAGCGCGAAGAACCGGCCGGGTTGCGGGCCGGCCGGTCCTTGCGTCCCGCCCCAGGGCCGAGCGGTGCTCGTTTTCGCGAACGCTGACTTCGCGTCCGAGCACGCGTCCCTAGTCGGACCGGGAGACTCTATGGGGAGCGATCGCGGATCACCAGTCGTGGACGTCGACGTGCGGCGAGTCCGTCCAGTGCGCGGTGACACGCAACGCGCGAAGAACCGGCCGAGCCGAGGCTCGACCGGTTCTCCTCGTCCGCCCTGGACCGAGTACCCGCGGTCCCGATGTGGACTGCCCACGACGTTACGAAGTCCGGCGCCCGACGGCAAGGTCGGCGACGGTGCCGCGTGATGGCCAATGATCCGCGAGCGTTGCTCCAACACTCGGCCAAGGTGCTTCAGTCGGCCTGCCGGTCGTCGATGTGCAGGGTGCCAGTTGCCCCTGGCGTGCCCCAGGAACACGATCGAGACCGCCCCCGGCGACTGCCGCCCGCCCATTTGGTCCTGGGGGCGGTCTCTCGTTTTCCTGCTGGTCGGCGCCCGACTGCGAGCGTCAGCCGCGCGGCCGAGCCGGATCGTGACGGTCCCGCCACGGGTGATCGCTCGGGTAGGGCTTGTCGGGCAGTTGACGGACGAGTGCCCGGCTCCATCGGCTCAGACCCTGCATCAGCTTGGTCATCGGTGCTCCTCTGTGATCTCACCGCCCGCAGTAGGAGTGTGACTCAGATGCGCCGGGAATGGTTGCATCCCTCCCGCGATCCGCGTCGTGATCACCGTCGCGGCGCCGACGAGGCCCGAGCCCTTCGGGCCACGATCCGCCGTACAGTCCTGGCGGCCGCGACGCAGGGGCGAACGGAGACCGCGATGTTCGAAGGCATGGAGCGCATCGAATTCGAGCACGAGGGAACGCTGCTGCGCGGCTACGCCGCTCGGCCCGCCGGAACGGAATCCTCTCCCGCGGTCCTCGTGATGCACAGCGCGCTCGGGATCGCGCACGAGGTCAACGAGCGAACCGCTCGGAAACTCGCCGAAGTGGGGTACGTGGCCGTCTGCACCGACATGTACGGCGCCCATCTCGAGAACCCGTCGCTCGAGGATTCCGGCCGCGCCTTCGCCGAGAACCGTGCCGATCCCGAGAAGCAACGCGCGCGAACCGTGGCCTGGTTCGACCAGGTGGCGTCCCTGCCGGATGTCGATGACGAGCGCATCGCGGCGGTCGGCTTCTGTTACGGCGGCATGACCGTGCTCGAGCTCGCGCGCAGCGGCGCGAACCTCAAGGCGGCCGTCAGCTACCACGGCGTGCTGACCACACATGCGAGGGCGGAGCCCGGGGTCGTCCGCGGCCACGTTGTCGCATACTGCGGCGCCGGAGATCCGTATGCACCCCGTGAAGACGTCGAGAACCTCCACCAGGAGATGCGAAACGCCGGGGTGACGGACTACCAGATCACGGTCTTCGGCGCCGCCGGCCACGGATTCACCGACCCGGATGCGGCCGCCCTGCATCTCGACGGCGTTCGTTACGACGCGCTCTCCAACGAAGTGTCGTGGAGCGGCACGCTCGTCCTCCTGCACCACGTCTTCGGCCGGTGAGTCGCACGCTGCGTGAGGAGGTCGAGGAGGTCGATCCGATCAGGCGCAGGCCGGCTCCCGTGCACTCGGGGAAGGTGCGAGGTGATCGCGCAGACGCGCCAGACCCTTCGTGTGGATCTGACAGACGCGGCTCTCGGTCACGCCGAGGAGACGGCCGATCTCGGCGAGGGTGAGCCCCTCGTAGTAGTAGAAGACGAACACGGACCGGACCCGATCGGGCATCCGGCCGATGGCGTCCGCCAAGAGGTGCTTCATCTCGTCGTTCTCGAACGCCTCGACCGGGTCGTATCGCGGGTCGGCGATGGTGTCGCCGACCGTGCCCGAGCCTGCTTCGTCCTGGGAATTCGAGGTCAGGAGCTGGTCGAGCGGCACCAGTCCGGTGCAGGAGATCTGCGAGCGCGTGTGGGCGAGCTCGTCGACGGTCGTGCCGAGCTCGGCCGCGACCTCCACGTCGTCGGGGCTGCGCCGCAGCTCGTTCTCGAGCTTGGAGGAGACCCGTTCGATGGCCCGGGCCTTGGCGCGCACCGACCGGGGTGCCCAGTCGATGGACCGCAGCTCGTCGATGATCGCACCTCTGATCCGCGCGATCGCGTAGGTCTCGAACTTGAAGCCGCGGCGCGGGTCGAATTTCTCGATCGCGTCGATCAAGCCGAAGAGGCCGTAGCTCGCGAGATCGGCTCGGTCCACGTGCTGGAGCCGAGAGGCCATTCGGTTGGCCGTGAACTTCACCAGCGGCGAGTAGTGCAGGAGCAGGCGCGATCGGTCGTCACGGCTCCCGCTGGCCTTGTAGTCGCACCAGAGATCGTCCAGCCACTGATCGTCGGTCACGGTCGATGCACGGGACCGGACCCGCGCCGCGCGGCGGATCTTCTCGGCTGGTCGTGCGGGTGACAGCCCCATCGAGCCCCTCTTCTTCCCGTCCAAGGCGGACGTCTGCGCCGCTCCGTCACCGATGATCGGTCTGCTCCGTGAGCACTTGAGCCGTGCGCGGCGAATGTGACCAACAACCCTGAACGTGGAAGTGCAATTAGGCTCGAGAGAAATCAGGCACGCGAGATTGGGGTGTCGAATGAGTGAGATCGTCG
>DATBBL010000140.1:0-10804 GCA_036271015.1 Acidimicrobiia bacterium
TGGCCAACCGCACCCACCGCACTCCCGGTCGCCCCTGCGCCCGAGTGACGGGCTCGCCTTGCGCGACGCGCCACGCGACGTACGCGAAGTCCACGCCGGCCGCGGAGCCGATCGAATGCCAGCCCCACGAGCGCGCATTCACGTCGAGGAGCTTGAACCGACCGTCACGCGGGTCGTGCTTGTACTCGACCTCCACCAGCCCGCTCAGTCGGAGATCGGCGAGGAGGCGCCGCGACGACTCGACGATGTCCGGTCGCTCGATCGTCTCGACGAATGTGCTGGCCCGTCCGAAGTCGAGCGGGTACTGACGACTGCGCTGCGCGGTGACGAACGCGAGCACCTCTCCGTCCTGACACGCCGCACCGAACGCGAGCTGGTGCTCGCCGCCACCGCCGATGACCTCTTGAATCATGACGTACTGCGACGGAAGCAGCCTGCACGCGCGCTCGTAGCGAGCGAGCAACCGGCCGCGATCCTCGATCAGCCACGCCTTGTCGTCCGTGAAGCTGTTGTGCGTGATCCGCAGTGCCGGCTTCAGGATGACCGGGAACTCGAGGGGCAGCTCCGCGAGCTCCGCCGCCGACCCCGGGTACCACGTCCGGGGAACGTCGATTCCGAGCGCTTCGGCACGGCCGTACGCGAGCCGCTTGTCGGCGGCAACCACGTGCTCGCTCCATGGTGACGTCGTCAGCCGGTAGTGGGCCGAGAGGGCGGCGTGATTGCGGCTGATCAGCCAGGCGGTCTCGTCCGCGGTCGGGAACAACACCCAACCGTCGAGGCCGCGCTCGTTGGCCAGCCGTTCCAGGAACTCGGTCTGCTCGCCTTCGGTGCCGGTCGGCCAGTGCAGTCGCCGGCGCGCGTACCGCGAGCATCCGGCGAGCATGTCACTGCCTTGCGCCACCCAAACCGGGACGCCGCGCCGGCCGAGACTCCGGACGATCCCGAGACCGCGATAGTCACCGCCGACGACGAGCGCGCCCACATCGATCATCGAGCGAGCCATCGCGTCAGCGACCGCGCCGCGAACCCGCTGCCGGCAACGAACCGCATGAGCGGCCCGAAGCTCCACGCCGCCGGAGCGCCGATGACGTGGAGGCCGGGCATGGTGGTCTCGAATCCCCTCGACAGCTGCGGGTAGCCGTTGACGCACTTGATCGCCTCGACGAGCGGCGTCGCCAGGAACGCATACCGCGAGAGATCGATCCGGTATCCGGTGGCGAGCAAGACGTGATCGACCGTCTGTTGCGTGCCGTCATCGAGGCGAAGGAGGACGCGTTCGCGGCACGGGGTGACGTCGGCGACCTGTACTCCGGTACGGATCGTGACGTCGCGCAGACGCGGCCGCAACCAACCCGCGCCGGCCGGTCGGACCGAGCGCGCCGCGAGGCGGTCCTGCAACTGGCGGGGCATCCGGTGATACGCGCCGGGATGCGCGACGAGATGACTCGCGAGCGCCGGCCCGACGTCCGGCGGCGCGTACAGCATCCGGTTGACGGCCCACGTCGTGTGCTTCCACGAGCCTTCCGACAACCACCGAACGGCCGAACGGCGAACCAAGACGTCGACGTCCGAGCCGCCTTCGTGAAGCAACGCCGCCGTCTCGAGCGCGCTCTGTCCACCACCGATGACCGTGACTCGGCGGCCCGCGAACACAGCGAGCTCGTGATGCTCGAGCGTATGCGAGATGCTCTCGTGGTCCAGAGCTGCGAAGAGGGGTGGCTTCCACGCGAACGCGCCGACGCCGGTCGCGACGACGACGCGTCGCGCCGCGAAGGCATCGTCGTCGACGGTGATGCGAAATCCGGAGTCGACGCTCGCGATTGCTCGTACGTGACGGTGATCGACTTCGGGCACGGCCTGTTGCTGGAACCACTTGCCGTATTCGACGAACCGGTCGACCGGAATCGGACTGGGGATCGCTCGACCTGATTCCGTTGCATAGTCGTGCAACGTCAGGTTCGACCTGCCGCCGATGTCGCTCCCGCGGTATGGCGATCGCAGGACCATGGCGACGGGTGTCCGGGTCTGCCAGAACTGCATCGCTTCACCAAAGATGCGCGTCTCTCGTCCGGCGGCGCGAAGGTGTGCGGCCGCGGCCAATCCATACGGACCAGCTCCCACGATCGCCACGTCCACCGACTCACTCATACCGCGCGACACCGTGTGCGCCCCCCTGCGTCGCGCCGGTCGAGATCGCGTTCGTCTGCTTCTGCGGGCGGTCGAGCAGCGCGTCGAACACGCCTACGTACGCCACCCGCTGGTAGTCCCACGCCAGTCCGTCCCGAATCAGGCGCCGGCCGGTTGCGCCCATCGCGTGGCGTCGGTCGGGGTCGGAGAGCAACCCGTCGATCGTCATCGCGAACGAGCGCGGATCGTTCGGCGTGGCGTACGCAGCGGCCGAGCCCACCGTTCGCCGCGTCTCCTCGAGGTCGAATGCGACGACGGGAACACCGAACGCCATGTACTCCAAGGTCTTGACCGCCGTCGCCTTGTCCGTTCGGGGGTTCTTGGGATCGGGCTGGAGCCCGACGTCGGCGCACGCGAGGCAGTCGAGGACGATCTCGTGATCCACCCAGCCCGTGAATGTGATCCAGTCGGTCACACCCAACTCCGCGGCGAGCCGCGTCACCTCCCCGAAGGCCTCTCCGTCCCCGAGGAACACGAAGTGACAGTCGTTGCGACCGACTTCGTGAACAAGATGATCGATCGCCTGGATCGCCAACTCGACGCCGTCGTCGACCGCGCCCATCGCGCCCACCCAGCAACCGAGGAACGCCTTGGCGCGCCAACGGTCGGGATGGGACGTGGGTGCCGGGGCTCGACGGAGCACCGGCCCGTTCGACACCACCGTGACCGCCTCCCGTACCTTCTTCCCTCGGGTGAGCGGGATCTCGGCCTGCGGCGGGTTGGCGGAGATCACGTGGTCGGCGGTCCGAAACGTCGCCCGTTCCAACAGCTCCAGGCACCGGAACACGACTCCTCCTGATCGGCCGTACCGGGCGACGTAGAGCTCCGGGGAGAGGTCGTGTTGATCGAACACGAACGGGCACCCGGCGAGCTTGTACGGCAGGGCGACGGTGAAGAAGATGTCCGGTGGATTGCAGGCCTGTATCGCGGCGAAGCCGTCCCGCACGAAGATGATCGCGGAGAGCAACGCGATCTGGACCCAGGCCGACACGAACTCGAGCACGAACCCGACCTCGTCGGCACGTTCGCGGGTCGGGGCATAGCGGTGAATCGTGATGTTCCCGACAGCTTCCCGGCGGCGCTGCTCGCGACGTCGGGGGGCGATCACCGAGACGTCGTAGCCGGCGTCGACCAGTGCCTCGCTCTCCTTCCAGACGCGACGGTCCTGCGGCACCGCGCAGTTCTCCACGATGATGAGGATGCGAGACGCACGCGACCGGCGACGCCGTGCCCGCCACGAGTGCAAGCCCATCAGCGAGGCACCTCGCGGACGCGGGACCCGAGGGCGGACTTCGCACGCGTCGGATCGGGGCGATTGATGCCGGCGCCGCGCGCTCGGTTCAAGGATCGCACAAGACCCATACGCCCGCCCCTGCCGAGGATGGCGCTTCTCGGCAACGCTAGCGCGCCCTCACACCGTGCGTCATCGCCACATCATCCGGCCCTCCGCCGCGTCCGGCAAGCGCCGGGTCGGGTCCTCGGACCCCGACGCCCGCCCGGGACGGCACCCGGATGAAGAACCGGCTAGCTGCGGGTGCCCGGAGATCCGGCCCCTGACCTGCGCCGCGCCACCGGCGCCGCGGCCCCGAGGAACTCGAGCAGCGCGCCGGTCAGCTCGTCGGGCTGCTCCGACGCCACCCAGTGGCCGCACCGCTCGATGATGCACCCGGTCACGTCGCGCGCCACCTCCCGCAGCGACAGCTCGGGGAACGGGCCCGACGAGAAGGCGCCGCCGACCGCGAGCACCGGCATCTCGAGCGGCGTCGCCGCGTGCACCTGGTTCTGCCGGACGTCGTCGAACCACGCGCGGTAGTACTCGAACGCGGCGTGCCACGCACCCGGCGCCGTGTAGCACCGCACGTACTCGTCGATGTCGTCGTCGGTGACGGCGGTGGGGTCGTAGGCGCCCATCGTGCGGAGGAACATCGTCATGTAGGCGCGTTCCCGCCCCGCGGTCAGCATCTCCGGCACGTCCGGGACGGCATGGAACGCCATGTGCCACACCCAGCCGGCGGACGACGGTGTCAGGAGGTCGTCCCACCCGAACCCGGGCACCAACATCTCGATGACGACGAGCCGCCGCACCGCGGCGCGGTACTGCGCCGCGTAGGAGTACGCGACCGCGCCTCCCCAGTCGTGTCCGACGAGGAGGATCTCCTCGTGGCCGAGCCCGGTCACGAGCCCGTGGATGCGCTGGGCGACGGTGTCGGTGTCGTAGCCGCTCCGCGGCTTGCTCGAATCGCCGAGACCGGGCAGGTCGACCACGATCACCGTGAAGTGCTCGGCCAGGGCGGGCATCACGCGGTGCCACGCCCACCAGGTCTGCGGCCAGCCGTGGAGCAGGACGAGCGCCGGTCCGTGCCCACCGATGACGGAATGCAGCGACACGCCATCGGTCGACAGCGATTCGGCGGGCGCGCGAGCCCCGTCGACGACGCGTCGGTCGTGGACGTACCCGGTCGGCGTCTCGATCGGCACGGTGCCCCCTTCGTCGGTCGCCTCACTGAATCTCGGCGGCCGCATCTTGTCAAGTACTTGATCAAGCACCGAAGATCATGGGAGGATCCCCCTGGACCGGAGGGGGGCCGATGGACGGACCAGACGAGGGAGTCGACGGAGCTCGCGATCGGGCGCTCGGCGGGCGCGTTCCCCCTTCGCGCTCGCCGGAGCGCCCTTCGTACCCGTGCGCGGTCACCGTGGTCGCGGCCGGCGCGGGAGCCGGGCGATGACCACCGAGGCCGCGGCCGAGCTCGTCGTGCGGATCACGGTCAACGGCTCGGCGACGGAGCAGGTCGTGGCGGCCCGGACCCTCCTCGTCCACTTCGTGCGCGACACGCTCGGACTCACGGGGACGAACGTGGGGTGCGACACGTCGTCGTGCGGCGCCTGCACCGTGCTGCTCGACGGCCGATCGGTGAAATCGTGCACCGTGCTCGCGGCGCAGGCCCACGATCACGCGGTCACCACGATCGAGGGGCTCACCGACGGGGGCACGCTGCACCCGATGCAGCAGGCGTTCCAGACCCACCACGGGCTGCAGTGCGGGTACTGCACGCCCGGGATGGTCATGGCCGCGGTCTCGCTCGCGACCGAGCACGCCGACCTCGTCGCCGACGACGTGCGCGTCGGGCTCGAGGGCAACCTCTGCCGGTGCACCGGATACCAGAACATCGTCGCCGCGGTCGTGGCCGGGGCCCGCGAGATGCGGCGCACGAGCGGGACCGCGGACCGCGAGGCATCGGCGTGATCCCGGCACCGTTCTCGTTCGTCCGCGCCCGCTCGGTCGACGAGGCGCTGGATGCGCTGCGCGAGCACGGCGACGACGCCAAGCTCCTCGCGGGCGGCCATTCGCTGCTGCCGCTGATGAAGCTGCGGCTGGCGACCCCGTCGGTGCTCGTCGACGTGAACGACGTCCCTGACCAGTCGGCGATCCGGCTCGAGGGCGACGAGGTGGTGCTCGGTGGACTGGCGCGCCACTGCGAGCTCGTCTCCAGCGACGTGCTGCGGGAGCACGTTCCCCTGCTCCGCGCCGCGGCGGAGAGCGTCGGCGACCCGCAGGTCCGTCACCGGGGGACGCTGGCCGGCTCGCTGGCCCACGGCGACCCCGCGTCCGACCTGCCGGCGGCGGTGCTCGCCCTCGGTGGCACGATCATGGTCCGGGGAGCGGACGGGGTGCGTGCCATCCCGTCGGACGACTTCTTCCTGGGGTTCCTCGAGACCGCGCTCGCCGCCGACGAGATGATCACCGAGGTCCGGGTGCCGACGTGCACCGATGCGGGGTGGGGGTTCGCGAAGTTCAACCGGCGCGCGCAGGACTGGGCCATCGTCGGCGTGGCCGCGGTCGGGGGCGCCCGCCCCCGGGTGGCGCTGGTCAACATGGCGTCGACCCCGGTCCGGGCAGTGTCGGTCGAGGACGCGCTCCGATCAGGTGTGAGCCCGGCCGACGCCGCCGACTTGGCCGACGCGGAGACCGAGCCGTCGTCGGATCGCAACGCGTCCGCGGACTTCCGCCGCCACCTCGCGCGCGTGCTCGTCCGGCGCACGCTCGACCACGTCGCGGCACGCGAGCGAGTGAGCCCGAACGGTCGCGCGTCGGATCGATGAAGCACACCCGGTGCGGGCTCCCTGCGCCGGCCTCGTGATCGGAGCGTCCCGTGGACGGAACCACTGAGCGAGTGGTCGTGGAGTTCGACCACACCTCGCCGGAGTACGCCGCGCGCGCGCAGGAGATCACCGCCGATCTCCGCGCCCGGTGCCCGGTCGCGTACTCCCCGAACCACGACGGCTTCTGGGTCGTCACCGGCTACGAGAGCCTCGCCCAGTCGATGCGTGACGAAGCGACGTTCTCGTCGCGCCACCACACCGCGGAGGACGGGGCGCGGTTCGGCGGCGTGAACATCCCGGAGGCGCCGTACGAGAACGCGCTCGTCGAGATGGACCCGCCCGAGTGGAACGCGTTCCGCCGCGTCCTGAACCCGATGTTCGCGCCCGCCGCGATCGCGCGCCTCCACCCCGCCCTGGCCGCGTTCACGAACGCGGCGATCGATGCGTGCGCCGAGTCGGGTTCGATCGACTTCGTCCTCGACCTCGCGAACCCGGTGCCGGCGCAGGCGACGCTCGCGTTCCTCGGCCTCGACCTCGACGACTGGCAGCGCTTCGCGGAGCCCGCCCACGAGGTCGTGTACTCGCGACCGGGCAGTCCGGAATTCCAACGCGCGGTCGAGGGGCAGCAGTGGATGTTCGAGACCGTCGCGAACGCGGTGATCGAGCGACGGCGCAGGCCCCGCGAGGACAACCTCTCCCGGATCGTGCACGCCGACCTCGACGGCCGGACCTTCACCGACGAGGAGATCGTGTCGCTGCTGGGAACGATCATCAACGGCGGTGTCGACACGACGACCGCGCTGTTCGCCAACGCCATCGAGTACCTGGACCGGAACCACTCGTTGCGAGACCTGCTCATCGCGCAGCCGGAGCTCATCCCGAGCGCGACCGAAGAGTTCCTGCGCTACTTCTCCCCCGTCCAGGCGTTCGCCCGCACCGTCGCCCGCGACACCGAGCTCGGCGACCAGGTCCTCCGCCGCGGCGATCGCGTGCTCATGTGCTTCGCGTCGGCCAACCGCGACGACCGCGAGTTCCCCGACGCGGACGAGTTCATCCCCGACCGCCAGCCCAACCGTCACGTCGCCTTCGGCATCGGGAAGCATCGCTGCATCGGGTCGACGCTCGCCCGCGCGGAGTTCGTGACGATGCTCGAGACCACGCTCCGGCGGATCCCGGACTTCCGCATCGTGCGGTCCGAGACCGTGCGGTACCCCTCGCTCGGCATCGTCAACGGGTACGTGAACCTGCCCGCCCGGTTCACCCCCGCCGCTCGGGTAGCAAGTTCTTGATATAGTGACGGGCGGGGCGTCATCCGGCCCGGCGCGCGGACTGGTGTGTTCGCCCGACGGAACCCGCTACTCCGCAGGCGCTCCGTTACAGTCGCCGGTCATGGCAGCGACCCGAAGACGAGTGGAGCACACGGATCCAGTGGGCAACGACCAGGGCGACTACCGCCCGCGCGAGTTCGGCCGGATCACGTGGTTGGTCAAGTTGGCCGAGCGCGAGGTCGGACGCGAGCTGGACCGCGAGCTGCGCCACACCGGGCTCACCAAGTCGCAGTTCGGGGTGCTCCAGGCGTTGATGCACCTCGAACGGGCGTCCTCCGCCGCGCTGGCGCGCACGGTGTTCGTCACGCCGCAGGCGATGGTCGGCATCGTCGCCGGCCTCGAGCGCAAGGGCTTCATCCGGCGGAAGAGCTCGAAGGTGTCGGCCCGCGCCATCGACGCCACGGTGACCGCGGCGGGCAAGAGCGTCTACGCGGAAGCCGTGCGCATGATCCGGAACGTCGACGACGTCCTGGCCAAGGAGTTCACGGGTGACGAGCTCGACCAGTTCGACGAGTTCCTGGAGCGGACCATCGCCGCCATGCGGCGGGCCGGCCCGCGCGGCGCCTGATCGGGCGGGCACCCTTTCAGCGGAACACGGCGAAGCACTTGTTCGAGTTGAACACGTGCGTCTCGACGTAGCTGCTCCACTCGAGCTCGAGCCCGGCCTCCTCGACCGCGCCGACGAGGCAGAACCAGTTCAGCATCTCCTGCTGCCCCGACTGCTCGATGTTCTCGAGCGTCGCGGCGTGCCAGGCCTCGTGCCCGGGAGCGACCAGCGCGTCGTAGAACGCGCGGTCGGCAGCGTGGTCCGGGTACATCCGCCAACCACGGTCGTGCAGGAAGCCGTGTGACCAGCTCGACGACGCGACGAGCGCGACCCGGAGATCCGACGCCGCCGCGGCCCGGGCGGCCGCACGACCCACGTTCATGCACCGGCGCGGCGTCGGGCCCGGCGGGTCGAGGGGCGGGATGCCGTCGTCGGGCGCGAAGCGCGCCATCCCCCCGCGCCGGCTGACTGCGAGTCGTCCGTAGCAGTTCACGGTCATCGGCACGACCGGGTACGGGAAGCCCACGCGGTGGTAGTCGAGGAACAGCACCGTGTTCGAGACCGCGTGCGGGAACGGCCGGTCCTCACGCGTGGTGTACGCGTAGGCGACGTCGAACTCGTCGTGCAGGAGCGACGCGGCCAGGTGACGGCCGAACGCCGCGTGGCCGGGGAGCTCGAACTGCGTGTCGACGTCCTCCTCCCAGATGTTCGGGATCACCGCGCCCGTCGATCCCCGCCACGGCGAGAAGGTCAGGGACTCCGCCGCGACGACGCAGAAGGCGGGGACGACGTCCTCGCGGAACAACTCGTACTGATCGTCGCCCCAGATCACCACGACGTCCGGGGCGAACTCGTCGAGCGCGGCGCGCACGCGATCACACCCGGCCACGAGCGCGGCCCGGTGGTCCGCCGCCGCCGCGAGGCGGTCGCGATCGAACTCCTCGCGCATGCCGTCGGGCCAGCCTTCGCCCTCCTTGACCGCGTCGGGCACGCTCGGGTCTGCGAGCGCGAACTGCAGGGCACGATCCATCGCCTCGTCGGGCCAGCCCAGCGGCGGGAAGTGCGTGAGGCCGAGGCCGAGGACCTCACCCATCGAGCGCTCCCAGGCCGAAGACCCGCCGGGCGTTGCCGGCGAGCACCATCTCCTGCTCGTCGGGACTGAGGTGCGCGACCTGTTCGAGGATCAGGTCGCGGGCGTGGGGCCAGCTGCTGTCGCCGTGTGGGTAGTCGCACTCCACCATCACGTTCTCCACCCCGAGCTCGCCGATCGAGGCCGCCCCGTGCCGGTCGTCGATGAAGCAGCCGAAGACGTGGTCGCGGAACAGCTCGCTGGGCCGGACGTCGACCGAGCCGAGGTTGAACTCCCCCGCGTCGACCGAGCCCATGCCGGTCAGGCCGAAGCCGGTGCCCGTCTTGAGGCGCGGCGCGTAGCGCTCGAACACGTAGTCGGCCCGTTCGAGGATCGCCGGGATCCATCCGATCCCACCTTCCGAGAGGCAGAGGCGGAGTCCCGGGTGGCGCACGAACAGGCCGCTGTAGAGCCAGTCCGCCAGCGCGGCCGCGGCGAGGTTCGACGGCAGCGTCGCCACCACGAGCGGCGGCGCATCGTCCGAGGTGTGCGGCAGCCTGGACGACGACCCGATGTGGGTGCAGACCGGCATCCCCGCGTCCGCGCACACGGCGAACACGGGATCCCAGTACCGCCGGCGGTCGTGGACCGACGGCAGCCCGAGCGCGGCGGGGTTCTCGGAGAAGGTGACCGCACGCGCGCCCTTCGCCGCGCAACGTTCGACCTCGGCGACCGCGAGGTCGGCGTCCCAGAGCGGCATGATCACGAGCGGGATCAGGCGACCGGGGACCGCTCCGCACCACTCGTCGATCATCCAGTCGTTGTAGGCGCGCACGCACGCCAACCCGAGGTCGCGATCCGCCGCCTCGGTGAACTCCTGCCCGCAGAAGCGCGGGAAGGCGGGGAAGCACAGCGAGGCGTCGATGCCCGCGAGGTCGAGATCGCGGACGCGCTCGGCCGGTTGGTAGCAACCGGGTCGGAGCTCCTCGTAGCGCTCCGGGAAGTCGATGAGATCACGCTTCCCGGAGGCGGGGTCGAACAGGCGGCCACCGAGCTCGGCGAGCGACTTCCGCTTCGCCTCGAAGCGCCACACGATCTTGCCGTCCTCCTCGACGGCGCGGGGGCACTCGTCCTGCCACTTCGCGGGCAACCGGCTCGTCCAGACGTCGGGAGGTTCGACCACGTGGTCGTCGACCGAGATCATGCGCGGGGCGCGTGCGCCATCCGGCGCGGTCGACAGGACGCTCATGCTGCTCCTCCCGGTGGGTGGGGAAGGCCGAGGAACTCGACCGCGCTGGCCGTCCGGATCGTCGCCAGGTCCTCCGGCGACAGTGGGTCCTGCTCGTGCAGGCGGTCGAGGACGTAGCCGGGTTGCTCGGCGAAGAACGGTGCATCGGAACCGATGACCACGCGCGCCGGCCCGACGAGGTCGATCAGCGACCGCAACGCGCCGGGCTCGTAGGTCAGCGAGTCGAACCACAGCGACCGGACCGCTTCGTACGGTGACTGCCCGCGCTCGGCGCGAGCGGCGTCGGCGTTCCAGAACGACAGCATCCGCGGCAGGTGCAG
>DATBBL010000141.1:0-8292 GCA_036271015.1 Acidimicrobiia bacterium
CTGCGTGAACGCGGCGGCCATGGCGTCGCGGTCGCCGTCCATCGTCCACGCACCGTCGACGCCGTCGGCCCAGTGCGCGGCGCGGGCGATGGCCTTCGGGCCCATGACCCCGGCGATCACCGGCATCGACGCGCCCTGCACCGGCGCCGGCCCGACCGGGTCGGCACCCTCGAACGGCGGCTCCCCGGCCCACACGCGCCGCATGCGCGCCACCTGCTCGTCCATCCGCTGCCACCGGCGGGTGAACGTGCCCCCGATGGCGCGGTAGTCGTGCTCTCGCCCCCCGACGCCGACACCCACCGTCAGCCGGCCGTCGGACAGCACGTCGACCGAGGCCAGCGCCTTCGCCACCGCCACCTCGTCGTGGGCGGGCAGGATGACGATCGTGGTCCACAACCGGAGCCGCTCGGTGAGCGCGGCCGCGGCGGCGAGGTCGGTGGTCCAGTCGTGGCTGGTGTAGGTGATCCGCTCCGGCACCGCCAAGCTCGCCCACGGACCGTCGTCGACCTCCCGGCACCATGCGAGCGTCTGCGCGCGCGAGTGCGGCAACATCGTCGGCAGCGTCATCGAGATCTCCACGCGTCCCCCCGTGCGTCCGTCCTCGTCATCGGTGGCCGACGACGGGAGGAGGGTACGCTCCCCCGCTGGAGGCCTGCCATGAAGCTGGGTGTCGTGTTCGGGTACTGGGGAGCGGCGCCACGCGCCGGCTTCATCGAGGAGGCGCAGGAGGCCGAGCGCCTGGGCTACGACTCGGTGTGGGTCGCGGAGTCGTGGGGCAACGACGCGTTCACGTACGCCGCGTACGTCGCCGCCAACACTTCCACCATCAAGATCGGCACCGGCATCGTGCAGATGGCCGCCCGCACCCCGACCGCCACCACCATGGCCGCGGTCACCCTGGATCACCTCTCCAACGGCCGGCTCATCCTCGGGCTCGGGGTCTCGGGACCTCAGGTCGTCGAGGGGTGGTACGGCCAACCTTCGAACCGCCCGCTGGCCCGGACCCGCGAGTACGTCGACATCATCCGCCGGGCGCTCCGGCGCGAGGGGCCGCTCGAGAACGCGGGCGAGTTCTACCCGCTCCCCTACCGCGGCGAGGGCAGCCAGGGCCTGGGCAAGCCGCTCAAGATCATGACCCATCCCCTGCGCGCCGACATCCCGATCTTCCTCGGCGCCGAGGGGCCCAAGAACGTGACCCAGACCGCGGAGATCGCCGACGGTTGGCTGCCGCTCTACTACTCACCGTTCCGCCAGGACGTCTACGCCGACCAGCTGAAGGACGCCAAGCCCGGTTTCGAGATCAACGCCATGGCGAACGTCACCGTCACCGACGACGTCGCCGCCGCGCTGCTCCCGGTGAAGGGGATGCTCGGCTTCTACATCGGCGGCATGGGCGCCAAGGGGCAGAACTACCACACCAAGCTGATGCAGCGGATGGGGTTCGAGGAGGAGGCGCTGAAGATCCAGGAGCTCTTCTTCGCGGGCAAGCGCGACGAGGCGATCATGGCGGTGCCCGACGACTTCGCCGACGAGATCTCGATCGTCGGACCACCCTCGCGCATCGCGCAGCGGCTCGACGCGTGGCGCGACAGCCCGGTGACCACGCTGATGGTCGCCGGCCGCGATCACGAGCAGCTGAAGGTCCTGCGCGACCTCGTGCTCGGCTGAGCCCGTCGAGTGCCCGGGCATCCGTACCACGACGTCGCCATCGTCGGCGTGCACAACACCGAGCAGGCGCGGGTCCTCGAAGGCCACGACTCGCGGTCGATCACGTTCGCGGCCGGCATGGGGGCGCTGGCCGACGCCGGGCTGGGTCCGCGCGACATCGACGGCGTGGTCGGCCAGACCGGCTCCGACCTGATCTACCAGGCGCGCAACGGGCCGGTGTGGCGCTCCTACTCCGGCATGGGCATCCCCGCGGTGCTCGAGGTCGCGGCGGCGATCGCCACCGGGCTGGCGTCGACCGTCCTCATCAGCGCGGGCTCGGCCGGCGTGTACACCGACCGGGCGTCGACCGCGCCGTGGACGCGCCCGACGAACGAGTTCGTCGCCCCGTTCGGGATGTTCACCGCCGCCGAGTTCGCGCTCATCGCCCGGAGGCACATGCACCGCTTCGGCACCGCGCCCGAGGCGCTCGCCACCGTGGCAGCGACGATCCGTAACAACGGCCACGTCAACCCGGAAGCGTGCTACTTCGGTCGCGGCCCGTTCACCGTGCAGGACATCCTCGACAGTCGGATGGTGGCGGACCCGTTCCACCTGCTCGACTGCTCGATGACCGCGGAGGGCGGGTGCGCGCTGGTCCTGGCCCGGGGCGACGTCGCGCGCGACCTGGCCCAGGACCCGGTCTGGGTGCTCGGCGGGAACACCGACCACTTCGGGCCCTCGTACCAGCACCCACCGGCGTGGGATCTCGGTGGCAACCGGCGCGCCGACCTCGTCGACGGCACGGTCGGGCGCCGGGCGATCGAGACCGCCTGGTCGATGTCGGGGTTGGGCCCGGACGACGTCGACGTGTGCGAGCTGTACGACCCGTTCTCGTTCGAGATCATCCGGCAGTTCGAGGCGTTCGGGTTCTGCGCGGAGGGCGAAGGGGGCGACTACGTGACCAGCGGAGTGATCGAGCCCGGCGGCCGGCACCCCATCACCACAGACGGCGGCCTCATGTCGTTCAGTCATGGCGGTGCGACGGTGCAGCTCCTCCAGCGGGTGATCCGCGGCGTGCAGCAGCTGCGGGGCGGTTGCCCGACCATGCAGGTCGAAGGCGCCGAGGTCGCCCTCTGCAGTGGTGGCGGCGCCGGCGCACTGTTCACCGATGTCCTGTTGCTGGGAAAGGAGCAACCATGAGCGGAATGACCGCGAGCCGGGTAACCCGGCTCGCAATGCAGCGGGGGCCGAGCGCCCCGCTGCGCAGCAGCGAGAGCGGAAGAGCATGAGCGACCAGAACCGGGTGCCCGACGCGATTGCGATCACGAACCTCCTGTACCGGTACGCGGAGCTCATCGACGCCGGCGACTACGAGGGCATCGGCGAGCACCTCAAGCACGCGGTCATCACCGCCGCCGCGAGCGACCACGAGACCATCGGCGCCGACGCGGTGGCCGCGATGTACCACGCGACCACACGCAAGTACGAGGACGGCACACCGCTCACCAAGCACGTGATCACGAACCCCATCGTCGAGGTGGCCGACGACGGCCTGACCGGAACGTGCCGTTCGTACTACACGGTGCTCCAGAAGGCGGGCGACGAGCCGCTGCGGCCGATCATCACCGGCCGGTACCGGGACGAGTTCGAGAAGGTCGACGGCGAATGGCGCTTCAGCCGCCGCCACATGGGCATCGACCAGATCGGCGACGTCTCACTGCACCTGCTGATCGACCTGGGCTAGCGCAGGGCGGCGAGGCGCTCGCGCATCTCGGCGAGGAACCCGTTCGGGTCGGCCGCCTTCATCGACGAGGTGTCCGCGTCGCGGGCGGTGGCGTACGACACGTACTGGTCGTTCTCGATGCACGCCACGATCGCGGCGGCCACCTCCTCGGGCATAGCTGTGGCCGGCCCGGGCGGGAGCGGTGGGTCGTTCCCGTCCTTCGGCGTGCTGAACTCGGTGGCGGTGGTGCCCGGCACCAGGAGGTGGGCCCGGACACCCGTGCCGGGGAGCTCGACGTAGAGCGACTCGGTGAACAGCTCGAGCGCCGCCTTCGACGCCGCGTAGGCACCGACACCGAATGCCACGAGGTGCACGCCCATCGACGACACGTTCACGATGTCGCCGCGTCGGCGCTCGATCATGCCGGGCAGCACCGCGAGGGTGAGGCGCACCGGGGAGAAGTAGTTGATGGCCATGACGCTCTCGACGTCGTCCGCGGTGAGGGTCGTGGTCCGGCGCCGCTTCGGCACCCCTGCGTTGTTCACCAGCACGTCGATGCCGCCCAGCTCCGCGGCGGCCGTCGCCGCGAACGCGTCGAGTCCGTCCAGATCGGCGAGATCGACGACCCACATGCGCGAGGCGGGGGCGTGGGAACGACAGCGGTCGAGCACCTCGACCAGGCGCTCCTCGCGGCGGGCGCAGATGCCGACCGTGGCACCGCGCTGCGCGAACGCCACCGCGGTGGCCGCGCCGATGCCGGACGAGGCGCCGGTCACGAGGACGTTCACGGGCACCTCACCCGTACCTCGCGACGTATGCGGCGCGGAGGCCGTCCTGCCACGGCACCCGACACGGACCGGTGATCGACGTCCGGGTGGTGGGGTCCGCGATGGACCCGCGCAGCGTGCCCGGCGTCTCGACGACGTCGACCGGCACCTCGTGGCCGGTGAGCTCGGCGAAGAACGCGCACCACTCCTGGACGCTGACCGGGTCGTCGCCGCCCCAGTTCACGATGCGGGCCGGTACCGATGCCGCGTCGAGCAGCGCCGCGGTCTGCTGGTTGATGTCGTCCTCGTGGATCGGCATGTAGGGGCACGGGTCCCAACGGGTCGTGACCCGCTCCCCCGCCACCGCGGCGTCGAGGTGGTAGACGGGCAGGCCGCCGTTGGGACCGTACGACGCGTTCATGCGCGCGATGACCACCGGGAGGTCGAGCTGGCGGGCGCAGGTTCGGGC
Organism: Acidimicrobiia bacterium; assembly: GCA_036271015.1. Lineage (GTDB taxonomy): Bacteria > Actinomycetota > Acidimicrobiia > IMCC26256 > DASPTH01 > DASUAS01. Next base: position 4,607 of record DATBBL010000141.1, read on the forward strand.
CACCGCTTCCTGCGCGATCTTCGACATCGAGTACGGCGGCGACAGCGCGGAGTTCACCTCACCCAACGGATCGCTCTCCACGTACACGTGGAGAGGATCCTCGTGGGGGCGGTACACCGAGTGCGTCGACATCACCAGCGCGGCCTTGGCGCGGCGGCAGTGCGAGAGCAGGAGGCCGGTGCCCTCCGCGTTCACGGTGATGGCGTGGTCGAAGTCGACCCCGGGACCCTGGAACGCAGCGAGGTGCACGATGTAGGTGAAGTCGTCGGGCACGTCGGTGAAGTCGCCCGACGCGAGGTCGCACACCCGCGTGGTGACGCCGAGCGCATCGACGCGGGCGCGGCTCTCGTCGTCGGAGAAGCGGGCGATGCCCCACACCTCGTTGTCGGCCGCGAGATGCCGCGCCAGCGGGAACGCGATCTGCCCGGCGGGCCCGGTGATGAGGATCTTCTCGCCCGACAGCACGGCCGCCGACGCTACTCGCGGGCGCGCAGTATGGTCGCCGGCATGTCACGACTCGGGCCCTGGCACCCCACCGACACCGAGGCCCGCCTCGACCGGTTGGAGTCCCTCGCCGAGATCCGGCAGCTGCCCGTCCGCTACGCGCTCGCACTCGATTCGCGTGACATGGAGATGTTGGTGTCGCTGTTCACCCCTGACGTCCGTGTCGGCCGCGAGGCATCGGGACGGGCCGCGCTGCGGGAGTGGTTCGTCACGACGCTCAGCGAGCCCAAGATGTCGGTGCACTTCGTCGGGAACCACATCGTCGACTTCGACGACGCCGACCACGCGCGCGGCATCGTCTACTGCCACGACGAGCTCGGTCGCCCCGACGGCGGCTGGGACGAGGGCATGCTGCAGTACTGGGACACCTACGTGCGCGTCGACGGGCCGGCCGGCAGGGAGTGGTGCTTCGAGCGGCGCAAGTTCCTGCGGTGGTACATGGTCGACGCGCTCGAGCGGCCGGCGCCCGGCGCCGGCGTCGGGCCCGGCCACGACGCCCTCACCACCAACCAGCTCCCGGAGGCGTTCGAGTCGTGGGGCCGGTTCTGGGCCGAGGTCGGCTCAGATCCGTTCGCCTGAGCGCTCGCTCGCGAGGACGGGCTTGCAGTCGCTGCCGACCCCCGACGGCGCGGGCCGGTGCAGCACCGCCTTCGTCGGGTGCAAGGTGAGCTCGTGCCCACCCGGGATCTCGACCCCGGCGACGAACGTCGCGTCGACGATGAGGCTGTAGCCGTCCGCGGTCGTCGGCGGCCACAGCAGCGCGACGAGCGGTCGCGCCGTCGCATTGCGCGACGTCGTGCGCCCGGCGGGCACCACGAGCTCGTCGCCCCGCCACCCGACCGACACCGCGACGCTGTGGGCCCGACCGTCGTCGGACACGGTGAGGACGTACGCGGTGCCGAACTGCTCGATCTGCGCCCGCAGCTCTTCGAGTTCGACCGCGATGCTCATGTCCTCCACGCTACGTCGTCTCGCCGGGGTGGTGGTCGGGGAGCCCATCCGCCTCCCGGTTGCGGTCAGTCGCGGTCCGCCCGTTCCGCCGGGACCGGATACGGGCAGTGCCGGCAGCCGGAGCCACAGCACTCGCCGCGGGCGGCGAGCTCGACCGCGGTGAACACGAACGCCCCGCTCGCGGGATCGAGGTAGCCCGGCTCACCGGCGGCGACCGCCCGGTCGTGGGCCCGGCGGATGGCGCGCTCGGCGCCGTTCACGGCGCCCGCCGCCCGACGATCGCGCGCAGGCCGACGGGGAGCGTCTCGGCGCCGAACGCGGCGCGCACCTCGGCCTCGACCCCTGCGGACGCGAGCAGCGCCGGCACCCTCCGCGTGTCGACCATCACGTTGTCGTGCCGCTCGTCGTCGCGACGCCACGAGCCGTCGGGGGTGCGGAGGAACGTCGTGATCTCCCGCACGAAGCGGTCGGGTGACGGAACGTCGAAGCGCGAGACGATGGCCCAGTCGTCGCCGACGCGCCCCTGCGCGGGCTGGTCGACGCGCGCCGCCGCCCACTCGAGATCCTCGAGGTCGACCGCGAGCACACCACCGGGGCGCAACGCCCGCGCCAGCGCGAGCAGGGCCCGGTCGATCGCTTCCGCCGTCGGCAGGTAGCAGAGCGGATGGCCGATCGAGACCACGGCGTCGGCCGGCGGCACCGGGTCGTCGGGCATGGTCAGCAGCTCGATACCGGCCGCGTCGGGCACCGTGGCGCGAGCGAGCTCGAGCATCGCCGGCGACGCGTCGGTCGCGAGCACGCGGTGCCCGGCATCGAGCAGGTAGCGCGTGAGCAGGCCGCTCCCGCAGCCGATCTCGACCACGAGGCCGTCGCGCTCGCGCACCGGCGCCAAGAGCTCGAGGATGCCGGGCGCGCACATGTCGGCATGGAATCCGAACCCGAGGTGGTGCACGAGCGCCAGGTCGTGGCGGTAGTACGGCTCCGGGAGGCTCATGCCCGTGCCAGTTCGAGGGCGAGGGCGACCGCCGCTTCCGGATCGGGGGCATCGACCACGTCGTCGAGCGCCCAGGTGCCGAGGCCGACGACGGGTTTCCCGGTGCGCAGCGCGAACGCGATCTCGGAGAGCGTCCCGTACGCGCCCCCGACCGCCACCACCGCGTCCGCCGCGCGCACGACCAGCGGGTTGCGCATCTCACCGAGGCCGGTGCTGACCGCCACGGTCACGTGCGGGTTCGCCGCATCGCGATCCGAGCCCGGCAGCAGCCCGACCACGGTCCCGCCCGCCCCGGCCGCGCCGCGCGCCGCCGCCTCCATCACCCCTCCCAGCCCGCCGCACACGACCACCGCACCCGCCTCGCCGAGCAGCCGCCCGACGGCCTCGGCGCGCGCCGCTTCCTCGTCCGAGGCGTCCCCGGGCCCGATCACCGCGACGTACTGCGCGTGCACCCGCGCGACGCTACGCCGTGATCGCTTCCCCGGCGCGACCGGCCACGGGGTCCCACCACCGTGTTCGGGCGGCCTGCGGTGCGGGTTACGATGCGGCCGGCCGCTCCGTCACGTTCGAGAAAGTCGACCCTCAATGGCGTCTGAAACCGAAGCGATGGGACCGATCAGCTACCTCGTCGTCGAGTTCCCGGGGAACAAGATGACCGGCGAGGGGTTCCCGCTCCTCGTCGACCTCGTCGATCGCGGGATCATCCGCATCCTCGACCTCGTGTTCGTGACCCGGGACACCGACGGCACCGTGCGTGCCATCGACCTCCGGGACATCGACCACGACGGCCAGGTCGACCTCACCGTGTTCGAGGGAGCGTCCTCCGGACTCCTCGACGAGAGCGACCTCGCCGACGCCGCGCCGGTGATCGACCCCGGATCGTCGGCCGGAATCCTCATCTTCGAGAATCGCTGGGCCACCCAGTTCACGCAGGCGCTCCGGCGTGGCGGCGCGCAGCTCGTCGCCGCGGGATACATCCCCCAGGACAACGTGGCGGCGTCGCTCGACGCCACCGACCACTGAGCAGAAAGAAGTCACGATCATGCCCGGACTCCTCCGAGGTGTCGCCCGTACCGCCGTCGTCGCCGGGACCGCGACCGGGGTCTCGAACCGCGTCTCGCGTCGACAGGCCAACCGGTGGTCGCAACAGGAAGACGAGCAGTACGCGCAACAGCAGCAGCAGTACAGCCAGCCGCCCCCGGCGCCGGCACCGGCACCGGCTCCCGCGGCGGCCCCC
>DATBBL010000142.1:0-11237 GCA_036271015.1 Acidimicrobiia bacterium
GCGCTTCATGAACTCCACGTAGCGCATGAGCCGCGTGTAGTAGTCGGTGAAGAGCTGGATGGTCGCGGTCGTGCCGACACCACCCGGGTACAGCGTCGACGGGTGGACGTGGCGTCCCTCCATCAGGCAGAACATCTCGCGCGTGTACCGGCTGACCTGCAGCGCCTCGCGGTAGAACTCACCCGAGAACGGGTTCAGCGACCGCATGATGTCGCCGATCGTCGCGTAGCCGTGGTCGGACGCGTGCGGGGCCTCGGTGCGGTTCGCCTGCTCGAGGACGCCCGGGTTGGTCTCCGCCACCATCTTCTCGCAGAAGTCGACCCCGACCAGGTTCTCCTGGAAGATGTTGTGGTCGAACATGTACTCGGCGGCCTCGCCGAGGTTGACGATCTGCTCGCCCAGCGCGGGCGGGACCACGCCGTACGCCATGTTCTGCGTGTAGCAGGAGCACGTCGCGTGGTTGTCACCGCAGATCCCACAGATGCGGCTGGTGATGAAGTGCGCGTCGCGCGGGTCCTTGCCCTTCATGAAGATGCTGTAGCCGCGGAAGATCGACGACGTGCTGTGGCACTCCGCGACCTTGCCCTGACCGAAGTCGATCTTGGTGTAGATGCCGAGGCTCCCGACGATCCGGGTGATCGGGTCCCACGCCATCTCGACGAGCCCGTTGGCGTCCTTGGTCTTGGTCGTCGCCATCGGATTACCTCCACTCACCCTGGTAGCCGGTCGTGAGCTTCGTGCCGGGTGTCCGCCACTTCGGTTCCTCGTCGATGGTCTTGGCGGTGATGCGCCGCAGCCCGCGGATCGCGCTGCCGTAGACGCCGCTCGCCATCGTCGAGACCCGCGCGCCGGGCGGTTCGTCCATGAACGGCATGAACTTGTCGGGGAAGCCGGGCATGGTGCACCCGATGCAGATTCCGCCGACGTTCGGGCACCCACCGACGCCGTTGATCCAGCCGCGCTTGGGCACGTTGCACTTCACCACCGGGCCCCAGCACCCGAGCTTCACGATGCACTTCGGCGAGCCGTACTCGGTCGCGAAGTCACCCTGCTCGTAGTACCCGGCGCGGTCGCAGCCCTCGTGCACGGTGGCGCCGAACAGCCACTGCGGTCGCAGCGCGTCGTCGAGCGGGATCATCGGCGCCTGACCGGTCGCCTGGTACAGGAGGTACAGGATGGTCTCCGAGAGGTTGTCGGGGTGCACCGGGCACCCGGGCACGCACACGATGGGCAGGCCCGCCTTCGACTTCCAGCTCCACCCGAGGTAGTCGGGGACGCCCATCGCGCCGGTCGGGTTGCCGGCCATGGCGTGGATGCCGCCGTAGGCCGCGCACGTGCCGACCGCGAGCACCGCGAGCGCCTTCGGCGCCAGGCGGTCGAGCCACTCGCTCGTCGTCATCGGCTGGTCCGTGTCCGGGTTGTTGCCGAACCCGCACCAGTAGCCCTCGCTCTTGATCGCCTCGTTGGGGATCGAGCCCTCCACCACCAGCACGAACGGCTCGAGCTCGCCGCGGTCGGCCTTGAAGAACCACTCGATGAAGTCGTCGGCGCCGCCGACCGGGCCGCACTCGAAGTCGATCAGCGGCCAGTGCACCGCGATCGTGGGCAGACCCGGCAGGGCGCCCAGTGCGATCTCCTCGATGCTCGGCTGGGTCGCGGCGGTGAGGGCGACCGAATCGCCGTCACAGCTCAGCCCGGCGTTGATCCAGAGGACGTGGACGACGGTCTCGTCCGGAGGGGCTTGCGTGCTCGTCACGATGGGGCCTCCCGCGCTCGACCCAGGGGCGGGGCGTTGGTCCGCCATCCCGGGTGTACCCCCCTCCCCCGGACCTGTAAATGAGTGTCTTGCGCACCCTTTGACCGGCGCCGGGCGCAGGCGTCGAATGAGGCGATGCCCAAGTTCGTCGTCACCCCCGACGACCGGGAGTGGTTCGGTCGTTGCCGGCGCGCCTGGGACCTCGGCGCCCGGGCCCGGCGGGGACTGGTGGCCCACGCGGCCCCGGCGGAGCCCGACGGGGGCCTCGTGGTGGCGCTCCGGGCGGCGTTGGCGGTGCACTACTTCCCCGGCATGTGGGCCTGGGACCGCACGATCGTCGAGCCCTTGGTCCACGCGGCCTATGAGGAGGCGGGCGGCCCGGCGGACGGTCGGGCCGTCCTCGAGGGGTTCCTGCGCTGGGCCGCCACCGCCGACGAGGGGACGCCGGTGCGCGTCCAGGCCGACATCGACGTGCACGTGCCCGATCCCGTCCTCCCCGACACCCATCTCGCCACCGCCGCGGGCGACGCGGTCCGCTACCGGGACCGCGTCGACCTGGTGATGGTCGACGACGCCGACCGGTACTGGCTGGGTGAGCACCGCGTGGTCCGGCAGTTCGCCCCCGACGACGAGCTCCGGCTCGACGAGCGCGCCGCGCTCGCGTGCTGGGCGTGGGAGGAGATCGAGCTGGCCACGACGATCACCGGCGTCCAGTACCTCGAATTGCGGATCGACCCACCGGCGTACCGGCGGCGATCGGTCCCCCGGTCGGACGTCGAGAAGACGGGCGCGGCGCGCCGGTTGGCGCGACTCGCGTTGGAGATGATCGATCCCGACGTCCGCATCGAGCCCGACCCGTCGTGGGTGCACTGCACACGGTGCCCGTTCCGGGCGCCGTGCATCGCGATGAACCGGGGTGACGACGCCGACGGCCTGCTCGCGGCGTACGACGCGCGAGGCCCCGATCTGCTCGAGGAGGGCCGCCTGGGGGGCATGAGCTGGGGCATGGGCCGGGGTGCCGCGCCTCCGTTCCGCGGTACCTGAGCCGCGGCCGCTATGTCCCGAGCGCCGCGATCGCCGCCTGACCGATGCTGAGGCCACCGTCGTTCGGCGGCACGCGGGCGTGCACGAGGACCTGCAGCCCCTCGGCCGCGAGACCACGCTCGACCACGTCGGTGAGGTAGGTGTTCTGGAAGACGCCACCGGTGAGGACGACTACGTCGATGCCCCGCGCCCGCGCGGTCTCGGCCGCGACCCGGACCGCGGCGCGACCGATGGCCTCGTGGAACCCGGCCGCGAGGACCGCGACGTCGGTGCCGGCCCGGCGTTCGGCGACGAGCCGGGCCACGAGCGCGCCCGGATCGAGGACGATCCCGTCGCCGCCGCCCTCGACGGTGACGAGTTCGGCGAGATCGGCGAGATCGGCGAGGTCGGCCCGGTGATCCGGTGCGGCCCGGCGCGCCGACCACTCCAGCTCGATGGCGGCCTGCGCCTCGTAGCTCACCGAGGTGCGCCCGCCGAGGAGCACCGCGACCGCGTCGAACAAGCGGCCCATGCTGGTCGTGGTCAAGGTCGACGGGCGGCCGGCGAGGTCACGCACGTCGGCGACCCGGGCCGGCTCGACGCCGCGTACGGGCATCGCGTCGCCGGTCGCGAGCTCGCCCCAGACCGTCGCCATCCGCCACGGCTCCCGGATCGCGGCCGCGCCGCCCGGCATGGGCACCGGACGCAGCCGGCCGACGCGCTCGAATCCGTCGAACCCGGCCACCAGGACCTCGCCGCCCCAGAGCGTGCCGTCGGGCCCGTACCCGAGACCGTCGAACGCGAGCGCGACGACCGGGTCGCGCCGCTCGTGCTCGACCATGCACGCGGCGACGTGTGCATGGTGGTGCTGCACCGAGACCGTCGGGACGTCGAGGTCGCGCGCCAGCTTCGACGACAGGTACTCCGGGTGGAGGTCGTGCGCCACGACCTCCGGTGCCACCCCGTACAGCGCCGGCAGGTGTGCGAGTGACTGGAGGAACGACTCGTAGGTGGCGAGGTGCTCGAGGTCGCCGAGGTGGTGGCCGGCGACGACGTCGTGCTCGCGGGTGACCGCGATGGTGCACTTCAGCTCTCCTCCGACCGCGAGCACCGCGCGCGCGGGCTCGCCGGGGAGGCGGAGCGGCTCGGGCGCGTACCCGCGCGACCGGCGGAGCACCTGCAGCCGGCGCGGCGTCGCCCGCACCACCGAGTCGTCACAGCGGATGTGGATGGGGCGGTCGTGGGTGAGGAAGGCGTCGACGAGCGGGCCCAGCCGGGCGACGGCGTCGGCGTCGTCGTGCGCGATCGGGTCGTCGCTGCGGTTCCCGCTGGTCATCACCAGCGGCGCCCGAACACCCCGCACCAGGAGGTGATGGAGCGGCGAATACGGGAGGAACACCCCGAGGTCGGGTGATCCCGGTGCGACCGCCGGCGCGATCGCGGCGCCGCCGCGGCGCGGGACGATCACGATCGGTCGGGCCGGCGACGTGAGCGCGACCCGCGCCCGATCGTCGAGCACGCACAACGCGTCGGCGGCGGCGACGTCCGACACCATCACCGCGAACGGCTTGTCGTCGCGCGCCTTGCGTCGCCGGAGCTCGGCGACGCGCTCCTCGTCGTCGGCCCGCACGGCCAGGTGGAAGCCGCCGATCCCCTTCACGCCGACGATCGCGCCGCTCGCGAGCGCGGCGACGGCGGCGTCGAGCGCGTCGTCGCCGTCGGCACCGGGCACCCCCTGCGCGTCGCGCCAGGACACGCGCGGCCCGCAGTCCGGGCAGGCGTTCGGTTGGGCATGGAAGCGGCGGTCGGCGGGGTCGTCGTACTCGGCCCGGCACCGCGCGCACATCGTGAAGCCGGCCATGGTGGTGGTGGGCCGGTCGTACGGCACGCGCCGGGTGATGGTGTAGCGGGGCCCGCAGTTGGTGCAGTTCGTGAACGGGTATCGATAGCGGCGATTCCCCGGATCGTCCACCTCGGCGAGGCAGTCGTCGCAGGCGGCGGTGTCGACGCTCACCGCGGTCGCCAGCGGCCCGCCCGCGTCGGTCGCCACGATGCGGAAGTCGTCGCGCTCGCCGTCGGGCGCGACCGGCTGCGCCACCACCGACGCGACGCGGGCCAGCGGCGGGGGCGACTCGGTCAGCAGCCGCTCCAGCGCGGCGACGCCGGTGGCGTCACCCTCGACGTCGATCAGCACGCCCTCGCTGTCGTTGCGCACGGTGCCGACGAGGCCGAGCGCGACCGCGTGCCGGTACACGAACGGACGGAAGCCGACCCCCTGCACGGTGCCGGTGACGCGCAGCAACGTGCGGACCACGATGGCCTCAGCAGATCCGGGGCAGCGGGTCCCCGACGAGCATGTCGACGATGCGGGTGCCGCCGAACGTCGTGCGCAGCACGACGATGCCCTCGGGCTCGGCCGCGATCTCCCCGATGCGCGCCGCGTCGCCGCCCAACGGGTGCGCGCGCATCGCCCGCAGCGCGTGGTCGGCCTCGTCCGGCGCCACCACCGCGACCACCTTGCCCTCGTTGGCCACCATCAACGGATCGATCCCGAGGAGGTCGCACGCGCCGTTCACCGCCGGGAGGACGGGCAAGGCGGCCTCGTCGAGGACCACGGCGAGGCCCGAGTCGCGTGCGAGCTCGTTGCAGACGGTGCCGACGCCACCGCGCGTGGGATCGCGCAGCCAGCGCGTCCGCGGCGCCGCGGTCAGGAGCGCGTCGACCAGCACATCGACGGGTGCGGTGTCGGAGCGGATGTCGCTCTCGAGCGAGAGGTCGCCGCGGGCGAGCATCACCGCCATCCCGTGGTCGGCGATGGTGCCCGAGACGAGGACGACGTCACCCGGTTCGACGCGGGCGGCGTCGAGCGTCCGACCCTCGGGGATGACGCCGACCCCGGCGGTGGTGACGAACATGCCGTCGGCCGCGCCCCGCCCGACCACCTTGGTGTCCCCGGTGACGATCTCCACGTGGGCGGCCCGTGCCGCGTCGGCCATGTCGGCGACGATGCCGCGCAGCTCGTCGATCGGGAACCCCTCCTCGAGCACGAACGCGGCCGACAGCCAGCGGGGCTCGGCGCCCTGCACCGCGAGGTCGTTCACGGTGCCGTGCACCGCGAGATGCCCGATGGAGCCCCCCGGGAAGCGCAGCGGCTGCACCACGAACGAGTCGGTGCTGAACGCCAGTCGCGTCCCGCCGGCGAGCGACAAGGTCGCCGCATCGGGCAAGGGGCCGGGATCGCCGTCCGCGAACGCGTCCAGGAACACCGAGTCCACCAACGCCGCCGATGCCTTCCCCCCTGCGCCGTGCGCGAGCGTCACCACGTCGTCGGTGAGGCGCGGCCGGCGGCGCCGGAACGCGGTGATGCGGTCGAGGACCGCCGCTTCGCGGTCGCCCGGGATCGGCGCGGCGGCGTCAGACACCGGGCGCGTCCTCGTCGAGGCAGCCCTGGACCTCCGACCACAGGCGCCAGACCAGCGCCGCCTGCACCTCCTGGATGCGGTGCACGCTGTCGGATTCGACGACGAAGCAGGCGTCGAGCGCGCCGCACGCGCGCATCTCGCCACCGTCGTAGCCCGCCAGCCCGAGGGTGAGCAGGCCGTCGCGCGCCGCGTGCTCGAAGGCGCTCAGCAGGTTGCGGGAGTTGCCGCTGGTCGAGATGCCCACCGCGATGTCGTCGAGCCCGGCATGGGCGATGAGCTGGCGGGTGAACACCAGCTCGAAGCCGACGTCGTTGGCCAGGGCGGTGAGCACGGCCGGGTCGTCGGCCAGGCACCGCGCCGGGAGCGGGCGACCGGCGGGCGGCCGCCCGAACAGCGACGCCAGCGACCGGGCGTCGGTGGCGCTCCCGCCGTTCCCGAACGTGAAGAGCCGGGCGCCCCGGCGGAAACGGTCCGCCATCGAGCGCGCGGTCACCGAGACCTCGGTCCCGAGCCGGGCGAACGTGGTCTCGCGCAGCGCGTCGGCGGCGGCGACCTTGGCGTCCACCGACGCCGCCAGATCGACGAGCAGGGCGCCCGCGTCACGCTCGTCGCCCTCGATGAACGGATAGAGGAAGTCGGTGCCGTCGGCCACGTCAGGTCCTCCCGGCCTCGACCGCGCCGCCGCGTGCGACCGCGTCGACCGCGTCGATGCGTGCGATGGCGGTGCCGGCGTGGAGGAGCACCAGATCCCCCGGGACGACCGCGCCCACCAGCAGCGTGTCGACGGTGGTCGTACCCCGTCGATCCCGCACGACCGCGTGGGCCGTCCCCGCCTCGACGACCTCGGCCACGCTCCCTTCGTCGGAGCAGGTGACGCAGACCTCGTCCGCAGCGTCGTCGACCGTCGTGAGCAGGCCCGGATGCTCGAAGCACACGTGGGTGAGCTCCCAGAGCAGATGGTACGGCTGGGTCACGCGGCCGTCGTACGGCGCGGCCGGACCGTCGTCGTCGACCCAGACCACGTGATCGGCCGCTCCCGGCTCGGGCCGGGGCCCGCACCCGATCCACACGGTGGTCAGCCCCCAGATCCGCGCCCGCTCGAGCACGGACCGGCCCGCGGTCGACGCCCGGCCCACCACGAGCAGCACATCGTGGCGGCGCACCTGCACCCGCAGCCAGGAGACCGGGTCGTGGTCGACCACCGCCACCGCCGGCAGCGCGCGCTTGCCCATGATCACGGGGTGCACGAACTCGACCGCCACGTGGTGCGCATGCTCCGGCCAGTCGGGGGCCAGGCACCACATCGTGGCGCCGGCGGCGAACCGGCGCGCCAACGTGAGTGCGGTCGTGGCCAGGTCGGCGGCCGCGGTCACGGGTCGCGCCGTCATCGCGTGACGTCCGGATGCGCACGAGACGACACCGGGGTAGCCTCCCGCACACGGTGCAGACGGATTCCCCGACGACGCAACGGCTCGCGATGCTCGAGACCCTCGTCGACGCCGCGAACGACGCGATGTTCGCGATGGATGCACAAGGACGCATCGTGCTCTGGAACCGCGGCGCCGAACGGCTGTGCGGCTACGCGCCCGACGACGTGCTCGGTGGTCCGTTGCCGGTCCTGTTCCCGACCGACCTGCGCGAGTCCGCGGCCACGCTGGTGGAAGCGGTGCTCGCCGGCGACCGGGTCGACCGGTGGGAGACGACGTTCGAGCGGCGCACCGGGATGCCCGTCTCGGTGTCGCTGTCCGTGCACCCGGTCATCGACGTGGACGGCGCGCGGTGCGGCGCGGTGGCGATCGCGGTCGACACCACCGAGCAACGGATCGCCCAGGAGCTGCTGGCAGAGTCGGAGGCGCGGCTGCAGGAGAGCGAGGCCCTGGCGCACGTCGGCCGGTGGCTCTGGGACGTGCCCACCGGCACCGTGCAGTGGAGCGCGGAGTTCCATCGCATCCACGGGGTCGATCCCCTCGAGTTCGAGGGCACGATCGAGGCGCACCTGGAGCGCATCGTCCCCGAGGAACGGTCGCAGGTGCGGGACGCGCTCGAACGCGCCGTCGCCACCGGTCGCGCCGTCGACGTCGACTACGCGATCCAGCGCGCCGACGGCTCCCGGCGGATCCTTTCGACCCGGGCCGAACCCGCGATCGGAGCGTCCGGCGAGGTGGTCGGGCTGCGCGGCATCGGCCGCGACGTGACCGACGCGTGACACCACGTCAGTCGCGGGCGGCGAGCTGCCGTACCCGCTCAACGAGGTCGTGGGTGGGGAGCAGCTCGCCCCCTGAATCGAGGACATCGGCCAGCTCGCGCAGCGTGTGACTGGCGTGGGAGCGCAGCGCGCGCACGAAGTCGTCGAACTCCTCCGACTCGTAGAGCGCGCGCAGCGACTTGCTGAGCTGGTCGAAGTCGCGGCTGCCGGCGCGGGCGCCGATCAGGTAGCCACCCACCAACGCGATCAGCACCTTCATCGTTCGGGACCTCCGTCCTCGTGGTCCGACGCGAGCTCGGCCTCGACCTGGAGCTTCACCGTGACCTGCGGGTAGATCCGGAACATCAGGACGGTCGGGGACGACACGCCGAAGTCGCGGATGTCGAGGACCTGGTCGCCGGTCGCGGCCAACCGCCCGGGGCTCGGGATCGCGGCCGCCACCTGGCCCTCCAGGGTGCGGGTGACCCCGTGGAAGTCGATGCGGCCCTCCAGCGCCAGGTGGTCGCCGGAAGCGGCGACGAGGCAGCGATCGAGGTCGAGGGTCGCGACCGGGAAGCGCGCCGCATCCACCCGGCGGCGCAGCTCGGCGTCGTAGAGGCCGTTGCCCGAGCTGAGCGCGGCGACGGGGATCTCGAGGTGGGCGGACGCCGCCTCGTCGGCCGTCACCTGCTCCCCGACCGCCTGCACCGCGATCGTGCCGGTGATGCCGAGGGCGCCGAACGTGATCGGCCCGACGCTCGACCGCGCCTCGATGAGCACCGCCGAGCGGTCGGGCAGCAGGCGGTACGTGCAGTGACGGACGTCGGGCCCGTGGACCTCTCCCCGCGCCGCGACCGGCGTGCCGTCGAGCGCGGGCACCACGCGCAGGCCGGTGTTCGGGGCACCGTCGGACACGGGGGACGTGGCCATGACCGGCGGCGCCGAGAGCAGCTCCGACTGCACTCCGGCGTCGGCCAGCAGCGCCTGGGGGGTCGCGCTGGCGCGATACCGGCGCAAGACGCGGTCGAGGCCGTCGCGCTCCTCCTTCATCACGCCCATCCACCGCCGCAAGGCGATCTCGCCGGCCTCGGTCAGCCGGTACACGCGCCGCGCGGTCCCGGCCTTCGACTGGGCCGACCGCGATTCCACCAGGCCGTCCTTCTCGAGCTGCGCCAGCGCGCGGTACACGGCAGGACGGTCGACGGTGCCGAAGCGGAACGTCCGGAGGCCCTTGACCAGCTCGTAGCCGTAGCTCGGCTCCTCCGACAGCAGGAGCAGGACCGCGGGGAACACGAAGTGTCGGGGTGGTGCGAGGTCGAAGCGCGTCATGCGACGGGGATCGTCTTCGGAGCTGATGACCAGCTGCTCCACCGCCACACCCCCATCGACACCGATCACGGTCCGAGGACCGGACGCCGGCGCGCCTGAGGCCTTGGTAGTCCCGTCGTGGTCGGGTGTCAAAGCTCGCGCCTTCCGTGTCTCGAGCTCGTCTCGACCAGCCAGTCGCACCACTGGTCGAGGCCGTCACCGGTGCGCGCGCTGAGGAAGAGGAGTCGGGCCGAGGGATTCACATCCCGGACGTTCCCCACGAACCGCTCCATGTCGAAGTCGAGGTGCGGGAGCAGGTCGATCTTGTTGACGACGACGACGTCGCACGCCCGGAACATCACCGGGTACTTGAGCGGCTTCTCCTCGCCCTCGGTCACCGCGGAGACCATCGCCCGCGCGTGCTGACCGACGTCGAACTCCGCCGGGCACACGAGGTTGCCGACGTTTTCGATCACGAGCAGGTCGAGCTCGCCCAGCGGCAGGCGACCCAGACCGGACCGGACCATCGTCGCATCGAGGTGGCACTCGCCGCCGAAGCCGGCGGCGGTGTTCACGAGCGCCACCGGCGCGCCGAGTCCGCTCAGCTCGTCGGCGTCGAGGCTCGTCGCGATGTCGCCCTCCAGGACGCCGAGGCGCAGGCGTGATCCGAGCATCGTGATCGTGCGCTTGAGCAACGTGGTCTTGCCCGCGCCCGGTGACGACATCAGGTTGACGGTCACGACGCCGGCGGCGGCGAAGTCCGACCGGTTCTCGTCCGCGGTCCGGTCGTTCTCGGCCAGGATGGTCTCGAGCACCGCCACCCTCTCGTGGCCGGTGTCGACGTAGCCGCCGTGGTCGCCGACGTCGCGGTGCTCGTACTCGTGCGAATGCACCGTCCCGTCGGTGTGACGATGAAACCGGCCCATCAACACACCTCCTTCGCTCGGTCGATCGACGCGATGAGGAACTCCTCGCCACTCACGAGCTCCACGTCGGTGCTGCCGCACCGGTTGCACACCAGGATCGGCAGGTCGAGCGTGGTCGCCCCGCCGCACGTGCCGCACTCGACGACCGCCGGCACGTGGTCGATCGCCAAGGTGCAGCCCGACAGCTCGGTGCCGTCGACGAGGAGGTCCCACGAGAACAGCAACGAGTCGGGCACGACCTGGCGGAAGTGGCCGATCCGCACCTCCACCCGCTCCACGCGCTGCCCGTCGGCGTGGCGCGTGACCGTGTCGACGATGGCCTGGCAGAGCGCGAGCTCGTGCATCAGACGTCCTTCCCTGCGCAGGCGCGGCAGCAGCCCGCGATCGCGACCCGTCCGGTGTCGACGACGAACCCGGTCTCGTCCTCGAGCGAGCCCGCGAGGAGCTGCAGGGTGGCCTCCGGGAGCTCGACGATCACGCCACAACCGGTGCACACGAGGTGGCCGTGACGGTGGTCGGCGCGGTGGTAGACGGTCGCGTCGCCATCGAGCTGGAGGGGTGTGAGGACGCCGAGCTCGGTGAGGAGATCGAGCGTGCGGTACACCGTGGCGCGGTCG
>DATBBL010000143.1:0-7095 GCA_036271015.1 Acidimicrobiia bacterium
GATCCCGACTGGTCGGCGCCGAAGGACTCGCCGTGCTCGCTCAACGCGGTGGCGCCCCTGGAGCACCTCAATTGCTTCACGCATGAATCGTTGAAATGGCTTGGTGAGCAACGGCTCGGGCTCGTGCCCATGCGCTACCCGACGCGCCAGTTCCTCGAACCGTGGGAACGGATCCGCTTCGCGGCCTCCGCGCTAGTGCATGCCCTACGGCGACCCAAAGGCACAATGCTCCTCTTCCGGAAGCCCTGATGTGCGGGATCAATGGCTTTCTCGATCTCCGGCGATCAACGCCTGGTGAAGACCTGACCGACGTGGTCGTCCGGATGACCACGACGCTCGTGCATCGGGGACCGGACGCGTCCGGGACCTGGGTCGATGCCGACGCCGGCATCGCGCTCGGGCACCGTCGGCTTGCCATCATCGATCTCACCGAAGCGGGCGCGCAGCCGATGCACTCGGCCTCGGGCCGCTACGTGATCTCGTACAACGGCGAGATCTACAACGCGATCGACCTCGCCCGAGAGCTCACGGCGTCGGCGCGGCAGCTGCGCGGCCACTGCGACACCGAGGTGCTGCTCGAGGCGATCGACGCCTGGGGACTCGATCGCGCGCTCGAACGATCGAACGGCATGTTCGCGTTCGCGCTGTGGGACCGGCGCGAGCGGCGCCTCCACCTGGTTCGCGATCGCTTGGGCGAGAAGCCCCTGTACTACGGGTGGATGGGCGACACCCTGCTCTTCGCCTCCGAGCTCAAGTCACTGCGCGCCCATCCCGCCTTCTGCGGCTCGGTTGACCGTGACGCGCTCACTGCCTACTTCCGCGCGAACTGCGTCCCCGGACCGCGTTCGATCTACCAAGGCGTGCGGAAGCTGCCGCCGGGATCGATCCTCACCGTCGAGGCCGACCGCGCCCGCGACCGCGCTCGCGCTGCCGTTCCGGTTCCGTACTGGTCCGCCTTCGACGCGTACACCGACGACCCGCGCCGCAGCTCGATGTCAGACACCGACGCGATCGACGCGGCCGACGAGCTGCTGCTGGACGCGACGCGGATGCGCCTGCGTTCCGACGTCCCGCTCGGCGCGTTCCTCTCGGGTGGCCTCGACTCCACGGTCGTCGTGGCCCTCATGCAACGACAGAGCACCGAGCCCGTCCGAACCTTCACCATTGGAAGCCCGTCCGCCACCTACGACGAAGCGGACCGCGCCGCGGAGATCGCGTCCCGGCTCGGCACCGACCACACCGAGCTCACGGTGACTGCCGACGAAGCGATAGCGGTCATCCCACGCCTCGCCCGGATCTTCGACGAACCCTTCGCCGACTCGTCGCAGATCCCGACGCTGCTCATGGCGGAGCTCGCCCGGCGGGACGTCACCGTGACCCTGTCGGGGGACGGCGGTGACGAGGTGTTCGGCGGGTACCAGCGCTACCGCTGGGTGCCCAAGCTCGCTCACTGGCTGGCGCGGATCCCCGCTGGCTCCCGTGCCGTGGTCGCCCGCGCGCTGCTGCGGGTACCACCCTCGGTCTGGGACGGGCTCGTCGCCCCGCTGCCCACGAGCGTGCGGCCGCGCATCCCGTCCACCAAGGTCGCGAAGCTCTCGAAGATCGCGACCCTTGATTCGCCGGAGGCGATGTACCGCGGGCTGGCCGCGCACTGGGACGACCCGAGCGCGCTGGTCATCGGCGGCACCGACGACGAGCACGACAATGGCGACGCGTGGGACGGCGACGAGATCGTGCACCGCATGATGGCGCTCGACACGACGACGTTCCTCCCGGACGACATCCTGGTGAAGGTCGATCGGACGACGATGAGCGTGAGCCTCGAGGGCCGCATCCCCTTCCTCGACCACCGACTGATCGAACTGGTCGCCGCCCTCCCCGAGTCGATGAAGATCCGCAACGGCGAGAGCAAGTGGCTCCTCCGGCGCGTGCTCGAACGGCACGTGCCGGACAAGCTCGTGTCGGGCCCGAAGTCGGGCTTCGGCGTGCCGCTGGGCGAATGGTTGCGCGGACCGCTGCGCCCGTGGGTGGACGACCTGCTCTCCCCCGCGGTGCTGCAGCGGCAGGGGTACCTGCGCGCCGAACCCGTCACCCGGATGTGGGACGAGCACCGGTCAGGCCGCCGCGACTGGGAGTACCACCTCTGGGATGTGCTCATGTTCCAGTCGTGGCTCGAGGCGTGGGACGTGGCTTGAACCAGCCCGACGACGAGGTCGAGATCCGCGCCGCGACCGACGACGACATCCCCGCGGTGCTGGCGCTGGCCCGACGCACCTTGCAGTGGGACGGACTCGACGACGAAGCGTTCTTCCGTTGGAAGCACCTGGAAGGCCCGTTCGGGCGGTCGCCGATGTGGGTGGCCTGCGTCGACGGCCGGCTCGCCGGCCTGCGCACGTTTCTCCGCTGGCGGTTCACCGAGGCTGACGGCCGGACGCGGTACGCGGCGCGCGCCGTCGACACCGCTACCGATCCCGACTTCCAGGGTGGCGGCATCTTCCGGCGCCTCACGCTCCACGCACTGGACGCGCTGCCCGGCCTCGGCGTCGAGTTCGTGTTCAACACGCCGAACGACAAGAGCCTCTCCGGCTACCTGCAGCTCGGGTGGCAGGTCATCGGTCGGGCCCCCGTGCGGGTGATGCCGACTGCCATCGGTTCGTGGCCCGCCCTGTTGCGCGCCCGAGCTCCGGCCGGCCTCACACCACTCGAATCGTCCGTGGGCGAGGAACCGGCGGATGTGTTCGGTGACAGGGGCGCAATGGCGCGGCTCCTCGAGCAACTCGCGGACCCGCGTGACCTGGCCACCGATCGCTCGGGTGACTACCTCCGCTGGCGGTACGGGTTCGCGCCGCTTCACTACCGCGTGGTCCTGGCGGGCTCGGCCGTCGAGGACGGCGTCGTGGTGTTCCACCTCCGTCGGCGCGGGCCGGCGACCGAGGCGACGATCTGCGACGTGCTGCTCCCCGAGGGTGGACGGTCGCTCGAGCACGGCGTGATGGGGCGGATCGCGTCCGCGACCCGAGCCGACTACCTCCTGCGCATCGATCGGCGACGGGCGGCGCGGGGATGGCTCCCGACGCCGCGCAGCGGTCCGATCGTGACGGTTCGGGACGTCGGCGGGACCGAGCTCCCGACGCTCGACCGCTGGTCACTGTCGATGGGCGACGTCGAGCTGTTCTGACGCGTGGCGCGCGGCGGGCGCGCGATCGGGCGCCAACGGCCACGCCACGAACGACGCCGCCGCGACCACCGCCATCGCGAGCGGCACCGACCCGCTCGCGCCGTCGAGCGCGAGGGCGAGGTACCCGGTCGCGGTCATCAGCGCGGTGGCGGCGAGCACCAGCACGTCGACCGTCCGCCGTCGTGGCGCGAACCGCCAGAAGCGCACCGCCAGCGCGGCCATCGCTACCACGGTCTCCGACAGCGCGGCGGAGGTCAGGGCCCATCCCGTCCGCGCCGCGCCGGCCGCGCCGACCGCGCACCATGCTGCCGCCACTGCGCCCGACGCGGCGATCAGGAGTGCCGTCCGCCGGTGGGCGTGGAACCGGGGCGACACCCGTGGGATCAGCACTCGGCTCGTCCACGGCGCCGGCCCCCACGCTCCGGCGATCCCGATGCCCAACGGGACGCCGAGACAGAAGCCCAGGGCACCGACGCGTCCGACCGTCGCCCAGGCGCCCGCGGCGCAGGCCGCGCCGGCGAGGAACGGCAACGACCAGAGCACGCTCGCGCGGGGCCCGGTCGCGAGCATCAGGAGCGCGACGCCGACGGGCACGGCCAGGACGACGACGACCGTTGCGGGCCCCGGGATCACGAGCATCGCGGCCGGGACCACGACCAGCCCGACCACCGGCGGCACGGGCCACACGGCCACCCGGCATTCAGCGCCGACGAAGCACGCCACCGCCAGCAGGCCGACCGTCCGCCCCCATCCCTCCGAACCGGGAAGTGCGAACGTCAACGCGACGAGCACCACACCGAGGGCCAGCAGCCCGCCGACCACTCCCACCGGGGCAGTTCGGAGGCGGCGACGGACCCGGACCCGCAGCAGCTCCGGGAGCAGCAGCGCGGGCAGGAGGAGCGCGCCCGCGCCCCACCAGCCGACGTCGACGGCGACGACCCCGGCGCTCGCGCCGAGGAGTGCAAACGGGATCGCGATCGCCTCGAGGGGGAGGTGATGACGGAGGGCGACTGCGGGGCGTTCGCCGAGCAGCGCGTCGAGGACCGCGCCGAGCACCGACTCCGCGATCACGTACGGCACCACCGCTAGCGCCGCGGCACCCAGCAGTGCGGGCCCGGATGCACCGAGCGCGCGCGTACCGATGTCGAAGCCGACGAGCGTCGCGGCGGTGACGAGGGTGGTTCTCCCCGAGTCGTACGTCATGCGCACGAACGCCCGTGCGGTCCGATGCTCGGCGGCGAGCGGTCCGACCAGCAGCGCGAGGACCAGCGGGCCCACCCACGGTGCGCGGTCGTGAAAGGCCACCATGGCAGCGAAGATCACCGCGGCGTCCGTTACGCCCGTCTCGTCGGGGAACACCCCGAACCGGTGCGCGCACAGCGCCAGCGGCACGGCCAGCAGCAGGAGCGGGCCGGGTGCGGGCCACCGGCCATCGAGCACCACCGCCGAACCCACCACGAGCAGAGCACCGACGAGCAGCGCGCACGCGTACCACGCGGCGCGTCGAGGGGTCCGCCGGAGTCCGAGCTGGTCGCGCCCGCACGCGGGCGATTCGAGCCGGAGCGTCAGACTCACGGCGCACCGACCCGATCGCGGTGGCGGGCGACGCCGCGTCCGACCCGTCGCGGTTCGCCCGTCGAGGACACCGCTCCGACCGCCGTTTGCCCCGCGATGTCCACCGGCCGTCCCCGCAGTCCGGCCGAGCGGGCCGGCGACGCCGTCAGGCCGCGACGGGGCCCGACATTTCCCTCCCGATGGAGAGACGACCAGGCACGCTCGCTGTCACGCCCGCTCGGACCCTCGCTCTAGCCTCACCCCGGTGAGCGCCGCCCGGACGACGCTGAAGGTCACGTCGGCGGTCGTCGACACCGTGCGCCCGCCCGCGCCCGGGTTGGTGGTCCTCATCTACCACCGGGTCGGGCGCCGGACGCCGGTCGAGGTCGACCTTCCGCTCCCGCTCTTCACCGAGCAGATGGCGTTCCTCGCCACCGAGACGACGGTCGTGACCCTCACCGACGGCCTGACCCGCCTCGCCGATGCGGGCGCGCCGCGGAAGCCGATGGTCGCGGTCACCTTCGACGACGGCACCGCCGACTTCGCCGAGGTCGCGCTGCCGGTGCTGGTCGAGCACCGGGTGCCGGTCACGCTCTACGTCACCACCGACTTCGTCGAACGCGAGATCGCGTTCCCCGACGATGGCGCACCGATCACGTGGCCCGCACTGCGCGACGCCGTGAGCACCGGACTGGTCGGCGTCGGATCTCACACCCACGCGCACGCCCTGCTCGACCGGTTGCCCGTCGAGGAGGTCGACGGCGAGCTCGACCGGTCGATCGACCTCATCGGCGAGCGGTTGGGCGTCCGCGCCCGGCACTTCGCCTACCCGAAAGCGGTGATGGGCTCCGCGGCCGCCGACGCCGCGGTGCGCGCCCGCTTCGACTCCGCCGCGGTCGCCGGCACGCACGGGAACCGGTACGGCGCCACGGATCCGTACCGGTTGGCGCGCTCCCCCATCCAGGTGAGCGACGGCACCCGCTGGTTCCGCCGCAAGGTCGCCGGCGGTCTCGGCCTCGAGGACACGCTGCGCCGCGCGCTCAACCGCCGCCGCTACGCCGATTCCACCACCTGAAGGACACCCGCCACGACCCGGTCGACGTCGTCGTCGGTCATGACCGAGCCGCTCGGCAGGCACAGACCCGTGCGAAAGATCTCCTCGGCCACCGCGCCGCCGCGCCTCTGACAGTCGGCGAACAGCGGCTGCAGGTGCATGGGCTTCCACGCCGGGCGGGCCTCGATGTCGAGGGACTCGAGATGGAGGCGAACGGCGGCGGGATCGGCGACGGTGACGACGGTGAGCCAATTCGTGGGTCGACCCGTGGCGGCGTCGGGCATGAACCCGATCCCGTCGACGCCGCCGAAGGCGTCGCGATAGCGCGCGTTGATCTCGCGCCGGCGCCTCACCTTGGCCGGGAGGCCTTCGAGCTGCGCCCGGCCGACGGCCGCGAGCAGGTTGCTCATCCGGTAGTTGAAGCCGATCTCGGCGTGCTCGTAGTGCGGCGCCGGGTCGCGCGCCTGCGTGCTCAGGTGACGCACCCGCTCGATCACGGCCGGGTCGTCGGCCGTCAACATTCCGCCACCACTCGTGGTGATGATCTTGTTGCCGTTGAACGAGAACACGTTCAAGGCACCGAACGAGCCCGCGGGCCGGCCGCGGTACGTCGCTCCCAGCGCCTCGGCCGCGTCCTCGATGACCGGCACGCCGTACGCCGCGCACGACGCGAGGATCGGGTCCCAATCGGCGCACTGCCCGTAGAGGTCGACACCGATGAACGCGGCCGGCGGCTCGCGTCCGGCGTGGGAGCGGGCCGCCAACTCCTCCTCCACCAAGCCGGGATCGACGTTCCACGTGCCGCGGTCGCTGTCGAGGAACACCGGCCGCGCGCCCACGTAGACGACCGCGTTCGCCGACGCCACGAACGTGAGCGACGGCACCAGGACGTCGTCGCCGGGGCCCACTCCGAGCAGCACCAACGCGAGGTGCAACGCCGCGGTGCCGCTCGAGAGCGCGGCGGCCGCCTGCGCACCGACGAAGGCCGCGAATTCCTGCTCGAAGGCATCGACGTCGGGCCCGAGTGGCGCGATCCAGTTCGAGTCGAAGGCCTCGAGCAGCCGCGCCCGCTCGCGCGCGCCGACGTCGGGTGGAGACAGGAACAGCCGCGGCACGGTCAGGAACGTAGCGGAGGCGTGCTCGGAGAGCGGGACGACGTCGCGGAGCGACGCGAACAGGAGGCACGGGAGCGGTCGATAGCCTTGGCGGCCGTGAGCATCGTCGTGACGGGTGGCGCAGGTTTCATCGGCGCGAACCTCTGCCGTCGCCTGAGCGGGAGCGGTGAGACCGTCGTGGCGTTCGACGACCT
>DATBBL010000144.1:0-4267 GCA_036271015.1 Acidimicrobiia bacterium
CGGGATGACGTCGTGTCGAGGACCCGAGCTCACGACCGACCTCGTACGCTCGGCGTGATGGCACCTGCCGCCGTGTACGACCGGCTGTCCGGACTCGACGAGAGCTTCCTCCACCTGGAGCGCCCCGAGACGCCGATGCACGTGGGCGCGGTGGCGGTGCTCGAACGCGAGCCGTTCTACGACGCGCGGGGTCGCTTCCGCCTCGACGAGGTACGGGCCCTCGTCGCCTCCCGCCTGCAGCTCATCCCCCGGTTCCGCAAGCGGGTCATGGCGGTGCCCCTCGGGCAGGGCCGGCCGGTGTGGGTCGACCACGAGGGCTTCGACATCGCGGATCACGTGCGCGTCACCGCGCTGCCGGCGCCGGGAACCCGACGACAGCTGCGCGAGCTCGCCGAGCGACTCACGGTGCAGGTGCTCGACCGACGCCGACCGCTGTGGGAGCTGTGGTTCGTCGAGGGGGTCGACCACGGTGAGCACGTCGGCCTCGTGCACAAGTCGCACCACACCCTCACCGACGGCATCTCCGGCGTCGACATCGCGACCGTGCTCCTCGACTTCACCGCCGAACCGACCCTGCTGCCGCCCGACGAGTGGGTGGCCGCGCCCGCCCCCGATCCCACCCGGCTCATGCTCGACAGCGCGCGGGAGCGGCTCAGCCGTCCCACCGAGCTGGTCGGCACCGCGCGCCAGCTCGCCGACGCCCCGCGCGAGGCGCTGGCGCGCGCGGCCGACCTCGGGCGCTCGATCGGGTCGCTCGTCGACGCCCAGGTAGTGGCGCCGCGGCTGTCGCTCAACGCGCCGGTCGGGCGCGGTCGCCGCTTCGAGACCGTACGCGTCTCGGTCGACGACGTGAAGCGCGTGCGCGCCGCGTTCGGCGGCACCATCAACGACGTCATCCTCGCCGGGGTCGGGACGGCCGTGGCGCGGCTGCTCGACGCCCGCGGCGAGCTCCGGCCCGAGCTGGTCCTGAAGGTCTTCTGCCCGGTGTCGGTGCGCGACGACGACCAGCGCATGCAGCTCGGGAACCGCATCTCCGCGATGCTGGTGCCCCTCGCGGTCGGGGAACCGGATCCGCTCGTGCGCCTGGCCGCGGTGCGCCGCACCACCGCGGACCTCAAGGAACGCCGCCAGGCGGTCGGCGCAGCCGCGCTCCTCGGCCTGTCCGACTACGCGGCGCCGACCATGCTCGGACTCGCCGCGCGCGCCGCGCACGCGCAACGCTTCGCCAACCTCATGATCACCAACATCCCCGGCCCGCAGGTGCCGCTGTACTGCCTCGGGGCGCGGATGCTCGAGGTGTACCCGGTCGTTCCGCTGTCGCGGAACCTCACCCTCAACGTGGCGATCCTGTCGTACTGCGGCCAGCTGCACTTCGGCCTGATCGGCGACGGCGACGCCGGTCGCGACCTCGAGGTCGTCGCCGGCGGGATCGAGGACGCGTTCGCGGAGCTGGGCGCCCTCGCCGCGCGCGAGGTCTAGCGTGGCGACGTGAGCCGATCCGACGATCCGACCGCCGAGGTCACCGACGTCCTGCGGCAGCTGATCCGCAACCGCTGCGTCAACGACGGCACGCTGACGTCGGGGGAGGAGCACCGCAGCGTCGACCTGCTCGCCGGCTACCTCGCCGGCGCGGGGGATCACGAGCTCTACGAGCCGCAACCGGGGCGCCAGAGCCTGGTGGCCAAGCTCGAGGGCACCGACCCCGACGCGCCGACGCTCATGCTCATGGGCCACACCGACGTCGTGCCGGTGAACCCCGACGGGTGGAGCCGCGACCCGTTCGGCGCCGACGTCGTCGACGGCTTCGTGTGGGGGCGAGGTGCGATCGACATGCTCAACCTGACCGCGTCGCAGGCGGTCGCCTTCCGTCGCCTCGCCGACAGCGGGTTCCGTCCCCGCGGCACGGTGATCTACTTCGCGGTCGCCGACGAGGAGGCACTGGGCCGGTGGGGCGCCGATTGGCTGCTCGACCACGAGCGCGACGCGATCTACGCCGACTACGTGCTGACCGAGTCCGGCGGCTTCCAGATCCCGTCGTCCGCGGGCCCCCGCCTCCCGGTGCTCGTGGCGGAGAAGGGCACGTTCTGGACCAAGATCCGGGTCGGGGGCACGCCGGGGCACGGCTCGCAGCCGTTCCGCACCGACAACGCGCTCGTCACCGCCGCCGAGGTGGTGCGCCGGATCGCCGAGTTCCGGCCCCAGACGCAGATCCACGAGTCGTGGCGCCAGTTCGTCGAGGGCATGCACCTCGATCCCGAGATCGCCCGGGCGCTCCTGAGCCCCGACGACTTCGACGGCGTGCTGGCCGAGCTGCCACTCGGGAGCGCCCGCCTGTACCACGCGTGCACGCACACGACCTTCGCGCCGACCGTCGCCCACGGGGGGACCAAGACCAACGTCATCCCGGACCGCGTCGATCTCGAGGTCGACATCCGCACGCTGCCGGGTCAGAGCGGCGCCGACGCCACCGCGCTCCTGCGCGAGGCGCTCGGCGACCTCGCGGACCAGGTGGAGATCGAGTCGAACGACGACCCGGCCACGTCGTCGCCGACCGACACGCCGTTGTGGGACTCGCTGGCCCGCATCAGCGCGGGTATGTGCGAGGGCTCGGCGCTGGTGCCCATGCTCATGGTCGGTGGCACCGACAATCGGTTCTTCCGGCGCGCCGGCGCGGTGGGTTACGGCTTCGGGCTGTTCTCGAAGCGGTTGCCCTACGAGGACTTCGCCACCATGTTCCACGGCAACGACGAGCGGGTCGACCAGGAGTCCCTCGCGTTGTCGACGCAGTTGTGGGAGGCGGTCGCGCGCGACTTCGTCGGGTGACGGGGCCGCGTCACGCGGCGTCGCGGGGGAGCAGCATCCGGTCGACGGCGAGGACGCCGGGCCCGGCCCACACCAGGAACAGCATCGCCACCAGCAGGGCCGGAGCGACCCCCAGGTGGAAGCTCCCGCCGTCCACCCGTCCGGCCGTGGCGATGGCCCCGACCAGGTTGGCGGCGAGGAGGGCGGCCGTCGGACGGGTGAGCAGCCCGACCACGAGCAGCGCGCCCCCCACGAGCTCGAGCGTCCCGACGAGGTACGTGGCGACCTCGGGCGCGGGAATGCCGTAGTGCTCGAAGTCGGCCGTCTCGGCCGCGTGGTCGACGAACTTGCCCAGCGAGAAGGTCACGAACAGCAGGCCGGTGACCACCCGCACCCCGGTGGTGTACCAGGCCGCGACGCCGTGGGTGCGCGGGCGGAGCAGCCGCCGTGCGAACAGGTTCAGCCCTCGCCGTCCTGCTCTCGGAGGAAGCGTTCCACCTCGGCGGCGAGGTCATCGGCGTTCGGGACCGAGCCGCCGCCCGCGGGGTGGCCGCCGAGCACGATGCCGCGCTCGCTGGCGTCTTCGGCGTCGACGCGGCCCTCGAGCTCGCGCACATAGTCGGTGACCTCGTCGTTGTCGCGGATCGCGTGGTCGACCTGCACCCGCCAGAGATCGACGAGCTGGTCGAGCCCGTGGAGGTCGAGCGGCAGCTCGGCGAGCTGCGCGACGCGCTCGAGCAGCGCGCGCGTCGCCGGCGGGTTCGGCGGTGTGGCCACGTAGTGGGGCACGGGCGCCCACAGCGACGCCGAGCGCAGGCCGCCGGCGCGGCATGCGTCGTGCAGCACGCCGACGATGCCCGTGGGGCCCTGGTACTGCGAGCGGGTGAGCTCGAGCCCGTTGATCAGCTGCGGGTCGGAGGCCGTGCCGGTCACGCGCACGGCGCGCGTGTGGGGCACGTCGCCGAGCAGGGCGCCGAGCGTCACCACCATCTCGCAGCCGGTCTCCGACGCGACCGCGAGCACTGCATTGCAGAACGACTTCCACCGCATGTTCGGTTCGATGCCGCGCAGCACCACGACGTCGCGCTCGCCGAACGTGACGACGAAGCAGTCGTTGGCCGGCCATGTGATCGCGCGCGTCACGCCGTTGACCAGCTCGACCTGCGGACGGTGCGACTGGTAGTCGAGGTGCTCGTCGGGTTCGATCGAAGCGATGCGCCGCGGGTCGCTCTGGCGGATGAGCCAGTCGGCGGCGCCGGTGGCGGCGTCGCCCGCGTCGTTCCAACCGGAGAAGGCAGCGATGAGGAGGGGGCGACGGAGCACGGGACGCTGCTCCCAGACCAGGCCATCGGTCATCGAGTCAGCTTATGACCGCCGTCTAGAGTGCCGCGATGGGCCTGACGACCGCCGATGAGTACCGCGCCTCGCTCCGCGACGGCCGCACCCTCTGGTACCGCGGGCGGCG
>DATBBL010000145.1:0-8516 GCA_036271015.1 Acidimicrobiia bacterium
GTGTTGGTCCACCCCGGGCACAGGAGGTTCACCGTGATGCCGTGGGTGCCGCTCGCCTGCGCGAGCTGCTTGGTGAACCCGATGAGCCCGTGCTTGGCGGTGGTGTAGGCCAGCGTCCCGGAGGCGCGCTTGGCTGCACCCGACCCGATGCTGATGATGCGACCGAACCCGTGCTCGCGCATCGTCGGGAGCGCGGCGCGGGTCGTCCACCACGCCGAGGTGAGGTTCAGGGTGAGCGTGTCCTCGAACGACGCGTCGTCACCCGTGAACGGATCGTGGGCCCGGCCGACCGTGCCACCCACGTTGTTCACGAGGACGTCGACGCGACCGAAGCTCGCGAGCGCCTCCTCCACCGGGCGGCGCGCGTCGTCGCGGTCGGACGCGTCGGCGACGACCGCCAGTCCGGGTGCACCGCCCTCGTCGGCCACCGCGGTGAGCACGGCGTCGAGGTCGGAGGCGGTGCGGGACGAGACCACGACGGTGGCGCCTTCGCGGGCGAAGCGCAGCGCCAGCGCCCGCCCGATCCCCCGCCCGCCCCCGGTGACGACGGCGATCCGGCCCGGGAGCTGCCCCACGGACCGACCTTATACTCCGCGTCATGGCTTGGGATTTCTCGACCGATCCGGAGTTCGCCGCCCAGCTCGAGTGGATGCGCACCTTCGTCGACGAGGAGATCGAGCCCTTGTCGCTCTTCTACGACGACATGAGCGACGACTCGTGGAAGCGCGCGACCGAGCCGCTCAAGCAGCAGGTCAAGGAGCGCAACCTCTGGGCCTGCCACCTCGACCCCGAGCTCGGTGGTCAGGGCTACGGTCAGGTGAAGCTGGCGTTGATGCACGAGATCCTCGGCCGCTGCAGTGCTGCGCCCGGAGTGTTCGGCAACCAGGCGCCCGACTCCGGCAACAGCGAGCTCATCGCCATCGGCGGGACGCCCGAGCAGAAGGAGCAGTGGCTCGGACCGCTGTTGCGCGGCGAGATCACGTCGTCCTTCTCCTTGACCGAGCCCCAGTTCTCGGGGAGCGACCCGACCATGATCGCGACGCGTGCCGAGCGCGACGGCGACGAGTACGTGGTCAACGGGCACAAGTGGTTCGCGTCCAACGCGTCGAAGGCCGACTTCATCCTCATGATGGCGGTGACCAACCCCGACAACCCGCCCCACAAGGCGGCGTCGTTCTTCATCATCCCCAAGGGCACGCCCGGTCTCGACATCGCCCGTGACGTGTTCAACATGGCCCACCCCTACCCCGGCCATTTCCGGTCCGGTGGGCACGGGGAGATCTTCCTCCGCGACTGCCGGGTGCCGGTGACGAATCGCGTCGGCGACGAGGGCGACGGCTTCGTCCTCGCGCAGAAGCGCCTGAACGGGGGCCGGATCCATCACGCGATGCGGTGGGTCGGCCAGTGCGAGGCCGCGTTCGACATGATGTGCGAACGGGCGGTGAGCCGGAACACCAAGGGCGAGCTGCTCATCGAGAAGCAGATGATCCAGGAGATGATCGCCGAGTCGTCGGCCGACATCCGGGCGCTGCGACTCATGGCCCTGCACAGCGCCTGGGTGTGGGACACCGAGGGCGCGTCGAAGGCGCGGGTCGAGATCGCAGAGCTCAAGTTCTGGGGTGCCCGGGTGCTCCACGACGTGATCGACCGCGCCATCCAGGTCCACGGCGCGCTGGGCTGGTCGACCGACCTGCCGCTCGCGACCATGTACGTGATGGCCCGGCAGATGCGCATCGCCGACGGTGCCGACGAGGTGCACAAGTCGTTCGTCGCCACCAAGAAGGCCAAGGCCTACAAGCCGGTCGAGGGCTGGCCCAGCCGCCACGTGCCGACCCGGAAGGCCGAGCTGCGCGAGCGCTTCGCCGAGCTCCTCGACCACGAGGCGGCCAACTTCTGATGGAGATGCAGTGGAGGCGTGGCCGGATGGCCGGGACGCCGCAACGGAATCGACCAGTCTGATGGAGATGCAGTGGAGGCGTGGCCGGATGGCCGGGACGCCGCAACGGAATCGACCAATCTGATGGCGGCGGAGCAGACCAACCCGGTCGACGTGGCCGAGGCGGTCCCGCCGGAGCGCCTCGGTCCCTGGATCGCGGAGCACGTCCCCGACGCGAACGGGACCGTCGAGGTGACGCAGATCGCGGGCGGGTCGTCGAACCTCACGTTCAAGGTCGCCGACGGGAAGCACGAGTGGGTGCTGCGCCGGCCGCCGCTCCGCCACGTCCTCGCGACCGCGCACGACATGGGCCGCGAGCACCGGGTGCAGTCGGCGCTCGAGGCCACCGACGTGCCGGTCGCGGCGCAGGCCGCCGCGTGCGACGACGAGTCGGTGATCGGCGCCCCCTTCTACATGATGGAGTACCTCGACGGCGTGGTGTACGACGACGTCGACGCCACCGCCTCGCTCACCGAGGACCAGGGCCGGGCGGCGTCGTACGAGCTGGTCGACGTGCTGGCCCGACTGCACGCGGTCGATTACGAGGCGGTCGGCCTGGGCGGCTTCGGCCGGCCCGCCGGCTACCTCGCCCGGCAGGTGGCGCGCTGGCAGACGCAGTGGGAGAAGTCGAAGACGGTCGAGATGCCGGTCGTCGACGAGGTCGCGCGTCGCCTCGAACGACGGCTCCCCGAGGAGAGCCGCCACGCGATCGTCCACGGCGACTACAGCTTCAACAACACGATGTACCGCCGCGACGACCCCACGCGCATCCAGGCCGTCCTCGATTGGGAGATGTCGACGCTCGGCGATCCGCTCACCGACGTCGGGATGGTCGCGGTCTACTGGACCGAGGTCGGCGAGATCATGTGGCGCAACCGCAAGCCGCAGGCGCACCGCGCCAACGCCGGGTTCCCCGACGTCGACTCCCTGCTCGAGCGCTACGCGGTCACCAGCGGTACCGGTCTCGCGCAGATCGACTTCTACCGCGCGTTCGCGACCTACAAGCTCGCGGTCATCGCCCAGGGCGGTGCCCGGCGCGTCGAGCACACCGATCCCGAGCGGGCGGCCCGGGTGACCGGCACCGTCGCCCAGCTCGCCGAGCTCGCGCTCGGGTTGACGGAGGAGTACTGATGACGGTCTCGCTCGGTGGAGTCGCCAGCCCGGTCGACTTCGATCACTACGGCGACTACGCGCCACCGCCCGGGGCCTACGTGCAGCGGGGTGACATCGCCACGCTCACCTACCCCATCGACGGTCGCATCACCGACGACGGCTCGTCGCCGTTCCGCGCCGAACCCGGGCGCTACCACCTCTACTACTCGCTCTACTGCCCGTGGGCGCAACGGCCGCTGATCGCACTGAAGCTCCGGGGGCTCGACGGCATCGTCTCGTCGTCCGCGGTCGACCCCGTGCGCGACGGTCGCGGCTGGGCCTTCCGCGAGGGCCGGGGCCACGAACCGGATCCGGTGAACGGCTTCACGTTGTTGCAGGAGGCCTACCTGGCGACCGATCCCGACTTCGCCGGCCACATCTCGGTACCCGCGCTGTGGGACCGCGAGACCAACCGGCTGGTCAGCAACCACTACGCCACCATGACCATCGACCTCGAGACCCAGTTCGCCGAGTGGGCGGATCCCGCGGTCGACCTGTACCCGGCCGCCCGGCGCGACGACATCGAGCGCACCGACACCGAGATCGTGCGCACCCTGGCGACCGGCGCCTACGCGGCGATGGCCGCGCCCGACCAGGAGGCGTACGACGCGACCAGCAACCGCGTCTACGACGCGCTCGCCTCGTTCGAGGCCCGCCTCGGTCAGCGGCGCTTCCTCGTCGGCGACGGCATCACCGACGCCGACCTGCTCCTGTACGTGAACCTCATCCGCTTCGACGCGGTCGCGGTGCCCCTCGGGCGGCTCACCCGCAAGCGGCTCGTCGACCACCCCCACCTGTGGGCCTACGTGCGCGACCTCTACGGGCGTCGGGCGTTCCGCGAGACCACCGACCTCGACCACATCGTGCGGGGCACCTTCGGCACCGGCGCCGGCATCCGCAGCAACCGGATCCTCCCCGACCTCCCCGACGTCGACTGGGACGCGCCGCACGATCGCGACACCCTGCCCTGATCCCGGCCGTCCGGCTACAGGAGGCGGGCGAAGCTGAGCTCGTGGCCGTCGGGGTCGAGGACGTGGAAGTACCGCTCCCCCCAGGGGGCATCGGCCGGCGCCATCTCGGGCTCGTAGCCGTGGGCCCGGGCCCGCGCGTGCATCACGTCGACGTCGGCGACCCAGAAGATGACCCGGCCCCAGATCGCCGGCACCGGCGCGTGCGCGGGATCGAGCTGGACGTTCAGAAAGCCCTGGCCGACGCGGTAGGTGGTGAACGCCGCCTGGGGTCCGCCGAGCATCATGTCGAAGCCGAGCGCGGCGTAGAAGGCGTGGGAGCGGGCCATGTCGGCGGTCACCAGCGTGACCGCGTTGATCATCTCGATCCCGCTCACGCCCGCACCCCGGTCATCCCGTCATCATGCTCGTTTCGGGGCCCGCCGGCGCGGGTACCGGGCTCGCGTGACCGAACGCAGTCCCGACGAGGTCGATGCCGACATCGACGCCGAGCGCACCGTCACCGACGATCAGGTCGAGGAGGAGGGAGTGCCGGAGCCCATCGCCAGCGACCCCGACCGCGAGGTCGAGATCGACGTCGAGGGCGAACCGGAGCAACCCGACCTCGGCGACTTCGAGGGCAACCTCAACGCGTGACCGCGCCGGGGTCCGCCACCGGCTCGCCCCGCTCCAACCGCACGGGGACCACCCCGGCCCACACCGGCAGCCCGAGGTCCTCGGGGTCGTCGACCGGGCCACCCGCCCGCACCTTCACCGATGCCTCGTCGATGGGGAGGCGCAGCACGAGCGTCTTCCGGAGCTCGAGGTCGTTGGCGGGGCGGGCGACCGCGCTGCGTCCCGCCACCGAGTGCTCCACCACTGCGTCGAAGGCCCGGCGCTTCTCCGCCTCGCCGTCGACGCGCTCGGCCCGTCCGTAGAGCACGACGCAGCGGTAGTTCATCGAGTGGTGCATGGCGGCGCGCGCGAGGACGAGCCCGTCGAGCAGCGTCACGGTCACGCACACGTCGGCGCCGCTGGCGGCGCGGAGCATCCCGTTGCCGACCGGGCCGTGGAGGTAGAGCGTGTCGTCCACCCGGCCGTACGTCATCGGGAGGACGGCCGGCCGGCCGTCGACCACGAAGCCAACGTGCGCGACCAGGGCCTCGTCGAGGATCGCGTGCGCGAGCGCGCGGTCGAAGCTGCCCCGGTCGGCCCGGCGGCGCAGCTTCGTCCGCGACGTCTCCCGCAGCCCCTCGCCCATCGCCTCATGGTGTCAGCCCGGCGTCGGTGCCGCGGGGGGAATTTCGCGCTCACCATCACGTCGGCCCCGGTCGAACCGACGCACGCGGCGAGCGTGCGCCAGACTCCGGGGATGAGCGCACTGATGTTGACCGGTCTCGACGGCAAGGTCGCGGTGGTCACCGGGGCCGGGCGCATGCGTTCCATCGGGCGGCCCATCGCGGTCGAGCTGGCGCGGGCCGGCTGCGACGTGGTGCTCACCGGCACCGGTCGTCCCCCCGAGCGCTATCCGGACGACGAGAAGCAGGCCGGTTGGCGCGACATCGAGTCGGTCGCCGACGAGGTGCGCGCGCTCGGACGGCGGGCGGTGGCCGTCGTCAGCGACGTCGCCGACGTCGACGCGGTCGAGCGCCTGGCCGACCAGGTGGTCGGCGAGCTCGGGCGGGTCGACATCGTCGTCAACAACGCGGGCGCGGCGCGGGGTGAGGACCGGGTCCCGGTGATCGACCTGCCCATCGAGCAGTGGCGGACCGTGATCGACGTGAACCTCAACGGCACCTTCTACATGAGCCGCGCCTTCGGCCGGCGGCTGGTCGCACAGGGCGACGGCGGGAGCATCGTCAACATCTCGTCGATCGGCGGGAAGATGATGGCGGCGCGCACCGCGGCGTATGCGGCCTCGAAGGCGGGCATCCACGCGCTCACGTGCGCGATGGCGTCCGAGCTCGGGCACGACGGCATCCGCGTCAACGCGATCTGCCCCGGCATCATCGACACCTACCGGCTCGACGACATCCCCCGCGGCGAGCGGTGGGACGCCATGGTGGAGCGCCAGATCCCCCTGGGGCGCGCCGGTGCCGGCGAGGACATCGGCTGGATGACGGTGTACCTCTGCTCCGACCAGGGCTCCTGGATCACCGGCCAGCTCTACACCGTCGACGGCGGCACCCTCCCCGGCCGCTGACCGCGCCCGCACCCCCCGGGGGAGCGAACATCTCGGAGTTGGGGGGGTGATACCACCCCGAACCCCGAGACGCTCGGGCTGGGGACTACCGCGGCGTCGGGACCGAGACCAGCTCGCGGGTCAGCGCGGCGACGTCGTGGGCGCCGATGAGGGCCATGATCCGTCGCACGTCGGCGTCGAACAGCGACAGGACGTGGTCGACGCCGCGCTCCCCCGCCGCGCCCAGCCCGTAGAGGTAGGCGCGCCCGGCCATGCAGGCGCGGGCACCGAGGGCGACGGCCTTGACGATGTCGCTCCCGCGCCGCACCCCGCCGTCACAGATGATCTCGATGCGGTCCCCCACCGCGTCGGCGACGGGCGCCACCAGGTCGATGATGGCGGGCGCGGAGTCGAGCTGGCGACCACCGTGGTTCGAGAGCGCGATGGCGTCGATACCCTCGTCGGCCGCGATGCGGGCGTCGGCCACGGTCTGGATGCCCTTGATGATGACGGGACCATCCCAGATCGAGCGCAACCACTCGGCGTCGCGCCAGGTGAGACCGGGATCCATCTGGCTGGCGATGTAGTCGGCCAGCGACACCGCGGTGGAGCCGTCGCCGACGTGTTGGCCGGCCACGTTGGCGAAGCGGATCGGCTCCCCCCGCACGAAGCTCCAGGTCCAGCCCGGGTGGATGGCGCCGTCGAGCAGCGTGTCGAGGCCGATCTTCGGCGGCAGCTCGAAGCCGCGCCGCACGTCGCGCTCCCGGCGGCCGTGCACGGTGAGGTCGACGGTGAACACCAGCGCCTCGTACCCGGAGGCCGCGGCGCGCTTCACCATCTCCTCGACCAGGCCGCGGTCGCGGAACATGTACAGCTGGAACCACTTCCGCCCCTCGCTGACCGCGGCGACCTCCTCGATCGACCGGGTGCCCAGCGTGCTGAGGGTGTACGGCAGGCCGGCGCGGGCGGCGGCGCGGGCCACCGAGAGCTCGCCGTCGGGGTCGGCGATGCGGGTGAACCCGGTGGGCGCCAGCACGAGCGGGAGCGGCAGCGGCCGTCCGAGCAGCGTCGTGGAGGGGTCGGGCACGCCCACGCCCCGGAGGATGCGGGGGTGGAACCCGATGCGGTGGAAGGCGGCGGAATTCTCCGCCATGGTGCGTTCGTCCTCCGCGCCACCGTCGATGTAGTCGAACACGCCGCGGGGCAGCCGTCGACGGGCCATCACCCGCAGGTCGTGCACGTTGGCGGCGCGGGCGAGCCGGCGCTGGACCGGGTCGAGCTGCAGGCGCCGGAACCGCATGACCGAGCGCAGTGTTTCGAGCATCGACGAATGCTAGAAGAAGGGCCTCGACCCGGAGGTACGGACATGGAGCGGTTCCAGGACCGGCGCATCATCGTGACGGGCGGAGGCTCGGGGATCGGGCGGGCCACCGTCCTCCGGCTCCTCCAGGAGGCGGGCACGGTCCACACCGTCGACGTCGACGAGCCCGGCCTGGTCGGCACCACCGAGCTCGCCGAGGCCGAGGGCACTGGCAAGCGCCTCACCACCGGGGTGCTCGACATCGCCGACGAGCAGGCCGTGGACGCCGGCGTCCGCGAGACGGTCGACCGCCTCGGTGGGCTCGACGTGCTCGTGAACGCGGCGGGCATCCTCCGCGCCGCCAACACCCACGAGTGCACCCTCGACATGTGGAACCAGGTGATCGGCGTCAACCTCACCGGCACGTTCCTCATGTGCCGCGCGGCCATCCCCGCGCTGCTCGCGTCCGACCATGCCGCGATCGTGAACTTCAGCTCGACGTCGGCCGCGTTCGGTCACCCGTACATGGCCGCGTACGCGGCGAGCAAGGGCGGCATCGACGCCATGACCCACGCCCTGGCCATCGAGTACGGCAAGCGCGGGATCCGGGTCACCGCCGTCGCGCCGGGGAGCATCCAGAGCGGGATCACGGAGACCACCGGCGGGATGATCCCCGGCGACGCCGATTGGGGCCTGTTCGCCAAGATGTCGCCGATCGTGGCCGAGGGCTTCGCGCCGCCCGACGTCGTCGCGTCGGTGATCGCCATGCTCGCGTCCGACGACGGTCGCTTCGTCACCGGCACCGCCCTCCGCATCGACGGCGGCGCCCACGCCTGACCCCACCCACCCACCCAGGTTGCGTCACTTGACCGCGATATACACGCTGAAGTGACGCATCTTCGAGAGAGGGGAGCGTCATGCCCAACGCGGCCGCGGGACGGGTGGCACTGGTCACGGGCGCGAGCCAGGGCGGGACCGGCACCGTCGCCGCGATCCGGC